>JAUNJG010000024.1 GCA_030533385.1 Eubacteriales bacterium | reverse complement strand
TAAGACGCCGCCCTCTCACGGCGGAAACAGGGGTTCGATTCCCCTATGGACTACTAAAATGCTGTTGCACTTAGTGTGACAGCATTTTTTGCTTTTTTCTAAACGAGATTTTTTCTATCTGTTTGATTGGTATAGGCAGGTAGTGTCTGGATAAGCCTGCACATTTCGTATGTATTTATCGCTATTTTCTGACAGGCCAATGCTTCAATTTGTTTGCCACATGCCATAATGACATGTTATAATATATATACATTTTTATTTGGACGGGGAAGATTTTCACTGATGAAAAGAAAATCATGAAGGGAAAGCCCCAGGAGCGCGACTGTTTTGTGTGATCGGAGGGGAAAAGTCCGCTTTTGGGTGCTGTTGCCTGCCTGTAAAAAATGTAAAAAAGAAAAGGAGGATTATTATGATTATGAGAAACAAATCGAGAAAAAGGTTTCTGCTTCCAGCACTGTTGATGTTTTGTGCGGCTGTTTTCATTTTCAGTCTGAATGGAAGAGCGGCAGAAACCTGTGCAGCCATGGAGGGAAGCAATGTGGAGGCGCAGGATTACAGCTCCATTAATTTTGCTAATGTGGTGAAGTCCTATTTGATTCCGATGGCTGACGGTGGATTTATGAGGGTACAATCTGCCCAAAGTGTATCAGGACTGTCAATAGAATACTATGACGGAGAGTACAATCTGCAAAGCAGGAAGACGGTTCCGCAGGAGTTGGCATTGTTTGGTGGATTTTACGCTGGACCAGATGCCTATTATATTGTGACGGGACAGACGAATACAGAAGAAAATGATAATGTGGAAGTGTTTCGCATTACCAAGTACACGACGGACTGGGAAAAAGTAGATTCTGCCAGCCTCTATGGCGAGAATACGACCACCCCGTTTGCTTCAGGTTCCCTTCGCATGGACATGTACGGCGAGTATCTTTTCATCCGCACATCTCACAAAATGTATACAGCAGATGATGGAAAAAGACATCAAGCTAATGTGACCATACAGCTTGACACGAAAACCATGCAGGTGACAGACAAATTTACCGGAGTGATGAATGAAACACATGGATATGTAAGCCATTCCTTCAATCAATTTATTCGCATGGACGGCAATCACATTGCCGCAGTGGATCAGGGAGACGCTTACCCTCGCGCCCTTGCTCTGATTTTATATAAGAGGGACGTGTCCGACGGAAGATTTTCCCCGCACTCCATGGATGAGCTGTGTGATGTCATTTCTATTAGGGGATTTCCGGGTGCCACCGGAGAAAACAGAACCGGAGCCACAGTTGGAGCCTTCGAGATTTCTCCTTCCAGTTACCTTGTAGCGGGAAATTCTGTCATTCAGGATGAGGACAATATAAACAGAAAAACGAAAAACGTGTTTGTGGCGGCAGTGGACAAAGAGACGACTGAGGTGACACTTCACTGGCTGACCGACTATGCGGAGGGCGATGGCACAACATCTACGCCTCAGATGGTTCCCCTGACCGATGAATCCTACATGGTACTTTGGACAAGACAAGGGAATCTCTACTATACGAAGGTTAATGCCGATGGAGAAAAAATCTCAGAGATTTATGAAAAAGAAGGAAATTTGTCGGACTGTGTGCCTGTCGTAAAAGAAGGCAAATTGATTTGGTATACATGGAAAGATGACGTTGTGACATTTTATGAGATTTCGCTTGATAACTGTGACAATTTGCAGAAAAAAGAGGTGAGGACAGGACATAACTTCCAGCCGGTGGGAGAAAAAAATGCAGAGAATAAATTGACATTGCGATGTACCATATGTGGGGAGGAGAAGGTCATCCAGCTTCCAGAGGGATTTTTTGTGATGTATCAGCAGGGAAATTCCTATATATATTCTTCTAGTCATCAAGATGAGTATCAGAAGGGCGATGTCCAAAATTGGTATCTGAATTTTGAGGGTTGGCCAGGTAACGCCAGCGACTGTAACAAAGAGGTAATCATTACCTCCTCCGATCCCAATGTGGTAAGCGTGCAGGAAACCGCTGATGGCGGGCAGCTCATTATGAAAAATGGTGGTCAGGCGACAGTAACTTTCACATCAAGATGGGATAGTTCGGTTAAGAGAAGTTATAATATTATAGTGAAAGCGCCGGACGAACCGGAAGTCCCGACAGAACCGGAAGCACCGACGACGGAACAGAAAGATCCAACGACAGAGCAGGAAGTTCCAACAAAACCGGAAGATTCAGCGACGACAGAGCAGAAAGAACCGACAAAACCGGAAGTACCGACGACGGAACAGAAAGCGGTGCCAACGTCCCCTGCTAAGGAAGAACCGGCGAGAGAAGCTGCGCCCGCTCTGGTTCCGGGAGTGACGGAGACAGTCGGTGCGGTTTCGTACCGGGTGGTAAGTAATAAAAATGAGGTGTTGGTGACGGGAACGAATGAGAAGAAAAAAGGTTCCGTGAAGATACCGAATACGGTGGTTATCGACGGTGTGCCATGTGCCGTTACTGCCATCGCTCCTAAGGCATTTGCCAAGCAGAAAAATGTGACGAAAGTGGTAGTCGGAAACAATGTAAAGCGGATTGGAAAGAACGCATTTTCCGGCTGTAGCAATTTAAAATCTGTGACCATCGGAGCGAAGGTGAAGACCATAGATAAAAAAGCTTTTGCGAACTGTAAGAAGTTGAAGATTATCAAAATCAAGGCAAAGAACTTAAAATTTATCGGAAAGAACGCATTTAAGGGCGTTCCGAAAAGAGTAAAAGTAAAGATGCCTGCAAAGAATGCAAAGAAATATAAAAAGCTGCTGCGGGGAGCGCTGAGATAAACAAGAAAAAAGAAAACATATAGCGACAGGGATGCTGTGAGACGGTGATGCAAAAAGGGTAGAGTCATCGTGATTCGCAGCATCCCTTTTTTTTGGAAAAAAGGTTTGCGGGTGTCATTCTCCTCCTACGAAGCGACATTTGCCGGAAGTCATGACAAAAAACACATGGATTTTTCCGAAAGTCCGCCGGTTCTTTCTTATTTTTCATTGTATTTTTTCACGGATTTAGGTAAAATAAAAAATGAGGAAGACTACAAAACAAAAAAGGGAAGAAGGGATAGCGAGGAGTGCTGGGATGGAGAAATTTTTAAAAAAGGAGATTGGGCTGGGTAAAAAAGGAAAAACCGTGAGTGGCATAGCCATATTTTTATTTTTTATCCTTTCGATTTTAGCCCTTTTCCTGATGGGAAGAAAGATCAGCGGTCAGATTCATGCGGACGTAGAGAATAATATTGAGAATATCAGCCAGAAAAATGCAAAATTTATCGAAAAAGAGCTGAGAAACAGGCAGACGCTGCTCAAATCAATTGCTGAGTTTTTGGAGGAATCTCCAACTTTTGACTATGAGCTGATTGCGGAAAAGCTAAAACTATATGCTGACAATTATGATTTCTTTGACATAGGAGTGTTGACTTTGGACGGGAAGTTGTACACGGCGTCAGGAATTCGCAGAAATGTGAAGGATAGTTATCCTTACGACGAGGCAATCAAAGGCGAGGAGATGATTTCCGAGAGTTTTCCTGCCATTAACGGAAGCAAGACCAGATTGAATGCCATCACGATGCCGGTCAGGATAGACGGGGAGATCGTCTTCATTCTTGTGGGAAATTATCGCACCGGAGAGCTGGCGGACAACCTGAACATCCACACAAGACAGGGAAATGGGTACAGCATTGTCATAGATGCCGATGGATATGCCATGATATATCCGTCTTACGGGAAAAATAAAGATCATCGGAAAATTGTGGAGTATATCAACGGGAAGATAGAGGTGGTGCCGGAAGGACACACCACATTTTCCTATGAGGATCAGACTTACTATGCGCAGTTTGAGCCGCTGGGCATCAACGGCTGGTACGTCATGACTTGTATAGAGGAGAAGGATGCTTTTTTGAGCGCCAACGAGATACTATGGAGCGTGTCTGCGGGGATGGTATTTTTGTGGTCCATGATACTGGTGGCACTGGTACTGTTGGTGACAATTTATCACAAATATCAGACAAAACTTCACAATACTGTTTTCATAGACCCGTTGCTTCACGAAAGAAATTACGAATATCTCCGGGTCTGCTTTCCGCACATCCTCAAGGAGGACAGGGAGCGGATGGCCTTTTTTGCTCTGGACGTGGACAAATTCAAAGCTTATAATTTCACCTACGGAACAAGAAACGGGGACAAGCTCATTCGCTACATAGACGACGTGTTCCGCTCCACGCTTCCCGAGGGCAGAATCTATCGCCACGTCTCCGACCAGTTCGTCGGAATTCTTCCCTGTGAAAACCAGGAGGAAGCAAAAGAAAAAATGACTGGCCTTCTGGATAAAGTACAGGCCGACATAGAAGACCGGGTGGTATTTCCCTTCGTTCTCTCCATCGGCGTCTGCATGATGGACGGCTACGAGGAATTGCAGGCAATTTACAGCGATGCCATGGCTGCCAAGAACACGGTCAAGAGCAGCCACATTCACCAGTGTGCCATCTACAACGGGGAGATGCGGGAAAAGAGTGTGAAAAACATGGAGCTGGAATCCGGCTTTAAAGAGGCGCTGCACAACGGTGAGTTTCAGGTGTATTATCAGCCCAAATATGACATGAGAGACGGAGTCATCATCGGGGCGGAGGCGCTGGTGCGCTGGGTAAAGAAAGACGGAACGATAGTCTCCCCGGGGGAGTTCATCCCATGTTACGAAAGAACCGGACAGATTGTGCGGCTGGACGAGGAAGTGCTGGACATAGTCTGCCGGCAGATGAAACAGATGGAGGAGGGAGGCATCCGGCCTCCGAGAGTCTCCGTCAACTTTTCCAGAGTTCATTTGATGAAGCCGGGCATCACCAAGAAAATAAAAGAAAAAATAGAAAGCATGGGATTAAATCCCTCTCTGTTTGCCTTTGAGATTACGGAGAGCGCCCTCTATGACGATGGCATTTCCCTGAATGAAATCGTGACGGAGTTTCACGCTATGGGATGTCAGGTTGATATGGATGACTACGGAACCGGCATTTCCAGTCTGAATTCTCTGGCGAACACGGAATTTGACGTCATCAAGCTGGACAAGTCATTCATAGATAAAATCGGAGATAAAAAGATGGAGTCGGTCATCCGCTCCACCATCACCCTCTCCGGGCGACTTGGGATTCCTCTCGTGGCGGAGGGCGTGGAGACAGAAGAACAAATCAAATGCCTCGTGAAATGGGGCTGCCATCTGGGACAGGGCTTTTATTATTCCCGTCCGGTTCCCGCCGAAGAATACAAAGAAATGCTCTGGCGGGAGCAAAATACAAAAACGTCCCGGCGTTCTTGCGGCGGTGCATAATTTGGCGGATGCCGGCGGAGGAGAGCCCCCCGCCGGTTTTGACAAGATGGATAAAAAGGCGGAAAACTACCCGGCGAAGTCTCTGTCAACCTTGACAAGATGGACAAAAAAAGGCCGGAAGATTGCCCGGACTAAGAGCGGGGAGAGATGGAAAGGATTCACCCATGAATAAGATATATAGAAATCTCATTCTCATATTTGTGCTGGCAACAGGAACCCTATTTACATTTTTATGCGCGGGAACGCTGCAGCGGGATTTTGAGGCGGAGGCCGATTACCTGACGGAGATTGTGGAGCAGGTGGTGCTGAACACGGAGACGACCAGGGACAATTATAACGCCAAGCTGATGCAGATGGAAAACGTCTGGATTGCCCGGGGAAAAAATATAGAGTATCTTATCAGCAACGAGGCTCATCTGGAACAAAAAGAAGAGATGGAACGGCTCAGAAACATTGCGGCGGCAAAAGATATCCACGTTTATGACAACGATGGGAAGATATGTCTTAGCACCAACGCTTCCCTCATAGGAAAAAAGCTGAAGGAGGAGAAGGAGAGGCTACAGGAGATGCTGGACAAGGAGGAAGACTACTATGTCCACATCGAGGATGCCGGTTTCTGGGAAGACCCGGGATTCTGCCGCCTGATGCTCCGCTCCTCCTCAGATAAATTTTCGGCTATCTGCATAGAGGCCGACACGGCCCAGATGGGATTAAAATCAGAGCGAAGCCTTATAGAAAAGACGTTGGAGGAAGCTGCCACGGAGTACGAGATGAGCATCGTGGAAGTCGGAAAGGGCAGCGGCATCGTCATAGGCATGACCAAAAATAACGACCAGAGACTGGAAATCTACAAGAGGCAGACCAACGAGGAGCGGCTCGGGTATTTGGAGGAGGCGTCCTCAAAATACTGCGATTTTGTGAGGATAAACGGAGAGTACAGCATTGTCGTCGTAAAAGAGCGGGAAGATTCTTATCTGCTGGCCTACAGTTCCATCCATGATATCATTACAAAATGTATGGGACAGTGGGGGCGAACCGCTGTTTTGTTCCTTCTCGCCCTGGCTGCGATGGTGGCGGCCATCCGCTACAGCTTTCAAAAATATGTGCTGAAACATTTTGTGGAGATGGAGACGAAGCTAAACAGTATTCTGGAAGGCGATTACGAGGTCTGTCTGGAAGAGGGGAACAACGAGGACATCAACAAGCTGATTCGGGTCATTGAAAAACTGAAGATGGGCTATATCCACAAGTCAGAGCGGATGGACAAGATATTGGAAGTGCTGGGGGAAGACATTGCCGTGTTCGAGTGCGTCTTTGGCATGAATTACTATTTCTTCTCCGACAAGATGCAGCATATGTTTGGCATGAGCGATTCAGAGTGGGAATATTATCTCGAACATAAGATGGAGCTTTTGCACATCATCAAGAGGATGAACGACAAAAAGGATGAAAATAAAATCGTACATTTCAGGGAAAAATACCTGGAATTACAGATTCACATGGTAGAAAATGAGCTGGTGGGCGTCATCATTGACCAGACCGACGAAATTCTTCGCCGCAACATGCTGGAGCAGGAACTAATCAAATCAGAGGAAAAGATAGGAACGGATGATCTGACCAGAGTGTGGAACCGGGGCGGTTTTGAAACTCAGGTAAAAAAATATCTGGCAGAAGAGAAGCAGGGAGGCGTGCTGATGGCCTTTGACCTGGACAATTTCAAGACCATCAACGATACCCTGGGGCATCCGGTGGGAGACGAAGTGCTGAAAATCTTTGCCTCCTGCCTGAAGTCAATGTTTCGCACGGAGGACATCGTGGGACGGATTGGCGGCGATGAGTTTGTCGCCTTCCTGACGACCCCGATGAAGGAGAAGATGGCGGAACATAAGGCGGAAGAGGTACAAAAAAATATCAACGAAAAGCTGGGAGAATATCACACCCGCTATCAGGTCGGCGTCAGCGCCGGCATCGTCCTCGTCCATCCCGGAGAAAACTACGATGACATTTACAGGAAGGCGGACGAAGCACTCTACGATGCCAAGAAAGGCGGGAAGAACCGTCATGCCATCTATCGGGAAAAAACGCAGGCAGTGTTTTGATAACACTGTCTGTTTTTTCAAAAAACAGGTATCAATATTTTTTATAGGAAATCAAAAATATTTTTTTATGGGGGGGGGTAAAAACGAACATGAATTATCAGTATAAAACAAAAAATAACTGATAAAGTCAAAAAATAATAGAAAAAATTGATTTAAAAAAATAAAAAAGAGATTATATAATAAAAAGACTGACAAAATAAGAGAGGGAATGGAAAAATGGGCGAACAAAAACGAAAAAAAACCATCTAAAAAATATATATGACAACGAAATATGGAATATTGACATAAATATGAAGGTGTATTAATATTTTCTTATGAACATCTTATGAGCGTAGAGAAGAATAGTTTCTATGCTCTGGGCAAATCCTCTGAAAAGAGGAATACGCAAAACTACAGGGCCTTCCATCTATCTGATGTGGCAGCCAGTTGCATAAGAGCGTTCTCCGTGTGAATGAACCACCTGCCAGAAGGTGAAAGGTATTTCATAGAGGATGAGATGGATGCAGGACTCGCCGTTAATCAATCAGTTATAGTGGGTACATCTTTTTTCATGTACATAGAGTGGATGTGAAGCTCCGGGAGATTCCAGGAGCTTTTTTCGACCCCGGAAGTTTTTGGCAGGACATCCATGTTGCGGATGAGCTGTCAGGAAGGATGCCTTTTCCGACTGCGTATTCTCTTTCTATTCTGACGAGACAAATCATATAGATTCCAACGTTTTTTCAGGAAAATGTAATGATTCGGCCACGGCGTCCGGGTGTACTGCGGAAGCAGTGCATGTCTGGGTGCAGGCAAGTCCTGTCCTTAAAACCAACCGTTTATTTTATTGTAAAAATTGATTCAGGAAGTGTAAAAAATGAAGAAGACCTATGTGGTGTCGGTATTTTTCTTCTTCTATCTGTTTCTCCTTGGGATGATGGATTCGGAAAGAATTTCCGCTGCCCGGCAGACGGACGCCGCCGTGAGAAAAGACCAGGAGACCGTGCGGGTGGGATTTCCCATGCAGGCCGGATTCAGCGAGAAAGACGAAGAAGGAAATCCGACAGGATATACCGTAGACTATTTGTCAGAACTAACAAAATATACCAATTGGAACGTGGAATATGTGGAGGTGGAAGGGGAGGCTGACACTCAGATGGAGACTCTCATGGACATGCTCTCCCGGGGAGAGATTGACATGATGGGCGCCATGTATTCCAGCGAGGCGATGGAGAAAAAGTTCGCCTACCCTACCTACTTTTATGGGATGGCCTACACCATTTTGGCAGTAAAAGAAGACCTGGCCGAGTGGCTTGAGGACGATTATGCAAACTGGGGCGTGATGCGGGTGGCGGTAAGTCCGGACATGGAAGACAAGCTGTCAGCCCTCGAAAAATTTTCGGAGGTCAGCGGGTTTCAGTATGAGGTCGTTCCCTGCGAAAAGAAAAAAGAAGCGTGCCATGCAGTACTGGAAGGGAAGGCAGACGCCTGTCTGCAAATGGACGTCTCCATGGAAGAAGGCTTCCGGGCGGCAGGGCGTTTTTCTCCCAAACCCTATTATTTTATCCTCAACAAAGAGCGGACGGATTTGCTCCAGGATATGAATTCCTGCATGGGAAGCCTGCTGCAGGCCTGCCCGAACCTGCAATCGGAACTTTACACGAAATATTTCAGCCGGCAGGGAGCATTTTGCATATCTGAGCAGAACAAAAAATGGATGGCGTCCCTCGGCAGTATGCGGGTGCTGTTCTTTGACGGCAACGCTCCCATCCAGTCCGTGGAGCAGGGAAAGGCGGCCGGGGTGGCAGAGACTTTTTTCAGCAACCTGAGCAAGCAGACCGGTCTGTCTTTTGACCCGGTGATTGCCAAAAACTACGAGGAAGGAAGAAGGCTCATCAATGAGAAAAAAGTAGACCTGGTGGCTGCGGTTCCCAACGATGCTCTCCTGAACGCCGACTGCGTTCTAAAGCTCTCCCTCCCCTACTTTACCAGCAACAGCGTGATAGTCTCCGCCTCAAAAACAAGCAACAGCGACCCAAAGCACAGGCAGGATTTGTCCGCCAACACCCAGGCTCTGCTGACGGTGCTGAACAAAGACCCGGAACTTTGTGCCATGTTAGACATCAACTCCGTCAACTACTACATGAGAAAGACGAAGCTGTATGATAACTTGTCCATTGACTACGGCGTGGACGAACCCATCTTATATTGTGTCGGATTTACCGGGGCAGCGGAGCCTCGCCTCATCGCCATCGTCAACAGCTTCATCAAGAGCATGGGCAACGACGTTCGCCGGGAGATGCTCTACATGAACAACAGCCATCCCGTCACCTACTCCATGGGGGAAGTCCTCTATGTGTTCCGCTACTGGATTTTCTGGGGGATTTTGACGTCCGCCTTCCTCATCTTCAACACCTGCCTGTACCGGAGGAACAAAGAGTTAAAACGCAGCAAGGCGGAGAGCGAGAGACTGTACCAGTTTTCTATGATGACCGACGAATGTCTCTTTGAGTACGACTACAGAAAAGACAAGCTGATGCTGCAAAACAACCATATCCTCTTCCCGGAAGAACACATCATTCACCGCTTCATGCGGAAGGCAAAAGAGCATACCTACACCAGCGAGAGCGAGAAAAAATGCATCGGAAAGCTGATAGAAATGTTGACAGACCACAAAGAAAAAGACAATGTGCTGTTAGACATTGACGGCACCGAAACCTGGTACAAGTTAAAGATTGTCTATATCGCCGAAGACCATGCGGTGGGAAGGCTCATTGACAACAGCCAGGACGTAAAGGAGATGCAGGCGCTGGAGCGGAAGGCGAACACGGACCAGCTCACCGGTCTGATGAACCGGTCGGCGCTGGAAAAAGGATTGAAGACCCATCTGGAAGAAAGCAGTCAGGACGGGGTTTACCTGCTGCTGGATCTGGACAATTTCAAGCAGGTCAACGACACCTTCGGCCACCAGAGCGGAGACGATTTGCTGGTGGAATTTGCCAGGGCGCTGGATCGGGAATTTAGAAAAACGGATTACAAGGCGAGGCTGGGAGGCGATGAGTTCGTCGTATTCCTGCCCAATGCCATGGGGGAGGAAGAATTGAAAAAGAAACTGTCAACCTTTATTCAGGAAATACAAAAGGAGATTTTCGGGCAGTACACGGACTGCAATGTCTCCGTCAGCATCGGCGCCGCCTACACCAGCCAGCGGGCGAACACGGCGGAAACCCTGTACCGGGAGGCGGACGTCGCCATGTATGTGGCAAAATACGGCGGAAAAAACGACTTCTTTATCAGTGACGGAACGACCTGTATGCGGCGGGAATGTGTCAACTGCCGAACCAACTGCAAGCGAAAAGAATATTTAAAAATGAGAGGGATTTCTTATCCTGCAAGGCTGACCTGACGAGTTGGGAAAGTCTTGGGGAGACGGAACGAAGAAGGTGGAGAAAGACCGAGACTGTGGATGCAGACCTCGTTCTTCTCCACCTTTTGGCGTGGAAAAACCGGGATTGCTGTCGGCGGAAAGAAAATTTCCGGATGAAAAAAAGAGGTTGAGAAGGTATTTTTTCGATAAATTTAAGAATGAAAAAGAATAAAAAGAAAAGATTTTGGTCAAATTGTCAAAGATTTGACGGAGAAAAGGTGCGAAAGGGATAGAATCATCCAAAAAAACGTGATAGAATAAAACTGAGACAAAAAGAGGGAGGAAGAGAACATGAACAAAAGAAGATGGCTGGCAGCGCTGTTGCTGTTTTGCCTGCTGCTGTCCGGCTGTGAGGGAGGACAGGGCTTTCACATCGGGGAAACGAGCGTGGCTCCGCTCTCCGGGGAGGATAAGGAGGAGATTCTCGCCGTGCTGCCGGAGTACACCTCCGAGGCCAGCGTGGAAGTCAACGGGAACGTTCCCTTTTTTTCGGAGGATGAGCTGACGGAAGAAAGTTTTGAGTCTTACGCCGAGCTTGACGAGCTTGGGCGCTGCGATGAGGCGGTGGCCTGCGTGGGACAGGATCTGATGCCGACGGAAAAGAGGGGCGAGATCGGAAGCGTGAAGCCCAGCGGGTGGCAGAAGGCCAAGTACGTCGGCCTGGTAGATGGAAACTACCTCTATAATCGCTGTCATCTCATCGGTTACCAGCTCTCCGGGGAGAATGCCAATGAGCAAAACCTCATTACCGGAACCCGCTACATGAACGTGGAGGGGATGCTTCCTTATGAAAATGAGGTGGCAGATTATGTGGATGACACCGACAACCATGTAATGTACCGGGTGACCCCGATGTTTGAGGGGGATGACCTGGTGGCGAGAGGGGTACTGATGGAGGCCTACTCGGTGGAGGACGAGGGAGAGGGCGTCTGCTTTAACGTCTTTTGCTACAACGTACAGCCGGGTATCGAGATAGATTACGAGACGGGCAGGAGTGCCAGGCAGGAAGACTTCTCCCCAAAAGACGATGAAAATAAAAAAGAACAGTACGTTCTCAATAAAAACACCGGGAAGTTTCACAGGACGAACTGCTCCTCCTTGTCGGAGATGAGCGGACAAAACCGGAAGTATTACAAAGGGAGCCGGGAAGATCTGATTGCCCAGGGCTACGAGCCGTGCGGACGGTGCAAACCATGACGTTTTTGGAGTTCTTTTCGAGGAAAAGAGGCGCTTCGGAAGATGCGATGGAACGGAAAAAAGCCGTGGGAAAGAGGACGGCAGGAAAACCGACAAGATTCGTCGTTAGCATATTGACAATCGGGGAGGAATTGGAATAAAATAGCCTTAACCAGAGGGGCGTCACTCCACCTGGCCGGACGGACGGAGATTTTCGTCAGCCTGGCCGGTGAGAAATTACGTCAAACTTTGTTATGAGAAGGAGGCCTGATTGACGAGCGATGTTAAAAAAATTAAAAAGTCAAGCGGGCGCTTCCCTCGCCATCGCCCTCGTTTTCCTGATGATGTGCACCGTGACCGGCGCTGTCATTTTGTCGGCAGCGGGAACGGCGTCGGGAAAGGATGTGGGAGTCAAAAAGGAACGGCAGACAGAGTACAGCCTCTCCTCTGCCGGCAGGGTGTTGCTCTCGCAGCTTCAGGGACAGGAGCTGGAAAAGATTACGAAGATTGGTCAGGAAGAAGGAAGCACCGAGGAGATAGTATCTGAGATAAAGCCTCAGGGAGAATTGGGAGATTTCCTCTTAGCGGCAGCGCAGAATGTGAAGGAAAAGGCAGCGCAGAATTATAAGTTGAAGCTGTCCGTGGCGGGCAAGCCCGCCCTCGCTGTCACCGCCTCCTGTACTATGAATGAGGATTACAGTATGTCCATAGAGCTTGCTGACTCTGAGCAGACTATTGAGCAGACTATGAAATATAAAATAGAGATACCGGCGGCTTCCCGCCTCCATGAGGACAAAGACCTGATGGATGAGAACGGCAAGAAGTATACGAGAACCGTCTGGACCGTTCGCTGGGGAGAGGGAACTTTGAGAAAGGTTCGCTAAATTCGGTGGTTTCCTCCGATGTGCCGGGAAGGCGGGACGAAAAAGAAGGAAAATAAGAAAAGAAGGAAAATAAGAAAGAAAAAAATAAGAAAACGAAAAACATAATAACATAATAAAAAGATAAGAAAGATGGAAGGAAAACCGCAGGGAAGCCGGAAGGAAACCGGGAGAAGAACTGTAAGAAATTGAGAGGAAACAGAAAGCAGGGATGGGATGAACCAAAAGACAGTGCTGCAAAAATTAAAGAGCCGGAGGGGAGAGTCCCTGGCGGAGGCGCTCATCGCCTGTCTTCTCGGCGGGATGGCCCTCCTGATTTTATCGGTGATGATACAGACCTCCACGAAGATGATCGCCGATGGCGCAAAAAAGGCGGGGACAGACTATGAGGCAATCAATCAGTTGGAAGAGAGAAATACCGGTATCACCACGACGGAGGGGGAGCTGACGGTGACCTGGTCCCCGGAGGGTAGCACCGGCGCCGAGGCGACGACAGCGACGACAGAGATACCGATTCAGCTCTACGAAGAAGGGGGGATGGCGCTCTATGATGAAAAATAGAAAGGCGGACGACCGCGGCCTCCCCTGTGAGGGCGAAAGCAAAAAAGGCGCCCTGCGCCGCAGACTGGCGTCCTCCTCCGGATTTACCATGGTGGAGCTGCTTCTGGCCATGTTTCTGGTTGCCATGCTCACGGGGGTGGTGGGCGGCGGCGTCAGCGTCGTGCAGGATGCCTGGCATAAGGTGGTGCTGAAAGCGGACGCCCAGGTTGCTCTGTCCATGGCGATTCATGCGGTGACGGCAGAGCTGAGGGCGGCAGATCCCTCCACCGTGACGATAGATTCTGATAATACCCAGATTTCTTTTGACAGCGTGGACAGAGGGTGCAAGATGACGCTCTGTGGGCCTGGATCCGAGGATCTGATATATTATAAGGCGCTGGGGAAGGATGATAAAATCGGTCTTATGACCCAAAAGTCCTGTCCTAACGGCCTCGTTCCAAAAACCAGCTTTACTTATGACAAAGATAACAAACTGTTTACCTGCAAGATAACCATCGAGAGGGAAGGAAGAATCTACGCCTCTCAGGAGATTAAGGTGCGCCCGGTCAACGCCCTGTGAGAGGGTGTGCGGCCTTTTAACTCCGGTTGCATGACGGGAAGGGAAAAGACAGGAAACGAAAGAGAAAATGACAGCAGGGAGGGAGACGACACATGGCGTACAAAAGATTAGGAGAGATATTGACGGATGCCGGCGCCATATCGGAGGAGCAGCTAGAGCAAGCGCTAAAGCTCCAGAAAGGTTCGGGCAAACGTCTGGGAGCGGTGCTCATGGAGCATGGCTTCATCAGCGAGGCCAGTCTGATTCACGCCCTGCACACCCAGCTTGGTATTGACTTTATTGATTTGTCCGAAGAGCAGATCGACCCGAAGATGGTCAACATCCTTCCGGGGAATCTGGCCAAGAAGTACCGGGTCATTCCGGTGCGGCTGGACGTGGCGGGACTGGTTCTTGCCATGGAGGACCCGCTGGACTTCATGGCCATCGAGGCGGTGCGGGCCGCTGTGCGAAGGAAGATTATTCCGGCGATTGCCACCTCCGCCGGGGTGCGCAGAGCCTACAATATCCTATATGAAAACGAGGGTGCAGTCCGCGCCATGGCGGAGATGTCCCAGAGGGTGCGGGAGCTTGACGTGGAGACTGCGGTGAACGTGGACGAGGACGACGAGGCCTCGCCGACTGTCCGCCTGGTCAACTCCATCATAGAGCGGGGCGTGACAGAGCGTGCCAGCGACATCCATGTGGAGCCGGGGGAGGACAAGGTGAGCGTCCGAATCCGGGTGGACGGAAGACTGGTTCAGATACTCACCATCCCCAAGGATTTACAGCAGGCGGTGTTCGCCCGCTTTAAAATCATCGGCGGCATGGATGTGGTGGAGCGGAGAGTACCCCAGGATGGCCGGGCCGCCATGATTGTGGCGGACAAAGAAGTGGATTTGAGACTGTCCACCCTGCCGACCATCTTCGGGGAGAAGCTGGTGGTCAGGATTCTTACCAAAAACGAAAATATGCTCACCCGGGAGGGCATCGGGCTAAACGGGGAAAACCAGGCCAGGTTCGACCGGCTTCTTCGCAACAACAGCGGCGTCATCCTCATCGTGGGACCGACGGGAAGCGGGAAGTCCTCCACCATGTACACCATGATTCGGGAGTTAAAGTCTGAGTCCGTCAACCTGATTATGCTGGAGGATCCGGTAGAGTACAAGATTGAGGGAGTCACCCAGGTACAGATCAATGAAAAGACGGGCATGACCTTCTCCAGCGCCCTCCGCTCCGTACTGCGGCAGGACCCGGACATCATCGGCGTGGGAGAAATCCGGGACGGCGAGACGGCGGAGATTGCCATGCGGGCTGCCATGACGGGGCATCTGGTGATCTCTACCATCCACACGGAGGATGCGGTGTCCGCCCTGGACAGGTTAAAGGACATGGGGGTGGAGCCGTACCTGATTGCCGGGGCGGTTCGAGGCATCGTCTCCCAGAGGCTGGTTCGGAAGATATGTCCGAGCTGTGGCCGGAAGGAGGAGCCGACCGCCATGCAAAAAGACCTGGTGGGCATCCCGGAGGACAGCGACAGGAAGTTTTATGTGGGAAGCGGCTGCCCGATGTGTCTTGGTAGCGGCTATCACGGGAGAATCGGGGTTTTTGAGATACTTACCTTAAATAGGAGGATTCGGGACTGCATCACCGATGAAAGTCCGAAGGCGGAGCTTCGGCGGGCCATCGCCGAGACCGGGTTCGTTCCGATGATTAAAAACGGGATGGAGCTGGCGGAGGCGGGTACGACAAGCATCGAGGAGCTGTGCCGTACCATCAGCATCGTTGAGGCCTGAGGGTCAAAGAATCCACCTCTTTGGAAACAGGAAAAAAGGCAGGTGACAAAAGTTTGGAAGAATACATATTTCGTGCGCTGGACGAAGACGGCAAGAAGGTTTCTGACACCATAGAGGCCGACAACGAGACCGAGGCCGTCCGGCAGATAAAAAGAAGATACCCCATCCTCCTATCCATAAGAAAAAAGAAGGCGGCGGACAGCTTCCTTGAGATGGAAATCGGCGGAAAAAGGCTGGATAAAAAGGCGCTTGTCATCCTTTGTTCCCAGTGCGCCGTCATATTGAAGTCGGGTATGCCTGTGGATGAGTGCATGCTGCTGGTAAGCCGCCAGATTAAAGATAAAAAACTAAAGTCCATGCTGACCAACTCCGCCGAGGACATCCGGCGGGGCGTCGGAATCGCCGACAGCTTTCAGAGAAACTACAAGGGACTGCCCACCGTCTTCATCGAGACCATCCGGGCGGGGGAGCTGTCCGGTAACATGGAATATGCTTTTGAGGAAATGCAGCATTATTACGACAAGTCCCACAAGACCGGGCAGAAGATTCGGCAGGCGCTCTCCTACCCCATCTTCGTCCTGATTGTGGCCATCGTGGTGCTGATTGTGGTGATGATGTTCGTCGTGCCGACCATGACCGCCACCTTCCGGGATTTGGGAGGGGAGCTGCCCGGCATCACGAAGATGCTCATCGCCCTCTCCGAGTTCATGCGCCACTATATCTGGATTCTTGCGGTGGTGGCGAGCGCCATTTTTCTGGCGCTGCGGTTTGCCTTAAAGACGAGGCGGGGCAGGCTGCTGTGGGGGAGGATTCAGTTGAAACTCCCCGTCGTCGGGCCGATTTTTTTGCTGAGCGGCAGCGCCCAGTTTGCCTCCACCATGAATACCCTCCTCCGATCCGGCATGATTTTGGGCAACGCCCTGGAGATTGCGGCGAGGGTGCTGGACAACCGGGCCATGCGCCAGGATGTGAGCAACATGGTGGAGGATGTGTACAGCGGGCAGAGCTTCGGAGACTGCCTGCGAAGAACCACCACCTTTCCCGACACCCTAAAGGAAATGTGCAGTATCGGGGAGGAGACGGGAGAGCTGACCAGCACTTTGGAGACCGTCAGCGGATATTTTGACAACGAGGTGGAAAATGCCACCAAGCAGGCCATTCAGATGATTGAGCCGATGATTATGGTGATGATGGCTGCCTTCGCCGGCTTCATCGTCCTGTCCATCTATCTGCCGATGTTCATGATGTATGACCTGATGTAGGTTCTCCCAAAAGGCAATGGCGTGATATCCGGAGCTGTATGCCCCAGCGGCCCCGGATTTGACGTACAGGCGAGTTCCGTGGACGGAGCGCCTGTCCCGCACCGGAAAAAACCGGGCGGATAGAGAAAGATATTACATACCAACGACGAAAGAAGGAGATTGATATGAGGAAGTATATAGCAAAGAAGTTAAAATCTAAAGAAGGCTTTACCCTGGCCGAGCTGCTCATCGTTGTGGCCATCATCGCCATCCTGGCCATGATTTCCATTCCGATTTTTACGAGCAAGCTGGATGATGCAAAGTTGAACACTGATAAGGCGAATGTGAGAAACGCCAAGGCGGCGGCGATAGCGGAGTATATGAATGGTGAGAAGAGCGGTTCTGAAACATACTATTATAACGCCGATTCGGGAGCGGTTGTCTCAGCTAATAGTGGTCTTAAGGGCTATAATCAGAGACCAAAAACAGCCGGAAAGGCCGATGAGGATGGTAGTGGTACTGATAATGCAGGTGTTGCAGCAAAGAAGGGTGTGGTTAAGGTTGTAATAGATACAAATGGTACTACTGGTACTGGCTCAAGCATAAAAATAAGCTGGGAAGCAGTACCAGAAAGCTGAAATTAATAACTGATAAGTAAAGCTACGATAATACATTTTCTCCGGCGGAGGGGAAGAGGGGTAATCCTTCCGCCGGGAGCCTTCTGTTTTTTTCTGAGTGGCGGATGCTGCGGCGAGATGCCGCTGAGAAAAGAACAGAAGAAGAGAAAGCTTTGTATGTCGCCGGGAGAGATTCCCGTTCATATGGAAAAGACAGGAAAAGAAAATGGAAAAAGAAGAGAGGACAGGAAGGAGGAGGCACCGTGGAAAATCTGGCAGTGATGATTTATTTTACCGTTCTTTCATCGGTTCTCGGGGCGGCTTTTGGCAGCTTTATGAACTGTATGGCATGGCGGATGGTACACGGGGAGAGTGTGTTCAGGGGAAGAAGTCACTGTACCTCCTGCGGACACACGCTGGGAGCTGTGGATTTGGTGCCCATCGTCAGCTATCTTGCCTGTAAAGGAGCCTGCCGGTATTGTGGGGAGAAGATTTCCCCCCGATATCTGCTGGCAGAAGTTCTGCCGGCCCTGGGATTTGCGGGCTTTTTTTTAAGTTACGGATTTTCCGTCCTCACCTTGCGGGCCATGGTGTTGCTCTGCATTCTCCTTGGCGCCTCCATGGTGGACATCTCCATCTACGAGATTCCCGACGGCTTTGTTCTGGCGGGAATCCTCTGGTGGGCAGTGACCCTCCCTTTTTTGGGCGGCTCGGTGATGGAGAACCTGAAAGAAGGCCTTTGCGGCGGATTGCTGATTGGCGGCGTGGTACTTTTGACCGCTCTTTGTATGGACTGGCTGTTAAAAAAGGAGACCATGGGCGGCGGGGACATTAAACTGCTCTTCATGGTGGGCCTTTATGTGGGAGTGTGGCAGGGACTGCTGCTTTTGTTTCTCTCCTGCCTCCTCGGACTGGCCCTCTCCTTTGGGACGAGGCAAAACCGCATCCCCTTCGGCCCGGCCATCGGGGCCGCTGCCTGTCTCGTGCTTATCATCGGAGAGCCGGTCACCCGTTGGTATTTTTCTCTCATTGCCTTCTAGGCTGGCAGAGAAGAAAGAGGCGGGACGTAGGAAGGAAAGGGACGGGGGAATCTGCCTTGAGAGTGTCTGTTGCCGGGAAGGACCGGACGGCGAGAGGAATCCGGAGCCGGGCAGATGAAAGAGATGGAAGAAGAAAGAGCCGGGAACATAGCCGGAGAACATATGGAAATGACAGGAGGGCATCATGAAGAAGTGTCTTGGAATCGAGCTTGGAAACCTCACGGCGAAGCTGGCGCTTTGCACGGAGAACAAAATCATAAAGTTTGTCCATGAGCATATCCCGGAAGGGTGTATGCGGGACGGGCAGGTGGACGACTGGGAACAGCTGACGGAGTTTATGAAGGACGTGTGCCTCCAGTACCGTCTGAAAGGAAGCCGGGCGGCCTTCGTGCTGCCGGAGGGACAAACTTACGTCAGCAGGCTGACCATGCCGGACATGACGCCGAAGCAGATGCGGATTAACCTGCCTTATGAGTTTGAAGATCTGGTGATGAGAGATAGCAACTATCTTTATGACTATGCCATCCTGGGGCGGCGGGAGGAGGAGGGAAAGCGGCTCCTTGACCTGCTGGCGGCGGCCATCGACGTGGAGCTGGTGGCTCAGTATGAAAAGCTCGCCGCAGACTGCGGCTTGAAGATGGTGGGCAGTATGCCGGAGACGGCGGTCTACCAGAATATGATGAGGAAATATTTTGAAAATAACCTGGAGGAGATGGACCAGGATTTTGTCATGCTGAATCTGGGGTATGACAGTTGCCAGATGCGTATTTTCGTCGGCGGGAAGTACGAGGTAATCAAGCAGATTGACACCGGGCTTCGAGTGCTTGCGGAGGCCATTGCGGATTCCATGGGCATCTCTGCAAAGGAAGCCGGGACGTACATTGACGATAACCGTCTGGACATTTTGCGCACGGAGGCCTGTCACATGGTCTATGACAGGATGACTGTGGAAATCATGCGAGGCATCAACTTTTTCAGCTATTCTTACGGTCAGAGCAGCCTGAGTGCCATCTACTGCTGTGGCAGGGGCGCCGGCGTGGAGCCGCTGCTGGAGACCATAGAGAATGCCGCCGCCACGAAGGTGCGGGGCATTTATGAATTGTTTGAGGGGATGTATGAGAGTAAAAATCCGTTTATTTATGGTTCCGCCGCCATCGGCGTGACCTGGGATTAAAGGGCGGAAGAAGGAAGGGAAACGAGAATGAAAAGTAAGAAATGGCTGCATCCTGAAAAGCGGACGATGAATTTTGTCCAGGACAAAAGTTCTGCGTCCGGCAAAAAGAAACTGGCGATTGTCATAGTGGCCCTCGTCTTCTTGCTCGCCTTTTTAAAGTTTGGCATCTGGGACCGCTGGCAGGTTGCCTGGCAGGCAAAAAGAGATTATCTGGAGCTGGAAACCCAGGTGGAGCTGGTGGAGAAGGCGGCGGAGGAGTACGACGACATTTATGCGTCCTACCGCCAGTATGACGAGACGTTGATTCCGGTGGAGGAGAGAGATTTGATGGACCGCATTGATCTGATAAAGACCATCGAACGGTGTCTTCTTGACAAGGCGGACATGTCCTCTTTTTCGATAAATGACAAGGAGATTCAGATTACGGTGGTCAACACCAGCTTGCAGAAGGTGTCGGACATCGTCCAGCGCTTTAAGGAGGAGGACATGGATCCGGTGACCGTGCTCAATGCATGGACTGAGGCGTCATCGGGACTGACCTCGGCAAACATCGTGATGACCATGAAGACGGAGACGGATTTATTATATGAGGAAATGGAAGGATTGACGGAGGAGGCGGAAGGCCTGGAAGGATTGACAGAGGAGGCGGAAGGCCTGGAAGGATTGACAGAGGAGGCGGGCGAAGATGAAATCAGTGAATAGAAAGCTCATGGTTCTTGCCGTCATCATACTTTGCATCGGGCTTGCGGGCTGCTATTATCTATTTGTGTTGACACCCATCAACGATATGGTGCAAGAGTATGACATCACGATTTTGGAGGAGCGGTTAGACATCGCCAATGCCCGGAGGGGGCAGCTTGAAAATATGAAGCGGGTCATTGCGGAAAACAGTGGGAGGACGAGAGACCTCATCGCCGACTACAATAACCTGCAAAATGAAATGCACGAACTTTATGAATTGATGGGCGAAACCCTTGATTATCAGATAACTTTTGATGAGCCGACCATGGATGCGAACGTCGTTCGGAGAAACATTCATCTGAATTTTTCTGTGCCGAATTATACCATGGCGAGAGGAATTTTGGAAAAACTGCAAAAAGGCAAATACAAATGTCTGCTCAAGGACATTTCCTTTGCTGTGGAAGTCAATAGAACCGCAGGGGTGGCCGGCGTTCACGCCAACGTCACCGTGGTTTACTATGAAGGAATCAGCGATGAGGCGAAGGCGGCAGGCCTGGCCTCTTATGGCGGCGGAGCGGCAGAAGGGACGGAATGACGGTGCGGGGCTGAGAGCGAGGCGCCGAAAAAACCGGGGGAAGAGACCCTGAAAACGGGGCGCCTGCGGACGATGAAAAAACCGTACTCTGCGGCGGCAAGCTGACGGGAGAGGAGGATGGAATATGAGAAATCAAAAAGGATTTACGATGGCGGAGCTTTTGGTTACCATAGGGATTTTGTCTGTTCTTTTGGCTCTCGGAGGCCTGTCTGTGCTGCAATATGCAAAAACGAAAGCCATCACGGAGGCGGATGCTGCGGCCAAGTCCATCTATCTGGCGGCGCAGAACCAGCTGACGGCAAAAGTGTCCTCCGGGGAGTGGGAGGAGTTAAAGTTAAAGAAGAATGAGGAAACAGAATATTTTGGAACAGAAATCATGGATGTCGAAAAGCCGTCTGATTTTCCTAAGAATAAGGCATGGGATCAAGGTGATTATTGTTATCTCATTTACAATAAAGGCGATGAAGCCAACGCTGACTCAAACCCTTTTAAAACAACGGCTCTCGGAGAGATGCTTCCCTTCGGTTCTGTAGATGAAGATTTGCGGAAAGGCGGTTCCTATGTCATTGAGTATAACAAAAAGACCGGAACAGTGTACGGGGTGTTCTACACGCTGGAAGAAAAAACGACAGAACCAAAAAAGCTAGGCTATGGGACAGATATTTTGCCGCTCAATAAGGGAGAGGTAAAAGGGCGCACAAGTAAGGAAGTGAGAAAAGACCCTAAGAATAAGACGGAAAATCCGAATGCTCTCATCATCGGCTACTACGGCGGATCCGCGGCGAACAGTCTGCCGACAGGCGACTTGAAGGCGCCTAAGATTACCGTGGAAAATGGAGAGAAACTTATCGTGAAGATTACAGACGAGAATGAGGACACCAATCTGCTCTTGACGATAACCGGGGGGACGAGCAAGGCAAAGGCGGAGATTGCGAGAAATAAGGATGGGTTTTCTAACAATATTTCTCTTACTTATGTTCAAAAAGATGGAGAGGGAAATCCGATTGAGAAAACGATTCCTAAGACAATACCAGAAGGCGCAGTTTCCTCCCAAGGGGACAGTAAGGTTGAATACCAGCTTACTTTAGATGATGTCACGAGAAGCGGAGGACATTTTGCGGATATGTTTAGTCAGGATGTGTCAGGCGAGGGCATACAGGGATTTATTCCCGGGGAAGACCTGATTATTTCTGCTAAAATTAGCGCTACGACACAATTGGCGGCTCCGGTGGTTGCAGAGCAGTACACCAACAGCCTCTATGAAGCTGTGGTTCCCGTCATGAAAACCCAGTCAGAAGGGGAAGCGCCGAAACAGGTTGGACTGGAAGCAGTGGTAACTTGTGCCCGTCATCTTCAAAATCTAAGTGCGGACGTGTCCAATGTGCCGACGGAGGGGGAGAACGCTGTCAAAAAGGTATCGCAGACGAAGGATGTAGACTGGAAGAACTTGGTTGATAGTGCCTACACGAGAGAATCTAAATTTGGAATCGGGGTAGGAGGTGCAGCAATCAATCAAGTTTTGAGCGAGAATGCTTTTTGTGCCATCACCAATCAGTCCATCGAGGAATATGAAGGCAACGGAAAGACGTTGTCGAATTTTACGATAGCAAAAAAAGATGGTTCGGCGGCCGGATTGTTTGCAAAACTTGAAAAGACTGAGGTGAGCGAGGGGACGGAAAAAAAGATACCGCAAGATCTCGTCGTCTCCAATGTGAATATCAAAGGAATCAACGTCACCGCCGAAAATAATGCGGCAGGTGCCATTCTCGGCGAGGCGTTGTCCGGCAGTTCGCTGACTGTGAAGAATGTGACAATCGCTGCCCAGGCGGGCCAGGATAATAGTAAGAGGAATCGGATATCCACAAAGAAAGAAGGGAAGTCTACAACGGGAAGTGCCGGAGGAGTCCTCGGACGGTTGGAAGGCGGCGTATTTACGGGACAGAATGTCACGATTGCTGATACGGATGTGGAAACCGATAGCAACAGCGCCGGGGGAGTTGTCGGACGACTGGAAGACGGCGGCTTTTCTGGAACAGATATCATGGTGAACGATACGACGGTGCAAGTGGCCGGGACGGGAAGTGCCGGAGGAGTTGTCGGAAAAATGAACGGAAACGGTGAGTTTACGGGAGAGAAAGTCACCGTGATGAAAGTCGATGTCGCCACGAAAAACAACAGCGCCGGGGGAGTTGTCGGACGGCTGGAAGGCGGCGATGCATTACCGGAAGAGCAATTAAAAGGAAGTAATATCGCAGTTATGGACGTGACGGTGACCACGAAAAACAACAGTGCCGGGGGCATTCTTGGAACAGCGGTGAAGGCGGGAAAGATTACCGTGACAAGTACCACGATAGTCAGCCCGAAGATTCGCACCCAAAATGGCTATGGCGGCGGCGTCTTTGGCAAGATAAAAGACAGTATCATTGACGGGACGGATATTGCAGTTCTGAACCCGACAGTTACCGTGTCTAACAGAGGAAGCGCCGGAGGCGTGGCGGGGCTTTTGGCTTTGGAAAAAGGTACGCTCAAAGAATGTGCCGTTTACATGGAGGGCGACGAAATTCTTAACGAGGTGAAGAGGCCTTATGAAGAAGAAATCGCCGGGAAACTGTCGGCGATAACATCCACCGAGAGTACGAAAGAGAAAACGGCCGGAGCGTACTATAAAGAAGCGGCTTTGATAATAAAGGAAAACGAAGGCAATAACAGTAACCTTGCCCAGCGTCTGGGGGACGTGTCCCTGGATGAGCAGATACATATTTTTGCAGGCGGACAGGAAGAAAATACTGAGAGTGCAGGTGGAGGGACAGGAAATACTGAGAGTGCAGGCGGAGAGACAGGAAGTGGGACGACTGAACAAACGGTGCCAACCGCCGGCGGACAGGCGCTGAGCCTTCGCACAGTGGGAACCTACAATGCGTTGCAAAAGCTTTCCGAGCGGATTGACCTGCAGAAGATGATACAGTCCATGGCGGCGGGAACGGTCAGGAATGATAATCTGACGTTGCTTTATGCCGGTGGGAATGTTTTGGGACTGCGGTCTTCGGACAACGGGGTGGCAACCCCGCAGTCAGTGGCCGATGATACAAGAGCCGCCGGGGCAGACACATCTGCGGCCCTGCTGGCGTTGAATGGTGAGGCCTTAGGATTAAAAGGAACGGACCAGATAGCTCGGAACGTTGTTGTCCTTACGAAGGAGACGGCATCTTTGGAAAATGAGAAAGGACAAACAGATGAAGGAAAGCAGGAGAAGAAGGAAGCGGAGGAAACGGAAGAACTTGCCGGCGCACTTCCTGTGGTAGAGAAAATAGATGATTCCAATACAACGAAGGAAATTCTTCCTGTGGCCGGCGGTTTGGTAGGTGTCATCTGCAATGGAGACAAAAAGAACGATGAGAGTGGCGTGACCATTGCCCATTCTTTCGCTTCTGTCCCGACGGCGGTGGACAAGGAAGGCGAAGCCGGAGGCCTGATCGGACATATCAGTCGAAAGGATGAAAATGTAAAGGGTGTTGCGACGAAGATTTCTCACTGTTATACTGGTGGTTATACCGAAGGGGGAGAGTATAGTAAGACGGAGGAGGACGCCACTTCCAGCTATTATGGGGTGGCATCGGTTGCAGGAACGCTGTCGGATAAAGCAGAGGATGGAAATAAGACGGCACCGGAGATTTCTGAGGAATTTAAGAGCAATTCCTCTGTGGCAGGAGGTCTTATTGGTGTGGACAGCAAGGACACAACTGTAGAATATAGTTATTCCACCGCAGCCGTCTACGGCGATACCGCCGGAGGATTGATTGGAAAACAGCCTGACGGAAGTTATGAAGAGTGCTATGCAGCAGGGAAGGTGGGACCTGAAAATGTCTTTTCTGGACAGACAAATGGAAACACGCAAGAAGATACTCCGATAAATAATACGACGTCGGAGATAAAGCGAGGCGCTTTCTTTGGTGCAAAAGGGCTAAAACCTGTCCAAGGCGCTGCGATAAAGAACTGCTATTTTCTTGCCCAGTCGGAGGAAGACCAGCAGTTGGAAGTGGAGAGTTCGGAGGCGCTGACGAGTTTAAGTTATGGCGAGTTGGAGAGTAAGACAAATTATGCGGGCATAGAAGAGAATAAGGTACTTACAGAAGAAAAAACATATTGTTATGGTCAGGACAATAATAATAGCTACCCGTTCCCTCTGACAACGACGACAGGGTATCCGAAAAAAGGAAGCTCTGACGCAGAGGGGAAAATAGCAGTTCATTATGGAGACTGGGAGGCTGAGAAGACATCAAATGAGGTGTTGCCGGGAGAAACCATAGGTCTGGTATATTATGAAAAAATAAAAGATAGCACAAATAAAGATAGCACAAATGCGACCAGGGTATATTATAACGGTTATACTTGCCAGAGAACAGAGGAAGGAAGATGGCAGTTTGTATCTGTTTCAAATCAAAGCAAGAAAACTGGGAATACAAATGAGGTCGAGGCACCTGCCAATGGACTTGTGACGGGGAAAGGAAGCTATGTCGTAGAGGACGGCTATTTGTTGCTCTTGCCAAAAGAAAAATCGGTAGCACATGCGTGGATACTGTCGGGAACGAAGAAAGAACCGTTACAAAACTGTATCGCTGAAACCAATGATGGGGTTATAACGGGTGCGTTTGGTGACGAATATAAAATTTATTATCTCACATGGGAGACAGAGGATGGATCTCAGTTGGAAACTCTGAAAATACAGACCACGGGTGTGTCAACATTTCGCTCTTATCAAGATGTCGCTGTTTTTAACGTCAATACAAAGTTTGCCGACACCGTCTCTAGCCCGCCGGAAGAAAATCAGGGTTCTATGACAGGTATGCTGAAAACCCAGGAAGGAAGCGACTGTTTATCGTGGAAAATCCGATCTGTCAGACATCTGGTGAACATGGGAAAGCTGGCAGATGCCGATGGCAACCTACCAGATAATTACAGCTTTGTTCAGCAGATGGATATAGATTTTGGAGAAAACTATACCTTTCATGGAACGAAATCGGAGGGAAGCGGAGGAAGCTATTGTGACAGGTATCAATCTGCCACTCTGCGTAGCGGGTACAGCGGATGTGAAGAAACAACGCAATCCACAATAGAAGAAACAACGAAATCTACATATGCGATTAAGAATTTGAACAAACCGTTGTTTTCAAATATAGCGGAGGGTGGAACTCTTTTCGGTCTTTGTCTGGAAAATAACAGTTCGATATCCGGCAGTGCAATTGTGTCGGGAGAAAATAAAGGGCAGATAAGAAAATGTACTGTGAGTTGCAGAGCAGACAGTGATAGTGAGGGCAAATTCAAAATTAATTTGCCAGGAGGAACCTCTGGCTTGGCCATCGGTGGAATGGTAGGAACCAACAGTGGTACGATTTCCAATTGTTCCATGATTTCGGGGGAGGTCATTTATGATGGAAGTGGCAATAGCTCAGGAGGCATTATCGTTGCAGGGTTGGCAGGTACAAACACGGGTGTGATACAAAAATGTACCTTGACCGATGTCACTGTCACCGGCGCCGGCGTCAGTGTGGCCGGGTTAGTCGGAAAAAATATCAATGGAGCAAAAATTGAGACTTGTAGTGTAAGTGGAGCTAAGTCTAAGTTGCAAGGAGACGGCAATGTGTCAGGTCTGGTGGATAGTAACAGCGGAATGATTACAGGAAATTCTGAAGTGAACAGCTCCTCCATTACGAGTAACTCTCGAAGTGGAAGTGCCGTCGGCATAGTCAGAGAAAATTCCGGAGAGGTGTCGAAGTGTCATGTGGATGGCACAACCATAACAGGAGCCATGTATGCAGTTGGTATGACGGATACTAACAGCGGGAATTTGGAAGATTGCACAGTAAAAGGCTCCTCCATTACAAGTAATTCCGAAGATGGAAGTGCCATCGGCATAGTCAGAGTAAATGCCGGAAATGTATTAAGGTGCGAAGTTATTGGTACGACCATAGGAGGCGAAGGATATGTGATAGGGATAGCGGACACGAACGAGGAAACAGGAACGATTAAACAATGTAAAATTGAAGGTGATAGTTCTGCATATAATGACCATTCTGGTGACAGGATATGCTGGGGAGTCAAAGAGAATAAGAATACAACTGTAGATTCCATATCAGAGCGTTATGTGAATAAAATTTTGATAGGTAAAGACTCAGGGCAAAGTTCATCGGAAACAAACACTGAAGAAAGTTCACAAACCGGTAGGGAAACTGGCGAAGGAACCAGTGGAAACACCAATATAGCTGTCACGACGGAAGGGAGTTCTGAGACATCAGAAGAAACGACGGATAAGCCATCGACAGAAGAGAGTGTGCCAGAAGAAAAAGCCGGTGTGGGAAGTGCAGACACGGAAAATACAAATATGAGAACCACGGATGCGGAAAATACAAAAGAAACACCGCCGGAAGAAATGACGACGGCAAGCGACGAAGTAAAATCGACTGTTTCCGAATAAGGAGAACCACTTTTGAAACGGTGCGGCGAAAGCCGTGCCGTTTTTTTGGAGGCGTACGTTTCCAATGAGGAAAGATCGCACAAAAAGACATTTTCCAAGTGTTAAAATATGAACTGCAAAGGCGCATCCGAGAGACTTCCATGCCAGATTTTTCGAGGAGATAGAACGAAAGATGTAAGATTACACTTGTAAATTATTTCCAATTTTGTTATACTCATGTTGAGAAACACAATTATTTCTTTTATAAGGAATGGGGAGATGGGGAGTCATGTGCAAAACGTCCGTATGTATATGATGATTTGCAGAGGAATCTAAAAAAGGAAAGGAGAGGGAATATCAGGGGGAGTCATGCAAAAACAGACATCATACTAAAGAACTTCTGGGAACAAAACGACCGGTTTGCTGATGTGTTCAATGCGGCGCTGTTCGGGGGAAAGCCGGTGATAGTGCCGGAGCGGTTGGAGACGGCGGACACGGATGTGTCTGGGGTGATACGCTTGAAGGGGGAAGTGCAGTCCCTGGCTCGGATAAGAGACGTGGTGAAAAAATCTGTCATGGGGGTGGATTTCATGCTCCTGGGATTGGAGTCCCAGGGGAACGTCCACTATGCGATGCCATTGAGGAGCATGCTCTATGACGGGCTGAGCTATCTGAAAGAATGTCGTGGGTTGTCCCGGCGGATGAAAAGGGAGAAAAATAGCAGGAGTCCCAGCAGTGATGAGTTCCTGTCAGGGATGAGGAAAGAGGATCGCCTGCATCCGGTGATTACTCTGGTGATATACTACGGAGAAAAAAACTGGGACGGTCCCCTAAGCCTGCGGGACATGGTTATGGAGATGCCGAAAGAGGTGGAGGAGCTGTTCGTGGATTACCGTCTCCATCTCCTACAAGTGGGAGAAAGCGAAAGATGTCGCTTTCAAAACGAGGAAGTGAAGGCGGTCTTCGAGCTGTCCAGAGAAATCTTCCGCGGCAACTTCCGAACAATAGAAGAAAAATATAAGGAAAAGTACATCAGCCCGGAAGTGCTGACAGTCGTGGGGAAGATAACGGAGTCAGAGGAACTGATGGCACAGGGAAAGAAAGGGGAGGTGCATAACGTGTGTACAGCATTGGAAAACCTGGAGATGAGATGCAGGGAAGAAGGTTATAGCAGCGGAGTACAGGAGAACGTGCAAAAGCTTTACCGCAAGGGATTCCCGAAGGAGAATATATCTGAGCTGCTGGAAATACCGATGGAGAAGGTGGAGGAGTATTGCAGAGAAGATGGATAGTTTTTGCAAAAGTTTCGTAAACAAGAAACAGTTACATTCAGGAAGAAACAAGGCAAAAGGTTAGGGAGAGAAAAAGTTTTTCTTGCGGATATAAAATTGGAAAGAAAGGAGAGTCCACCTAGAAGACGGGAAGGCAAAACAAAAGTTTGCAATGTGGACGTTTTAGATTGGAAAGACGTTGAAATGATAGTTTGGGTGGCAAGAGGGAAATCAAGGTAAGCCATATAAAAACAGACATCATACTAAAGAACTTCTGGGAACAAAACGACCGGTTTGCTGAT
>JAUNJG010000023.1 GCA_030533385.1 Eubacteriales bacterium | reverse complement strand
CATTTGAAAGAAAAACAAAAGAAAAGTTGCCAACGTTTACTTGACACAAACGAAAAGGAGATATCGTTTGATAGCCGGAAAAAAAGATGGTACAATAAAGCCATAAAAAAGACGTCAGACGAAGACGGACAGGAGGAGAACTTCTGCCGGCGGTGCGGCCGCAGGCGAAAGGTCGGCGGGAAGCCCGGAAGAAGTCGAAAAGAAGTCGTTAAGAAAGGATAGGGGAATATGAGCAGAAAAAAGATAGTGATAGCTCTCGGGCACAGGGCGCTCGGAACGACTCTGCCGGAACAGTATGTGGCGACAAAGAAAACGGCAAGAATACTGAGTAATCTGGTGGAGGCGGGGGCGGATATTGTCATTTCTCACAGCAATGCGCCTCAGGTTGGAATGATTCACACTGCCATGAATGAATTTGGCCTGGGAAGGGAGAAATATACGGCAGCGCCGATATCCGTCTGCTCTGCCATGAGTCAGGGCTACATTGGCTATGATTTGCAAAATGCCATGAGGGCGGAGCTTCTAAAGCGGGGCATCTATCGTCCGGTTTGTACGATTGTCACCCAGGTGATGGTGGATCCTTATGACGAGGCGTTTTCGGAGCCGGTAAAGATTATCGGAAGACTTCTGACGAAGGAGGAAGCGGAGAGAGAAGAGCGAAACGGTAACTATGTCACTGAGGTGGAAGGAGGATACCGTCGGATTGTGGCCGCGCCAAAACCTCAGGGAATCATCGAGATTGATTCCATACGGGCACTCTCTGACCTGGGGCATGTGGTGATCGCCTGTGGTGGCGGCGGCATCCCGGTTTTGGCACAGGGAGTGGATTTGAAAGGAGCAAGTGCGGTCATTGAGAAGGATTATGCCAGCGGGCGTATGGCGGAACTTTTAAATGCGGATGAATTTATGATTCTCACCAGCGTGGAGCATGTTTCCGTCGGATACGGGACAGATTCCGAGACGCCCCTCAAACACATTTCTGTGGAGCAGGCAAAGCAGTATATCAAGGAGAATCAGTTTGGGGCCAACACGATGCTTCCTAAGGTGGCGGCCGGTGTCTCTTTCCTTGAAAAAGGAACGGGAAGAAGGGTAGTTATTACTTCCATCGACAAGGCGCTGGATGGTTATCTTGGAAAAACCGGCACGATTATTGAGTAAAGAGAAGGGGAGTGCCCTCCCCGGACTTTTCTAATATATATAAACAAGATAAAAAAGGAGGAAATTGTCATGCAAGGAAAGAAAGATGCAACAAGGGGAGGAAAGATGATGGCTGCTCTTTGCTGCCTGTTCGCTTTTTTGTGGCTGACGCCGTTTTCTGTATCGGCGCAGCAAGCGGGGGATGTAGTGATGGGAAGCTGGAACCGGGTGGCAGGTACATACAATGAACAAGGACAGATCGTGATGAACGTATGTGCGGAGGATTATCAGACTCGCTCCGGTGTGATTGCCAAAGGTCATGTCAATTCAAATGCGCTGGATGCTCTCTGTGACAATGATGAGCAAAAGACGATTGTCATCCCCTCCGGTTCGACTGTGGAACTGGAAAATGTATTCCACGTCGGAAGCAACACGAAGATCATTGCGGACGGAGCGACGTTGGTGATGACGCAGGGAGGCAAGGGCATTGTCAACAACCGGCCAAGAGAAGTCAATTATAATTCTCTGGAAAATGTGTGGATTCAGGGTGGAACCTGGCAGGGAACCAGTGAGACGGAGAGCGGTTCCATCATCAGGTTGAACCATGGAAAAAATGTCACCATCGAAAATGCAACGGTGATGGCGAACTATGAATCCCACGGCATTGAACTGATAGCCATGAAAGATGTGACAGTACAGAATTGTCAGTTGAAGGTGTATGGAAAGAAAAATAAAAATTCTGTAGAAGAAGCGCTTCAGATTGACGTGGCATCTCCTAAAACCGCTCCGGCCCTCGTGCAGTTTGGAAAAGAATATGTGGAGGGGCAGACCTGCGACAACATTAAGATTTTGAACAATACCATCGAGGGAAGCAGAGGACTTTGTGCGAATTTTGCGGGAAGTGAAGGAAAGAAATATAAAAACAAATATCATGGCAAAATTACGGTGATTGGCAATACAATGACTGGATACAGCGCAGAGGGATGCGTGATTTACAATACGGAGAATGCGACTGTGAAAAACAACGTGGTGCGGACGTACAGCACCCGTAAAAATAAGTCTTATTCCGTCGGATTGAACATCACATTGCAGGGAAAGGCGAACAAAAAACGGATGAAGAAGTCAAAGGTGATTGTCACCGGCAATAAAGTGTACGGGGTGCGACAGGGAATCCAGCTTGTCTCCTTATCTTCATCGAAATATAAAAAGGCCATCTTTAAAAATAATACCTGCTATGCATCAAAAAAGGCAAATGGAATCATGTTAAGCAAGACGGCAGCGTCCAAAATCAAAAACGTAAAGAATAAATCTTTCAAGAGATAGAGTACGGCTTTGCCGAAGGAAAAAATGAAAAGAAGAAATGAAAAAGGCCGCCGCGATAAGAACGTTCGTTCTTATCGCGGCGGCCTCCTTTTTATTTTGATTCCACGATTTTTGTGACGGCGGAGGAAGTTTCTCCCGGTGTGTATTCCAGGGAGATGGTATCTCCGGTGTTGTAGCGGATGATCGAGAGATTTTGTGCCACACTCACGTCATAAATCCTGTCAGAGTCTTCCAGAAGAAGGTAGTAGTGGGAATTTCCCTCCACCACGCCCTCGGCGATTTTTTTGATGACGCCGGTGACGGTTTCCACGTCGGCGGTCGGGATTTCCTCGGTTTCGATGCCGTTGTCGCTCATGAGCGTCTTGTAGGAAGTTTCACATTCTGCCACAGAATCTCCGGTGGCGACAATCTGATAATTTTGTACGTTTACCATGGCATATTTTTTTACAAGACCCGAGGCATCTTTTAACGCCATGAAGTAGGTCGGTTCTCCATCAATATTAAGAAGGAGAGGGAAGGCGGCCCGATAGCCGAGATGCTGTACTTTACCCTCGGCGGAGGACATGGCAGAGTCCTCGATGGCCCCCTCAATCTCATAATATTTTGTCTCCATGGTGCGCTGATTCATCAAAACAAATCCTACGTTGGACTGGTCGCTGGTGATGGAGGTGACGCCGGTGTACACCCACACGTCGTCGTCGATGGCCAGATAATTGTATCCGTTGGTGGTGGCCAGGCAGTCCCTCTGGCTCAATATACTGTTAAAATAGCCGTGTTTTAAAGTTCCGTAGTAGTCATACAGATTGATGAGCAGATTGGCAGAGTACACCTGGTCTATCCAGGTCGGCGTATCTTCCACCTTGTAATCCTCACATTCTCCGGTGACAGCGTTGCAGATAACAACATTTCCGATGGTCTGGCCGCCGAAAAGGCCGATGTTAAATTTCTTTGTGCTGCAAATCCAGTAAGGGGTTCCCTGTTCGTCGATCTCAAAGCTGATGTTGTCAAACATATAAGTAGGGTATTTGAATCGAAGATGGCGAAGCAAGTTTCTTCCGAAATGATCGTAAGGTGTGTATTTCATTCCTTCTTTCAGACGGACAAGCTCTGTTTCCTGGGTAGCCATATCAATTTTGATGTAGGCTGGAATACCGTTTTTGCGGTTGGTGAACCATTTGATGATACCGGCATATTTCAGCGGCGTAACCCGCACCGGATTGTCATTGTAGTTAATCTGGGTGTATATGTCCGCCACTTCGTACTGGGAGGCCAAATCCACCAGACTTCCCATCTTTCTGTCTCCGAGAATTTCTGCGGAAGAGCGATCCAAAAGAGGGATCTGATCATAAGAAATCTGGGTGATATCCTCGGAAAACTCTCCGGATTTCACAGTGAGAAGCTTCTGGTATTTGGAAGCGTTAATGACGGGGGAGGAGAGCAGCGTGCCTCCGGCGTACACTGCGGCCAGCAAGACGATAACAGAAACCATGAGCTTAAAAGGCAGAGTTTTGTGTAGCTGGTTCAGTTTGATTGGTTTTATCTTGTCCCCGGTAAAGGTCACTCTGGGAAGTGTATAAATAAGAAATAAAAATATCGGTATGGCAATCAAAAACTTCCAGATGGAAGCGTTGTGGATATTGATGGCCGGAAGAGCGAGGTAATAATAAAGTCCCGCCAGAACAAGAAGAACCGGAATCAATAGATACTTGGGGAATTTTTTCTTTGTTTTCATAAAATTTCCTTTCTGTTACTATGTGAGCTATCTTAATAGTAGAGAAAAGTATAATATGATTTTTAAAATTTGTCCAGTATGGTCTTTGCGATGATGGCTCAGCGATACACCCCTTAATTCTGCGATAAATATATAGTTTTAAAATAATTATATTTGATTAAATAATAAATCTGATTTGGTTGTATGAAAAAAAAAACTTGACTTCCAAAAATGTTATGATATATTTATACTCAAATAGTTTGAATTTCAAAATATTTTACTTTCAAATATCTTAGAAATCAAAGAAAAACGCATATTTCTCTGCGAAGTATGCCAGGAGGACCGATATGTTTATAAAGTTTGCGGGGACAGGTTCATATTTACCCCCGAAGGTAGTAGATAATTTTGAGATTTCCCGCATGGTGGACACCTCGGATGAATGGATTCAGACGAGGACGGGCGTGGTGACCCGGCATATTGCCGAGAAGGACACGGTGGCGTCCATGGCGGCGAAGGCGGGAAGGATTGCCCTGGAAGATGCGGGGATGAGGCCGGAAGAGATTGACATGGTCATCGTTTCCACGGTATCGGCGGAGCAGGTGCTTCCTTGCGTGGCCTGCGAGGTGCAAAAAGAGCTGGGTCTGGTGAATGCTTCTGCTCTGGATATCAATTCTGCTTGCAGTGGATTTATTACCGGATATCAGATGGTTGCCGGTCAGATGAAGGCTGGAATGATTAAAAACGCTCTGTTGATTGGAAGTGAGAGCCTGTCTAACGGAGTGGACTGGAGTGACAGAAGCACCTGTATTTTGTTTGGAGACGGAGCAGGCGCTGCGGTGCTTCGGATGGAGTGTCCGCCGGAGGAGCTGGAAGTGACTTGCATCATGCACGCCGACGGCAGCAAGGGACATCATCTTACTTGTAGCGTGGGACATGGAAAACATAAAGTTCCTTTTGACGAGTATTACCGCATGAACGGCAGGGAGATTTTTAAGTTTGCCGTGAAGAAGGTGCCGGAAGTCATAGGAGAGGTTTTGGAGAAACAGGGAGTTTCTGTGGAAGAGATTGATTACTTTGTACTGCATCAGGCCAACAAGAGGATCATTGAGGGTATTGCCAGGCGGCTGGGACAAACTGAGGAGAAATTTCCTATGAATGTGATGAGAAATGGGAATATTTCTTCGGCCTGTATTCCTATGCTTTTGGATGAGATGAGCAGGGAAGGAAAGATAAAGCCGAGAGAGAAGCTGGTGCTGGCAGGATTTGGCGCAGGCCTCACCTGGGGTGGTTTTTATACTGAGTGGTAATTTCCGGTGTCTCTTGCTGCCCATAAAGTGAAAGGCAGAGGGAGCATAAGGCTGTCAGCGCCAGGTGCATCGCCGGATTACATATAAATTTTGTAAAAGTAGAAATTAGCAAAAAATAAGGAGAAAAAACATGTTCGAGAGAATTAAAGAGTTAATTGTAGAAGAAGTTGGAGTGGAGGCAGAAAAAGTGACGATGGAGGCGTCCTTCAAGGACGATTTGAATATTGATTCTCTGGATTTATTCGAGATGGTCATGACTTTGGAAGAAGAGTTTGACGTAGAAATCCCGTCTGAGGAGCTGGAAGGTATGGACACCGTGGCGGATATCGTCAACTACATCGAGAGCCATCAGTAAGCAGCTTGTCTAGGAAAAGGGATGCGGGATGCGTCCGGTGCAAAGAGGTAAAATGATATGAAAACAGAAATCACGAAGCTTTTTGGAATAGAATATCCGATTATTCAGGGAGGAATGGCATGGGTGGCCACCAGCGAGCTGGCGGCGGCCGTGTCAGAGGCCGGCGGACTTGGCATTATCGGAGCCGGTGGCGCTCCGGCATCCTGGGTAAAGGAACAGATACAGCAGGTAAAAACAATGACGGACAAGCCCTTTGGAGTGAACCTGATGCTCATGAACCCGGAGGCTGACGCCATAGCCGAGGTCATCGTGGAAGAAGGGGTGAAGGTTGTCACCACCGGAGCGGGCAGTCCGGAAAAATATATGAAAATGTGGAAGGATGCGGGGGTGAAGGTCATTCCTGTGGTAGCCAGCGTAGCCCTTGCCAGACGAATGGAGAGAGCCGGCGCCGACGCCGTGGTAGCAGAAGGAACAGAATCCGGCGGCCACATCGGTGAGACCACCACCATGGCTCTGGTACCTCAGGTGGTGGACGCCGTATCCATTCCGGTGATTGCCGCAGGAGGCATCGCTGACGGGAGAGGCGTTGCCGCAGCTTTTATGCTTGGAGCCAAAGCGGTGCAGATGGGAACCATCTTCGTGGCATCCGCAGAGTCCATTGCCAGCGAAGCCTACAAAAACAAAATTATCAAGGCAAAAGATATTGACAGCAAGGTGACGGGGCGCAGCACCGGTCACCCGGTTCGTACCCTGAGAAATAAGCAGACCCAGGAATACCTTCGTCTGGAAGCAGAAGGTGCGGATTTTGAGGAGCTGGAACGCCTGACGCTGGGCGGCCTGAGAAAAGCGGTGGTGGACGGAGACGTGGTTCACGGCAGTGTGATGGCAGGTCAGATTGCCGGGCTGGTAAAGGAAATCAGAAGCTGCCGGGAGATTGTGGAAGGATTGAATGCGGAGGCAGAAGCCTTGCTGAAAGGAACGGGACTTTATGAGTAAGATAGCATTTCTTTATCCGGGTCAGGGCGCACAGGTCGCTGGCATGGGAAAGGACTTTTATGAACAGAGTGAGCTGGCAAAAGAAGTTTACGAAAAAAGCGCAGAGTTGCTGGACATGGATATCATGGCGCTCTGTTTTGAAGAAAATGAACGGTTAAACCGTACCGACTATACCCAGGTGGCTCTGGTGACAACCTGTCTTGCCATGACGAAAGAACTGATGGCAAGGGGAATAAAGCCGGATATGACGGCGGGTCTGAGTCTTGGCGAATACTGTGCCATCGTGGCTGCCGGAGGCATGGGTTTCGAGGATGCGGTGCACACCATCTGGCAGAGAGGAAGGCTGATGCACACGGCGGTTCCTGACGGTTCCGGCGGCATGGCAGCTGTTCTCGGAATGGAAGGAGAGGCGGTCAGAGCAGTCACCGATTCCTTTGAAAATGTGTCGGTTGCCAACTACAACTGCCCCGGACAGGTGGTGATCACCGGGAAAAAAGATGCCATCGAGGCGGTGACGCCGGCCTTAAAAGAGGCGGGAGCAAAGAGGGTGCTGCCTCTCAACGTGAGTGGCCCTTTCCACTCTCCTTTTTTAGAAGAAGCGGGAGAGAAGCTTGTAAACGCATTGGAGAAGGTGGAGTGGACGCCCCTGACGGTGCCTTATGTGACCAATGTAACCGGGAAGAAGGTGACGGACATCTGCCAGGCGAAGGAACTGCTAAAAGCGCAGGTGTCCAGCTCTGTTTTGTGGGAGCAAAGCATCCGTCTGATGATTGACGAAGGCGTGGATATTTTTGTGGAAATCGGTCCGGGAAAGACACTTTCCGGTTTTATGAGAAAGATTGATAGAAAAGTGACCATGTTAAAAATCGGCAGCATGGAAGAGTTGCAGGCCGTTGTGGATAGAATAAAGGAGTTGACAGCATGTTAGAAGGAAAGACAGCCCTCGTGACGGGAGCGTCCGGCGGCATCGGCAGAGCCATCGCCCTGGCTTATGGAAAGGCGGGGGCCATCGTGGCAGTGCATTATAATGGAAATGAAGCAAAGGCACAGGCAGTGAAAGAAGAAATTGAGGCTGCCGGAGGAAAGGCAGAGATTTTCCGCTGTAACGTGGCGGATTTTGAGGCCTGCGGCCAGTTAATCAAAGACGTGGTGAAAACTTTTGGCAGGCTGGACATTCTTGTGAACAATGCGGGAATCACCCGGGATGGATTGATGATGGGAATGGCAGAAAAAGATTTTGATGACGTCATAAATACCAACTTGAAGGGAAGTTTCAACTGCATCCGGTTTGCCAGCAGACAGATGATGCGGAAAAAATTTGGCCGCATCATTAATATCGCCTCGGTCTCCGGAGTGGCGGGCAATGCGGGACAGGCCAATTACAGCGCTTCCAAAGCAGGGCTTATCGGCCTGACCAAGTCGGTGGCCAGGGAGCTGGCATCAAGAAACATTACCGCCAATGCCATCGCACCGGGATTTGTAAAGACAGAGATGACCGAGGTGCTCTCCGAGGAAGTTAGGGAAGCGGCAAAGGGACAGATTCCTCTGGGACGGTTTGCCGAGCCGGAAGACATCGCCAATGCAGCCCTGTTTCTGGCGTCGGATATGGCGGCTTATATTACCGGACAGGTACTTTTGGTGGACGGCGGAATGGTCATGTAATAGAAGACGGCGGGGTGTCCGCTTCTTCCCGGTATGAAAACAGGTAGGAAGCGGCAGACTGTTGTTCAATTTTTGTTCATAAGAAGGGGAGCAGGAAAGTCTGGTTTTCCTCTGAAAGAAAGGTAGAAAGACATGAAGAGACGAGTTGTCGTGACTGGAATGGGAGCCATCACTCCCATCGGAAATACAGTGGAACAATTCTGGAATGGAATCAAAGAAGAAAAGGTGGGCATCGGAGCCATCACTAAATTTGATACAGAAGAATATAAAGTAAAAATTGCCGCTGAGGTGAAAGATTTTGTGGCGAAGGAGCGGATGGATTTTAAATCGGCCAAGCGAATGGAACCTTTTTCTCAGTATGCGGTAGTTGCTGCCACGGAAGCTATGGAAGATGCGGGACTTGACATGAGCAAGGAAGACCCGTACCGGGTGGGTGTCATCATCGGATCTGGCATCGGCGGACTTTCCAGCATGGAAAGAGAACATGAAAAAATTATAACGAAAGGGCCAAAAAGAGTAAATCCTTTATTGGTGCCGATGATGATTTGCAATATGGCGGCAGGCAATGTGTCCATCGCTCTGGGATGTAAAGGAAAATGTACCAACGTGGTGACCGCCTGTGCCACCGGCACACATTCCATCGGAGATGCCCTCCGCGCCATCCAATACGGAGATGCCGACGTGGTGTTTGCCGGAGGTGCAGAGAGCAGTATCACCCCGATTGCGGTGGCAGGATTTACAAATCTTACTGCCCTCTCCTCCTCCAATGACCCGATGCAGGCCTCTCTTCCCTTTGATAAAAAACGAAGCGGATTCGTCATTGGTGAGGGTGCCGGCGTGGTCGTTTTGGAAGAGCTGGAACATGCAAAAAAACGGGGAGCGAAGATTTATGCGGAAGTGTGCGGCTATGGTGCCACCAGCGACGCATACCACATCACTTCTCCGGCAGAAGACGGAAGCGGTGCGGCAAAGGCCATGGAGCTTGCCATGGAGGAGGCCGGCGTGACGCCGGAAGAGGTCGATTACATTAACGCCCACGGAACGGGAACCCATCACAATGATTTATTTGAGACCAGGGCAATTCACCGGGCGTTTGGAGAGGCCGCCTCGTCTCTGAAAGTAAGCTCCACCAAATCCATGATTGGTCATTTGCTGGGAGCGGCCGGGGCGGTGGAATTGATTGCCTGCATAAAGACCATCGAGGAAGGATACATCCATCCGACGGTGGGAACCACGGAGCCGGATGAAGGCTGCGATTTAGACTATGTGCTGCATGGTGCGGTGAAGCAGGAAGTCAGGGTGGCGTTGTCCAATTCTCTGGGATTTGGCGGTCACAATGCCACCTTGTTGGTAAAGAAATATGAGGAGTGAGTATCATGCGCTATGAAGAAATTTTAGAACTGGTGAAAGCAGTTTCTGATGCGGGACTGTCTAACTTTGAATATACAGAAGGAAACATCCGCATTGCCATGAGCTGTCCGGAGCATGAAGTGAAGACAACGCCGCAGGTTTCAGTGGAAGAAGGAAACACAAAGCTGGAAATTCCGGCGCAGCCAAAGGCAGAGCCTGCAAAGGAGGCCGTGGCGGCGACGGTGCAGAAAGAGCCGATGGAAAAAGAAGAATCGGCGGCGGAAAATGTGGTGAAGTCTCCTCTGGTGGGAACCTTTTATGCCGCTCCGGCGGAAGATGCAGAGCCTTATGTGAAGGTGGGAGATACGGTCACAAAGGGACAGACATTGGCCATCGTGGAAGCGATGAAGCTGATGAATGAGATTGAGAGCGAGTTTGACGGCGTAATAAAAGAAATTTATGTGAAAAATGGGGAGATGGTGGAATACGGCCAGCCTTTGTTTTGCATAGGATAGTCGGAAAAGAGACGTAAACTCAGGGAGGATAACAGGATGAGAATGGGAATCAAGGAGATAGAGCAGATACTTCCGCACAGACATCCTTTTTTGCTGGTGGATTATATTGAGGAGCTGGAACCGGGCCGTCGAGCCGTCGGTTATAAATGCGTCACCTTTCATGAAGATTTTTTCCGGGGACATTTTCCTCAGGAGCCGGTGATGCCGGGAGTGCTGACTGTGGAAGCCCTTGCTCAGGTGGGGGCGACAGCCATTTTGTCTGTGGAGGAGAACAAGGGAAAAACCGCTTATTTCGGCGGGATTAACAAATGTCGTTTCCGGGGCAAAATCGTGCCGGGAGACAAAGTTCGTTTGGAGACGAACATCATCAAAGTAAAAGGACCTATGGGAATTGGGGAGGCCGTTGCCACCGTAGATGGAAAGACGGTGGTGAAGGCAGAACTTACATTTATGATTGGATAAAGGAGAAGAACCATGATTCGGAAAATATTAATTGCAAACCGGGGAGAGATTGCCATTCGCATTATCCGGGCCTGCAGAGAGATGGGAATTGAGACCGTTGCAGTGTATTCCGAAGCAGACCGGGAGGCACTTCATACGCAGCTTGCCGACGAGGCGGTCTGCATCGGGCCGGCAGCGGCAAAGGACAGCTACCTGAATATGGAGCAGATTATCAGCGCCACCATCGTGACCGGGGCGGACGCCATTCATCCGGGCTTTGGTTTCCTGTCGGAAAACAGCAGATTTGCGGAACTTTGTGAGGCCTGCCATATTACCTTTATCGGCCCGGACTCCAAAACCATAGCAAAGCTTGGAAACAAAGCCATGGCGAGGACGACCATGCTGCAGGCGGGCGTCCCGGTGATTCCGGGAAGTGAGGAGCCGCTGACGGAGGCAGAGAGGGCCTTGACTGTGGCAAAGGAGATCGGATTTCCGGTCATCATCAAGGCGGTTCTCGGCGGCGGAGGCAAAGGAATGCGGGTCGCGCGCGGAGAGGAAGAATTTACCAAAGAATTTCTCACCGCCCAAAAAGAGGCTGCGGGAGCCTTTGGAGATGATCAGATGTATCTGGAACATTTTGTGGAAAACCCGAGACATGTTGAGTTTCAGATTCTGGCGGATCACTACGGAAATGTTATTCATCTGGGGGAGAGAGACTGCTCCATTCAGAGAAATCATCAAAAGATGATAGAGGAGGCGCCGTCGTCAGCGGTCAGCGAAAGTCTTAGAAAAAAAATGGGAACGGCAGCGGTGCAGGCGGCGAAGGCAGCCGGATATACCAATGCGGGAACCATTGAATTTTTGCTGGAGGAGGACGAAACTTTCTATTTTATGGAGATGAACACCCGGATTCAGGTGGAACATCCGGTGACGGAATGGGTCACGGGAATTGATTTGATTAAGGAACAGATCCGCATTGCTGATGGGCGGGAACTTTCTTACCGGCAGGAAGACGTGAAAATACAGGGACACGCCATCGAATGCCGCATCAATGCGGAGGATCCAAGACATCGGTTCCGCCCTTGTCCGGGCAGGATCACCGATATGTATCTGCCGGGAGGAAAGGGGATCCGCATCGACAGTGCGATTTACAGCGGATATACCATCAGTCCCTACTATGACTCTATGATTGCCAAACTCATCGTCTATGCCAAGAGCAGAAAAGAGGCCATCGCCAAGATGCACAGCGCTCTGGGGGAAGTGATTATCGAAGGCATTACGACTAACATTGATTTTCTCTATGACATGATGGAACGGGAAGACTATCAGCAGGGAGAGATTACCGTTTCCTACATGGATCGTGTTCTGGAAGAAATGCAGGAGGAGAGTAAATGGATCTAAATAAAATGTTTAAAAAAACCACGCCCCGGAGAAGCGGAGAGGCCCAAAACCATCCGGAAGCGCCGGAAGGATTGATGAAGAAATGTAACAAATGCGGCAAAGGGATTTTCCAAAAAGATTATAAAAACAATTTGTACATTTGTCCGAAATGTGGAGGATATCTGCGGATGCCTGCTCAGAAGAGAATCCGTTTTCTTGTGGAGGAAGGCTCTTTTGAGGAATGGGATACCGGACTTTCCAACACCAATCCACTCCGGTTGCGGGAATATCCGGACAAGGTTAGAAATTTGCAGGAGAAAACGAAGCTGGACGAGGCGGTAGTGACAGGCAAATGTCGCATCGGAGAAAATGAACTTGTCCTCATGGTTATGGATGGACGTTTTATGAGCGCGAGCATGGGAGCCGTGGTGGGAGAAAAGATAACGAGAGGTATCGAGAGAGCCACAAAGGAAAAACTTCCGGTGGTCATTTTTACCTGTTCCGGCGGTGCCAGAATGCAGGAGGGCATGACTTCCCTCATGCAGATGGCGAAGACCTCCGCCGCCTTAAAAAGGCACAGCGATGCCGGACTTTTGTATATTTCGGTTCTCACCGATCCTACGACGGGAGGCGTTACCGCCAGTTTTGCCATGCTGGGTGATATTATATTGGCAGAGCCGAAGGCGCTCATTGGTTTTGCCGGACCCAGGGTTATTGAGCAGACCATTCATCAGAAACTGCCAAAAGGGTTTCAGCGTTCGGAATTTTTGCTGGAGCATGGATTTATCGACCGCATCGTGGAGCGCCAGGATATGAAAACGGTATTGTGTCAAATTCTGGATATGCACCGCATGAGCGCAGTGGAAACATACCGAAAAAAAGGGCTGCCTGCCAAGATGCTTGCAAAAAAGCAGGGAGAGGTGATCTCCACGGAGCGGGATAAGGAGAAAACCCCGTGGCAGAGAGTGGAGCTGGCCAGAGCCAAGGACCGCCCGGTGGGAGAAGATTATATCCATGGTCTTTTTGATGATTTTGTAGAATTTCATGGAGATCGGTATTTCGGGGATGATAGTGCCATCTGCGGAGGAATTGCCTATTTTCACGGATGTCCGGTGACGGTCATCGCCCAGATGAAGGGGAAGAATACCAAAGAAAACTTGAGAAGAAATTTTGGTATGCCAAGACCTGACGGATACCGGAAGGCTTTGCGCCTGATGAAGCAGGCGGAGAAGTTTCACCGTCCGGTCATCTGCTTTGTGGATACGCCGGGAGCTTATCCGGGCATGGATGCCGAGGAGCGAGGACAGGGAGAGGCCATCGCTTCTAATCTTTATGAGATGTCCGCCCTGAAAACGCCGGTACTTTCCATCCTGATTGGAGAGGGAGGCAGCGGCGGCGCCCTTGCCATGGCGGTGGCCGACGAAGTTTGGATGCTGGAAAATGCCATTTATTCCATTCTTTCTCCGGAAGGCTTTGCTTCTATTTTATGGAAGGACGCCTCCCTGGCGCAGAAGGCAGCCAAAGTGATGAAGCTTACTTCTTATGATTTGAAACGGGCAGGTTTTGTGGAGAAAATTATTGAGGAGCCGGAAACTTACACGCTGGACACCATGCTGGATATCTGTGAGAATCTGGAAGAACAGATGGAAACTTTTCTTCGTAAAATGCTAAACCAGAGCGTGGAAGAATTGTTGGAAGGACGCTATGAACGCTTCCGAAACATGTAAGACGGAGGTGGATAGTATCGTGGAAAGAAAAAAAATGACCATTGGAAAAAAGGAATGGAAGCTTCCTCTTTTGCAGGGAGGAATGGGCGTGGGAATCAGCCTTGGAAATCTGGCGGGAGCCGTAGCGAAAGAAGGCGGTGTGGGAATTATTTCCGCCGCTCATCCCGGATACCGAGAGCCGGATTTTTACGAGAATAGCCTGGAGGCCAATAAAAGAGCCATACATTCTGAGATGGAAAAGGCGAGAAAGATTGCGCCGGATGGAATCATCGGCTATAACATCATGGTTGCCATGAACCATTATGAGGAATATGTCAAAGAAATTGTAAAGGCGGGGGCGGATATCATCGTGTCCGGAGCCGGACTTCCGGCCAATCTTCCCGCTTATACGGAAGGAAGCGACGTGGCTCTGGCGCCCATTGTCTCCACAGAAAAATCTGCAAAGGTAATTTTGAAATACTGGGATAAAAAGTACAAAAGGACTGCCGATGTTCTCGTGGTGGAAGGCCCGTCGGCCGGGGGACATCTTGGCTTTACGCCGGAGCAGCTGACCAGGTTTACGCCAAAGGCCTATGATGAGGAGGTCAAAAAGGTGCTGGGCGTGGTACGGCAGTACGAGGAAAAATATCAGCGGCATATCTCGGTTGTTTTGGCGGGAGGAATTTACACCCATGAAGATTACAAACACGCCATGTCTTTGGGAGTGGATGCTGTTCAGGTGGCCAGCCGTTTTGTGACCACCGAGGAGTGTGATGCCGACGAGCGTTACAAGCAGGCTTATATTCAGGCGAAGCAGGAAGACTTGATGATCGTGGAAAGTCCGGTCGGCATGCCGGGAAGGGCCATCAAAAATGCGCTGATGGAGAAGGTGGCGGGGGGAACCCGCGTGCCTCCGATACATTGTCTGAACTGCATTCATACATGCCATCCTGCCACAACTCCTTATTGTATTACGGATGCCCTGATTCACGGGGCGAAGGGAGAGCTGGAAGACGCCCTGCTGTTTTGTGGAGAAAAGGCCTGTGAGGCAAAAAAGATAGAAACTGTAAAAGAAGTAGTTGCATCTTTCCGTTTTTTTGAATAAAATCATAAAAGATATAAAAATGAGTATGCCCGGCATACCTGGCGGCAGAACATAAAGTCTCCGGTCTCATGACCGCAGTCTGTGTGCATCTGCTGTCCTTCGTAGTTTTCTCAGGAGAGAAAGTTGCTGAGCGCAGAAGAAGAAATGGTGTAGGTGTAAGGGAATGGACGATATTAGGGATACGATAAACAAGATGCTGGTCAGTACCTTCCATGAGATATTGGAATTAGAAGAGAAGGCCATTATCACTGACAAATTCAAAGATATCAGCAACAATGACATGCATATTATTGAGGCCATCGGCAACGATTCCGGTTCCAGGATGACGGATATCGCAAAAAGACTGAACATTACTGTCGGTTCACTTACAACGGCGATGAACAGCCTGGTGAACAAAGGATATGTGGCAAGACAGCGCAGTGAGCATGACCGTCGGGTGGTGAACATATATCTTCGCGACAAGGGGATGGAGGCTTACGAGCATCACAAGCAGTTTCATAGAAAAATGACAGATGCCCTCGTGGAAGCTCTCACTCCGGAAGAGTTGGATGTATGGATGAAAAGTCTTGACAAGTTGACTGATTTTTTTCAGTCCCATGGAAAGAAGTAAAAATGTAAAAATAAGATGGACATAGAAGAAAAAGGCAGGAGACGGAGAACGTCTGCTGTCTTTTTGGCGGTGCAGGGATATCCGGAGACAGAATGGAGGAGGGCAGTTGCGACGAAATCTGCGGTGAAAAGGAAATTGTGAAAAAGAAAAGGACATGATAAGATAGAAGGAAAAGTGGGAAAGAAGGGAGGGAAGATGGCATGCGTCCACCTGACATCGCACGTTCCACGAAGGAGGAACGATATGAGTATATCAAAGAGAATTTTCGGTGTAAAAATCATTGTGAATCATGTGGTCTGTGTAAAGTATATGGAGGAAAGGAGCCTCTTCTTGTCTATGAAAAATACATAGAAGGAGAAGAGGATTTTTTTGAGATTACGCAGAGGTACCGGTGATTGACTTGACAATTCTATGGTTTAGAAACAGAAAAAATTTGGAATGAAATTGAGAATAAAACCTTGCCGCAGTCCTGGAGAGAGAGGGCTGCGGCAAGGTTTTTCTTATATGGAAACTTTTATTTCCAAGAATTTTTTAAAAAATATGATGACATTGTGAAAAATGTTTGAAAAAAATTTGAACTAATTTTTACAAATTTTTTTCAAATTCTGGATTTTACACTTTACATTTCTTCGATAGGATAAAACAAAAAGTTTTTTAGGAAGGCAGGAGGAAAAAGTGACGCAAAGGAATCAAAAAAAAGGATCCGGGCAGTGGATAGAAGGAATAAAAAGCGGGGGAACCGTTTTGTTATTTGTCCTTCCTGCCCTGATTCCCATGTTTATTTTTTGGGTATATCCCATCATGCGTTCTATATGGTTAAGTTTCACAGACTGGGATTTCATGAATCCGGAGTACCACTTTGTATTTTTTGAAAATTATGTATCTTTGTTCGGAGACAGCCGGTTTTACGATGCGTTGTGGAATACGCTGATTTTTACTGTGGGCACGTTGTTTCCGACTATTGTTGGGGGGCTGGGGCTGGCCTTGTTGCTAAGGAAAAATTTCCGGGGCAGCGGTCTGTTCAAGTTCGTGCTGTTTTCCCCATGGATTACGCCTACGGTTGCCATTTCTATCGTTTGGACGTGGATTTTTCAGCCCCAGGGGGGCATTGCCAATATAGTTTTGGAGTTTTTTCATCTGCCGGCGTTGAAGTGGATTAGCAGTTCCCAGACGGCAATGCTTTCTGTCATCATCGTGACGGTCTGGAAAAGTCTTGGATATGCGATGATTTTTTATCTTTCGGCTCTGGAAAAAGTTCCGACGGAATTGTATGAGGCGAGCAGTTTAGATGGGGCAAAAAAATGGCAGCAGTTCAGAGATATGACACTGCCGAGCATCTCGCCGACCACATTCTTTTTAATGATTATCACGATGGTAAATTCTTTGCAGGCTTATGACCAGATTCAGATCTTGACCCAGGGTGGTCCAAGTGGAAGTACCCGGACGCTGCTGTACATGTATTATCAGCTTGGTTTCCAGGAGTTTAATATGGGGGAGGCGACGGCTGTCGCCGTTGTTATGATTATCATCACCGTCTTCTTGTCGTGGCTGCAATTTGTCGGATCAAAAAAATGGGTGCATTATTAGGAGGAAAGTGATGTCAGACAGAAAAAAAGTCGGCTTTTTGTCCGGATGGATTGGAAAGATATTAAAATATGTGATTTTGGTGCTGGTCAGTGTATTTACGGCTTTTCCGTTTGTGTGGATGACGTTGAGCGCACTGAAAACTAAGGAAGAGGTCATGTCAACCGGTTCGTTTTTTCCGGCGACTCCTCAATGGGGGAACTTTGTGTCTATCTTTTTTGATTCCCCAATTCTTTCCTATATTGAAAACAGCATGTTCGTCTCGGCGATTATTGTGCTGCTTCAGGTGGTCACCGGGGCGATGATTACCTATGCCCTTGTATTTTTTCACTTCAAGGGGAAGAATATGTTGTTTGCCTTTGTCATGGGAACTTATATGCTGCCTGTGGCGGCGACCTACATTCCAAGTTATATTATTTTATCCCGGTGGAATATGCTCAATACGCTGACCGGCCTGATTGTGTCAAGTACGGTGAGTATGTTTGGTATTTTTTTGCTCAGGCAGGCGTTTATGCAGGTTCCCAGGGGACTGGTGGAGGCAGCTCGGATAGACGGTGCCAGCCATTTCCGCATTTTATGGGAAATTGTATGCCCTATGACGAAATCTTCGTTTATTACTTTTGGATTGATGAGTTTCATTTCAACATATAACAACTATATGTGGCCGTCCCTCATTACCAATGATGAGAGCAAGTATCTCGTTTCTCAGGGACTGCGCAGCTTCTTTATTGAAGGTGGTGCTTACGGAACGGAGTGGGCCTTGGTCATGGCCGCCAGTGCGGTTATCGTCCTTCCTCTTCTGGTTCTCTTTGCATTTACCCAGAAATGGTTCATCAATGGAATCGGTGGAGACACCGGAATGAAAGGATAGAAACAAATCACAGGAGGAAAAATGATGGCAAAGAAAATGGTAGCGCTGTTTATGGCAGCGGCAATGATGACAGGTGCATTGACTGGATGCGGAAATAGCACGGCGGAGAATAGAGATTCTTCTTCCACCGTCGCACAGACTTCCGATGAGGCAAGCGGAGAGAAGACGCAGGTGGAATTTTGGTATGCCGGCGGAAAAACGGCGGTAGGTGTTGTGCAGGATATCATCGATGAGTACAACGCTTCCCAGGACCAGTACGAGGTGACTGCGGTAACGCAGGCGGTTTATACAGAAACTTATCAAAAATTGCAGGCAGGTATCGCAGGAAATGCCGCACCGGATGTGGTGCTCTTGCAGACTGCTACAGCGAGGGTGCTGTCAGACAAAAATCTTTTGACAGACCTTGGCAGCTTCATTGATCAGGATGATGAGTTCCAGGAATCCGATTATCTGGAAGTATTTATGGAACAGGGAAAAGACGATGAAGGAAAGATTTTTGCAATTCCTGCATATGGAACAACCCAGATTCTTTATTACAATATAGAAGCGTTTCATCAGGCGGGCATTGATCCGGAAAGCATCACGACATGGCAGGATTTGGCGGCAGCGGCAAAAACCATCAAGGAAAAAACCGATGCCACTTATGGATGGGAGCCGATGTGGGGCGCTGTAAACCTGATTGATGCGGCGATGAGCAACGGAGCTTCCGTACTCAGCGAAGATGGAAAGACCGTCATGATAAACAGCGACGAATGGGTAGAAGTGTTTGAGGCCTTCCGCACCTGGATTCATGACGACGAGATTATGGCCATTCATTCCGGCGGACAGGGATGGGAATACTGGTATGCGACCATGGACGATGCGTTAAACGGAATCGCAGGAGGATATACCGGTTCCTCAGGAGACCAGGCAGACCTCGATTTTTCTGTGGTCGCGGCAAAGGAACAGCCAGCCTGGGATGCAGACACCACATCTGCTCCTCTTGCGGAAGGATTGACTTTGAGCGTTTTAGAGTCCTCCTCTGATGCAGAAAAAGAGGGTGCTTACGACTTTATCAAATATTTCACCAATGCGGACAGCCAGGCAAAATGGAGCATGTCCACAGGATATGTTCCGGTAAATAAAAACGTTGCAGACAATGCAGAATATGCGGCATACCTTGAGGAAAATCCACATGCGGCAGTACCTTTTGCACAGGCTTCTCATGGTTCTGTTTATCCTTACGATCCGACCAACGGGGAGATTATGGACGCCATTTCTATTGCAGTAGATAAAGTGGAAATCGATGGCGTTTCAGCGCAGGAAGCTTTGGATGAGGCACAAAAAACGGCGCAGAAAGCTTTGGATGAAGCGCTGGAAGGAAAATAAAATGAGAGAAACCGTAAGTTTTCTTATGGAGAGACATTCTGATGTGATGCAGACAGGGAGCTTTTGGCTCCCTTCTGCCTGTCAGAATTTATCCATAGAATATAACCTGAAACCTCCGGCTACCTTTTTGGTGTTTTTTCTTCTGAAAGACCCGGAAGGAAAGCTGCGCTTTCAAAAGCAGCTAAGCTACAGCACACCGATCATCGTTCTGGGTAAGAGCAGTACCGACACTACCATAGGAGGGATTCCGGGGGAGATGATGGCGGGGGAATGGACAATAGAAATCTACCTGTTTTCAGAATATTTGGAACAGATTCCCGAGGGAGAAAAGCTGCCCCTCGTGTTCCGGATTTCAGATGAAAAAAAGGAAGTTCCCGAGACGATAGACGGAGATTTGTGGGCGGATGAAACCTTTGGATACAGCAGGCTGAATAAAGACAGAATATGGAAAGAGGGAACAGGCTGGTATAAGGGAGATTTTCACACCCATACCCAGTTATCAGACGGAAGGGAACTCCCCGGGGAGGCCGGAAAAAAGGCACAGAAAATGGGACTGGATTTCTATATGGCCACGGAGCATAACGTGGTGCATACGGGATGGCCCCAAACGCCGGTTCTCGTCATGCCGGGTGTGGAAATCACGACGATTATCGGACATGCCAATGTGTTTGGGTTGACAAGAAGACCGAATCATTTGACGAAAATTTTGCGGGATAAGGATAGAAGTCTTCTGAAAAAAGATATTCGGCTTATTCTGGAAGAATGTCGGGAAGAAGGGTGGCTTTTTAGTATTAATCATCCTTTTTTACATATTTGGAAATGGCTGTATGATGAGATTTCTCTGTCGGATATTTCCTGCTTGGAAATTATCAATGACCCCACCTATGAGGCAGACCCGGAGGCGGATGCCCATGAGGCCAACGAAAAAGCAGTATTTTTATCAGACCTTTTGTGGGAGGATGGATATCGCATCTGTGCCATCGGCGGAAGCGACTCTCATAAAAAAGAGGAGGATTGGTATCCGGGAGCAGACGGCCCCTCGATTCCCGGTGATCCGGCAACTTTTCTTTACATGGAAGATTTGTCAGAACGTCATGTTCTTGACGCCCTGCAGCGTTGTCGGAGTCATGTGTCCAGGCGTTGTGAGATCACATGTATGCTTACAGCCCAAAAAGAAGATGGCACATTGCGAACAGTAGTTTTTGGCGATAAGCTAAAAGATGGTGAGGAGGAGCTTTCTTATAAAATTATCATGAGAGGGCAGAAGGACAGGCCTCATCTTTATTATGTCAGGAATGGAAAAAGGCAGGAATGTGACTGCGTGTCACAGGGAGAGGATTGCTGGACGGCAGAAGGGAGCATTTCTTTGTCTTGCGAGAAGTACCAGTGGGTACGATTTGGAGCGGAGAGCGCACAAGGAGCATTTTTGTGGTATGCGAATCCGGTCAGCAAAGGAGAAAAAGAACATCGTTTTCATACTTTTGGAGAAGTGAAAGGATATCTGGAAGAACAATGGAAATCAAAGGAATATTATTTGACAAAGATGGAACGCTGATAGATTTTTATGAGGTCTGGGGAACGGCGGCGGAGGCAGTGGAGAAGCGGTTGGCAAAGAGATATGGTTTTGAAGGACAAAAGGAGATCAGATCTCTCATGCAAGATGCCCTTGGAATAGAAGAAGATGGAAAAATTCTGTCGGAGGGAGCTTTGGCCTATAAGTCGTACAGAGATATCGCAAAAGATATGTGGGAGAAGATGCACCTTTGTACAGCGCTCCCTGATGCGGAGAATCTGGCTCAGGTGTTGAGAGAATATTTCTATGAAGAGGTCAACGAAAAACGAAAGACTTATCCTGTTTTCACGAATTTGCCCCGGATGATGGAAGCGCTTGTGGAAAAAAAGATACACATTGGCGTTGCGACGACGGATGAGGAAATGGCAACGAAAGACTGTTTAAGGAGACTGGGGATTGACAGCTACATTTCTTTTTATGGGACGGCGGGAAACGAAATGCCGGAAAAACCGAACGGGAAGCTGGTGCATATGGCGGCTGAGGCCTGGCAGGTGAAGCCGGAGGAAATTGCCGTGGTGGGGGATACGCCCAACGATATGCGGTTTGCCCACAATGCCGGTGCTGTGGCCATCGGTGTGTTAAGCGGAGTAGGGAGTCTTGACGATTTGCAGGAGGATGCAGATATGATCCTTGCATCGGTTGATGGTCTGCCACAGCTTTTGGAAAAAATCAGTCCGGCATCCTAATCAAAGCTGTGTCCCGGCATCTGGAATATCCATGAGAAAAGGCGAAATGATTATGAGTGTGTCGGTACAGCCGACAATTTCCATTGGAAAGAAGGAGAATCTATGGCAAGTATAGAATTAAAAAATATCTGCAAAAAATATGAAAATGGTTTTGAGGCAGTAAAAGATTTTAATTTAAAGATAAAGGACAATGAGTTTATTATTTTTGTAGGCCCTTCGGGGTGCGGAAAGTCAACGACTCTCAGAATGATTGCGGGTTTGGAGGAGATCAGCGAGGGAGAACTGTGGATTGACGGAAAAAAAATGAATGGCGTCAGCGCCAGCGATCGGGATATTGCCATGGTGTTTCAAAATTATGCGCTCTATCCGCACATGAGTGTGAGGAAAAACATAGCATACAGTTTGAAGATACGAAAAGAAAAGAAGGATGTCATTGAAAAGAAAGTGCAGGAGGCTGCCTCCATCCTGGGGCTGGAAGGCGTGCTGGACAGAAAGCCGGGACAGCTTTCCGGCGGACAAAAACAAAGGGTGGCAATGGGAAGGGCCATCGTCAGAAATCCGAAAGTATTTTTGATGGACGAACCGCTCTCCAATCTGGATGCAAAGCTGAGAGGACAGATGCGGGTGGAGATTGCAGATTTATATCACAAGCTGGGAACGACCTTTATCTATGTCACCCACGATCAGACGGAAGCGATGACCCTGGGTACGAGGATTGTCGTGATGAAAGACGGCGTGATTCAGCAGGTGGATTCTCCGCAAAATCTTTATCATAAGCCTGCCAATCAATTTGTGGCAGGATTTATCGGAACACCTCCGATGAATTTTATAGAAGGTGTGGTCAATTTTGCGCCGGGCGGAGTCTTTGTGGAGACAGAAGATGGAAAGGTGGAGATGCCCCCGGAAAAGGCAGAGTGCTTAAAGCGGAGAAACCTGTCAGGAAAAAGGGTAGTTCTGGGGATTCGTCCGGAGCATATTGACATTGCAGGTGAAAATGAAATGTCGCATAAAAAGGCAGTCATCGACGTGTATGAGATGCTTGGAGCCGAGGCGATGATTTATCTGAGCCAGAAGGGAAGCAAAGAAAAATTGATTGCGAGAATTGATGGCACGATGCCTCTGTGTGCCGGGGAGACTGTGAATCTGCGTTATAATCTTTCTAAAATTCATGTTTTTGATATTACGACAGGAAAGACAATCACTAATTGAGGAAGAAAAGATGAAGTACTATATCTATCTTGCCGCAGCGATTGCGGCGGAGATTATGGGGACGGCCTGTCTGAAATATTCTGACGGATTGACAAAATTTCTTCCATCGGCATTCAGCATGATTATCTATCTGGGTTGTCACATATCCTTCGGTAAGGCGATTACCCACATTCATTTAGGCATCGGCTATGCCGTGTGGTGCGGCGTCGGCATCGTGGCAACGACGGCCATCTCCGTGGGCATTTTTCACGAAAAAATAACATTCCTTCAAGGTTCGGGTATTTTGCTGATTTTGGCAGGCTGCATTCTGTTAAACTTGCAGGGAAAATAAAGATTTGGCTCTTGTGTGAGAACGCAAGGGCTTTTTTGATTTTTTCTGAAAACAAGGTTTCGACCGGCTTCAACTTCCGAATCCACCCAATCGAGCGTAGAAGATCTTCTTGACAGGCAAGTGTATTATGTTTATAATGTATATTAATAAACATCACACTAAGGAGGATGAAATTGAAGATTATTATATCGAATAAATCAGAGATTCCGCTTTATCAACAGATTAAAAGTCAGATTAAAGATGCGATTTTAAAGGAAGAGCTGGTGGAGGGAGACAGCCTTCCTTCCATCCGGGCCTTTGCCAATGATATAAAGGTCAGTGTCCTGACCATTCGCCGGGTTTATGATGAGTTGGAGCAAGAAGGATTTATCACCAGCAAGGTGGGAGTGGGAACCTTTGTTTCCCCCGGCAATATGGAACTGCTCCGGGATGCCAGGCGTCAGATGGTGGAACAGAAAATGCAGGAGATGATCACTGCGGCCAAAACATTGGGCATCACCAAAGAGGAACTGAATGCCATGATGGAGATTTTGTACGAGGAGGAGACGTAGATGGATAAGTTGTTGGAAGTATCGGGACTGAATAAAAGCTATGAAGATTTTTCCTTGAAAGAGGTTTCTTTTTCTCTGCCGGAGGGTTGTATTGCCGGGTTTATCGGCAAAAACGGAGCAGGCAAGACGACTACTATAAAAACGATTCTCGGTCTTGCAGAAAAAGATGGAGGAAGTGTCCGAATTTTCGGCATGGATATGGAGACAGAGGAGAAGCAGATTAAAAACCGTATCGGCGTGGTGTTTGATGAAGGTTGCTTTTATGAGGAGTTGACGCTGGAGGAGATGAAATGTGTGATTGCACCGGCCTATTCTTCCTGGTGTGAGGAGGATTTTAAAGGGTATCTGGAGCGCTTTTCCCTGAATCCGAAACAAAAGATAGAGACCTTGTCAAAAGGAATGCGATTAAAATACGCCCTTGCTCTGGCCCTTTCCCACAAGGCGGAGCTTCTGGTGATGGATGAGCCTACCAGCGGTCTTGACCCGTTGATTCGGAACCAACTTTTGGATATTTTAAAAGAATTTATGGAGCAGGGCGGGAGAGGGGTATTCTTTTCCACCCATATCACCTCGGATTTGGATAAGATTGCGGATATGCTTATTTTGATTGACAGAGGACGTATTGTGTTTCAGGCAGAAAAAGATGATTTGTTGGAAAGTTACAGAATTGTCAAGGGAGACAAAGGTAAGCTGGATGAAGACACCCGGAAGTTATTTTTAAGTCTGGAAGAAAATGCTTATGGATTTGTCGGCATTACGGGACAGCTCGATGAGGTCAAGGAGAGAATGCCGGATATTGTCATAGAACGTCCGGCTGTTGAAGATATTATGCTGGCTCATGTGAAAAAAGCGAGGAGGGGATAATATGCTGTGGAATATGTTGAAAAAAGATTTTTTGATTGTGAAAAAGGAAATGGGAATAAGGCTGCTTATCACCATGCTGATTCCTCCGTTTTTACTTTGGAATATGGAGAGTTATGCCGGAGAAATGGGATTTTTGCTCATGACCATTTTCATGGTATTGCAGATGGTTCAGCTGGTGTTTCATAAGGAAAGCCGGTATCCGAAGGCAGCCGCTTTGCTGGGTGCGGCACCCTATCCGCGATATCTTATGGTGGCGTCGAAATATTGTTTTTGTATCGCCCTCTATCTCATCTGCTGTTTGGCTTTTTTTGTGGAAACGCTGTTTTTACGGAAACTGGGTGGTCTGCCGCCGGAGCTGGCAGCGGTGGTATTTTTTATCATCACGGTATTCTTTGCCTTCTATCTGCCTGTCCAGTATAAGCTGGGCTATGAAAAAACACGATTCATTTTTTCCGTTGTGATTATTGCGTCTCCGTTTATTTTGGCAAAAATCATCGAAAAACAGGAGACTGGCTTTGGAACTTTTGCCGCATTATCATCGGTGATGTTCATTGCGATGGCGGTGGCGGCGGGAACCGTGGTGTTTGTGCTGTCCGGTATGATTTCTGTCAGGATTTTTGAGAGAAAGGATTTAGTGTAAGGGAAGCATGATTTTTTAGAAACCTCAACCTAATCACATATGTCCTGTGTACAGCCTTTGAAACACACCTGTTTGTGTCCGTCGGACTTGTCAGTCCGCCGTTCATCAAACAACAGTGTTTCAAAGGCTGTACACTTCGGACATATACAACGCGGTTGGGGTTTCTTAATTATCAGGCATTGATGGCTTTTAGATAACTACAATGTATCTTTTGGTTTTACACGTAAGGCGTATATGAGACGTCAGGTTTTTCAATGTTGGGCAGCTCATAGGTAAAGCTGTTTGAAAATTGTCTATATTTTTATCTCAGTAATTTTTCCACACATATCTCCAGGTCTTTGAAGATGGCGGAAGGAATGGTATCAGAAAAGGATGCCTGGGCGGAGTCTTCTTCTCCTTCAAAGGAATAGGTTTGCACGGTTTCTTTTAATGGATTCACAATCCAGTATTCGCGGACGCCGGCGGTGCGGTATTTGAATAATTTGGTCAGATAGTCCATGCGCTGGCTGCTTGGCGATACGATTTCTATAATCCAGTCTGGTGCACCGGAGCAACCCTTGTCATTTAATTTGTCCTTGTCACAAATAACAGAAATATCCGGTTCCACATAAGTTGTATCATCAACATTCAAAAACACGGCAAATGGAGCAGGATAAACTTTGCAGGAACCATTCTTTGATTTGATATATACCCCGATAATCTGTGTTAATTCAGAAACCAGCTCCTGATGGATTCGACTGGGTGGAGCCATCAGGTACATATCGCCGTCAATCAGCTCTGCCCGCTGTCCTTCCGGGAGGGAGTAGATATCTTCGATGGTGTAAGATGCTTTTTCAGGTAATGACATGGTATTACGCTCCTTCCTTTTTTAATTCCTGTATTATAGATGATGATAGCATCGCTATTCGGAAAAAGCAACAGGATTCATTTGAAACTATATATCTAAAAAGTTGAATGTGTTATTGCATATAATCTCAAAACGATATGTTTAATCCTCGTCCACAGAATCTTCTTCAAGTTCTTCAAGCTTCTGTAATCTTTTTTTGTACATTTTAGAAGAAATCGTCAATGCAGCCAGGCATAAAACCAATACCGTCAAAAACATGAAAACACCCGCTGCAACGGAACCAGTCAGTTTATGATAATTTCGATAAGAAATAATGAACCAAATGACGCCCATGGCAAGGGCCGTAATACTGCTCACAATGGCGTTTGTTCTGAAGTCAGGTTTTAATCTTCTGTCCCAGATTCCATTTTTAATACATCCTATAACAAGATAAATGGAAAGACAAGATAATATAGTCCATTCACCTATAAGGTTTTCTATGGTATTATTTCCCATTATTTTTTGTATAAATATTATGGCCAATAAGCCCCAAAAAGCAATCCAGCATCCAGTATGTTCGATTTTTAAAAGCTTTAACTCCTGTCTCTCATCCAGATTATTTTTCATTTTCTTCATCGTCCTCATCCTCCCAAAATAAATCATCCAGACTTTTATTTAATATGCGGCAAATTTTACGGCACAGCTTAATCGTAGGATTATATGCTCCTTTTTCTATGGCATTGATGGTCTGTCTTGAAACACCTGCAGCTTCCGCCAATGCCTTTTGTGTCATATCTTTTTCAGCTCTTGCCACCTTTAGAGCAATGTTTTTCGGCATCTCCATCCTCCTCTCGTTTTATGTATGTTATCATATACCATACATAAAGTAAAATATATTTTACTTTATGACGTCTATATATTATGTTGTGATGAATGAACAGGCAGAGAAGAGTGAATTGCAGCCACAGAGTCTTGTTTGTAATTTAAGAGTCTCTCTTTGTCATTTAAACTCTTGTTTTGTAAGCGAGATTCCCGTATGTTCAGTTACATAAGAACAGGATGAAATATAAGTTGGATGTTATAATAAAATATAATGCGGTAATCTCAAAGGAAGTGTTTTGGAATCATCAGCAAGCTATGTAGCGGTAAATAGGGATGTCTATGTAGCGGTAAATAGGGATGTCATAATTGAAAACCATATAAAAAAATGATAAAATAGCACTTGATTTTTGACTGAAAAAGGAGCCATAACTGACTTGTGAGGAAGGTAATATGAGGAAAAACTATATCTATGCCGGGTTGACTGTTTCCATATGGGCAACGTTGGCTGCCATTTCAAAAATACTTTTGACGGATATTCCCAATCTGGAAACATTGTTCATAAGCGGCACCTTCGCCTTTGTTTTTTTATTTTTAATCAACATAAAAAATGGCTCATTGCAGGAGATGAAACGATATTCCTTAAAAGATTATGGCATCATGGCAGGTCTTGGATTTTTAGGTTTATTTTTGTATTCCGCATTATATAATTACGGACTTACGCAGCTCAGCTCCCAGGAAGCCTGCATATTAAATTATCTCTGGCCCATTATGCTGGTCATATTCTCCTGCCTGATTTTGAAAGAGAAATTTACCTTGATTAAAGGAATAGCGATGCTATGCTCTTTTCTGGGAATTGTTATTTTGTCAACGGGAGAGAGAAACATCGCAGGAGGTAATGCCGTATCAGGAATGCTTGGCTGCATTGTTTCTGCTGCCTGTTACGGCTTATTTTCAGTATTAAATAAAAAGGCAGATTATAATCAAAATATTACCATGATGATAATCTGGCTGACCGTAGCTCTATGTTCCGCAGTGTTTGGCCTTATGACCGAGGATTGGAAACCTGTAAGCGGAATCCATTGGTTAGGATTGATGTGGCTGGGCGTGTTTATCGATGCGGTGGCCTATCTATTGTGGGCTTTGGCGTTACAGGGGGCTGAAAATACGGCTAAGATAGCAAATCTGGCTTACCTGACTCCTTTTTTATCCGTGGTGGTATCAGCGGTAGTGCTGAAAGAACAGATAAAGCTGCGGGCAGTGATTGCATTGGTATTTATCGTGGGCGGCATATTGCTGCAGAGTTTATACGATGCGGTGAGGAAGAAACATATGTCACACTAAAAAAGGTGCCGGATTTTCCGGCTTTCCCCATATATGTCTGTAAACATATACCTCGATGATTCAAAATATAAACGGGAATTTGAACCTTCTGTATTTTTAAAAATATCCAATGTGTCGTAAAACCCCTTGCTTTCGATGGGGAGAATGTCAAGAAAGGACCTATGATAATGAATAAAGCGGAACTGATAAATGTATTGGGAAATTTTTGTGGAAAAAGAGACATTCCGGACTTAAATCAGGAATGTCTCCAAGAGGCCTATGGTATAAAAAAGACAGACGTATTTGTATTATTTGGCGGAAGTATTCTGGAAGGCGGCAATGTGCTGGCAGAAGCCATGAAAGCCGGAATTGCAGAAACCTATATCATTGTCGGCGGTGCCGGGCATACCACCGATACTTTGCGGGAAATCGTCCGAAAAAATACCAGCGGAATCGATACAGCGGATTTAACAGAAGCAGAAATGTTTCATGAGTACATAAAGGAACTGTATGGGATTCAGGCAGATTATCTGGAATGTCATTCCACAAACTGCGGGAACAACATCACATTGCTTCTGGATTTGATGGAAAAAAATCAGATAAAATGTGACAGCATCATGTTAGCCCAGGATGCGACGATGCAATACAGAATGGAAGCCACCTTGAAAAAATATGTTTCCGGGGAAGTCCTGCTGATCAATTACGCCACCTATCAGGTGCAGGTGCTTGAAAGTGATGCCGGATTAGTCTTTGACAAACAGCCACTGGGGATGTGGGATATGGACAGGTACATTACACTTTTAATGGGAGAAATACCGAGACTGCGCGACGATGAAAATGGCTACGGGCCTCGGGGAAAAAATTTTATCAGCCACGTTGACATACCACAAGAAGTAAACGATGCTTTTGAGGAACTAAAGAAAAGATATTCCGAAAGTGTCAGAGAAGCAAATCCACGATTTGCATCAAGGAGAAACTTAGAATTGACATAACTGAAAATGAAGGATATAGGAGAAAATGATTATGAAAATTGTCAACGGAATTGATTACATAGAACAGGTAAAAAGTAAAATAATAGAATATACTACACGCCTGG
>JAUNJG010000097.1 GCA_030533385.1 Eubacteriales bacterium | reverse complement strand
GGAAATGATAACGCCATGCTTGCCGCCGTTGATGCAAAAAAGGGACAGGATAAAGCAGTAAAACAGTACATGGAAGAAACTCTTCAGATGAATCATGGACTTTTAAACGTGATGTCCGCCCTGGATATGGAGGTCAGCTTCCAGCGTTTTCTTGGCAAATATTACTGGATTGGCGGCTTTCTGGTTCTCGTGCTCGGCTTTATCGGCGTCATGAATTTTTTCAATACCATGGCGGCTTCCGTGTTGAGCAGGAAAAAGGAACTGGCGCTTTTGGAGGCCGTGGGAATGACGAAAAAGCAGGAACTTGCCATGCTGGTGGCTGAGGGCTGTATCTATCTGGGCGGCGCTTTCCTTATGGCGGTGCTGCTGCTTGTCTTTGGTGCAAAGACCATTCTGGCTCACACTGTCGGAACTGCTTTTTTCTTTCAGATGAAGCTGACCATCGTCCCGTGCGTCCTGTTGCTTCCGGTATTGGCCGCTTTGGCTTATGCCATCCCGAAATACCAGTGTGACAAACTGCAAAAAGAAAGCATGGTAGAAAGAATTCGGAAAGAATGAGTTATGGTTGTAAGCGGCAGAAAATATCTGACAAAGATAATGATGATTACCTGAATGTGTGGAAGTGTCAAAAAGACAATTGACATAATGATAAAAACAATTTATCGTAATCGGTATAAGCGAGAAAGGAAAAGGAGGAAACAAATGAAGAGTAAAATTCTGGGAGTCCTATACGGGATGGCCATCGGGGATGCCATGGGTATGCCGCCGGAGCTTTGGAGCCGTAAAAGGGTACTTGAAAAATATGGAAAGATAAAGGATTTTCTGGAGGGGGATGGGGAAAATGAGATTTCCTATCAGTATAAGCGGGGCAACTTTACCGATGATACTTCTCAGGCCATCACCATTCTCGACAGTTTGATAGAGACAGACTTTGTGCCGGACGCATCCAATATTGCGGGACATATTTTGGCGTGGGCCAGAAAAGAACATGCGTTTGAAAATAATATTTTGGGTCCTACGTCAAAGGTCGCACTGGAACTTTTTGAGAAGGGGGAGAGTACCGGGGAATATTCCAGGCAGGCGTTATCGAATGGTGCCGCAATGAGAATCCCTCCGATTGGAACCCTGTTTAAAGCGAACCAGAAAAAAGAATTGTGTGATTATGTAAAAGCTGTAAGCGAAATTACACACAGCAGTGACATTACTTTGACGGGGGCAAGCATGGTGGCCATGGCGGTGGCATCTGCGATGGACAAGGAAGACAGAGAGGAGATGATCCGTGATGTGCTTTCTGTCGAAGCGTATGCGATGTCTCTGGGAGCGAGTACGGTTTCGGCCTCTTTGGGAACGAGGATTCGTTACGGAGTGGAGCTGGCGCACAGATATGAAGGGGACGAGGACAGATTTTTAGAAGAGTTATACAACATGATGGGAGCGGGGGTCAACACGGTAGATTCCGTGCCGTGTGCCATTGCGATTGCATACTATAGTTTTGGAAATGTTCATCCGTGTGCATTGCTCTGTGCAAATCTGGGAGGAGATACCGATACGATTGGTGCGATGGCGACGGCAATCTGCGGAGGTGTGAAAGGAATCGAGGGGATTCCCGTAGAAGATGTAAATTTGATTCGGGAGGCAAACCAGGTGGACTTTATGCCATATGCGGAACAAATCGTGAAAAAAAGGGGGTGTCTGGCGTGAAAAAGTGTCTGGTAATCGGTGCGGCGATGCTTGACATTATCATGAAAATAGAACGCCTTCCAAAGTCAGGCGAGGATGTTTATGCAGACTCTCAGGAAATGATGGTGGGAGGATGCGCATACAATGTTGCGGACATTATGAAGCATTTTGGGGCTTCCTACACATTATTTGCCCCTGTCGGCGACGGAATTTATGGGAAAATCATTTCCCGTAAGCTGAGGGAGGCCGGGCATGAAATTGCGATTTGTTCGCAGGAAAAAGACAATGGATATTGTTTGTGTCTTGTGGAAAGAGAGGGGGAGAGAACCTTTCTTACGCTCCCGGGGGTGGAGTGCAACTTTCAAAGAGAATGGTTTCATGAACTGCATGTGGAGGAGTACGATTCTGCCTATGTAAGCGGATACGAAATTGAGGGAGAAGGTGGAGACGCCATTCTGGAGTTTTTTGAGAAAAACCCTTCCCTGACGGTCTATTATGCGCCGGGACCGAGAATCATGCACCTTTCAAAAGAAAAGCAGGCACGCATGAAAGCACTGCATCCGGTGGTACATCTTAATGAAAAAGAAGCTCTGGAATACACGGGAGAGCCGGACTTTGAATGTGCAGCTCAAAAATTGTATGAAGATACAGGAAATACTGTCATTATTACCCTGGGAGCCAGGGGCGCCTATTTAAAAAATGAGGATGACATTCTCGTTTCTGCAAAAGAAGTGAAGGCGACCGACACGACGGGAGCCGGAGATGCTCATATTGGCACGGTGATTGCCATGCGTCAGAGGGGACGGGAATACCGGGAGGCCGTTAAGGCGGCAAATCGAGTCTCTGCCATGGTAGTGGGTGTAGAAGGACCGACGTTAACAAAAGAAGAATTTCAAAAGGAGAGAGAAAAAAATGAATAAGGTAAGGAAATTTTTTGAGGATTGGACGATATTTGAAAAAATCTGGCTGTTGGCGGCCAGTGCGTTGATCATCATTTTATCGTTGATTTGGGGAGATAGTACGCTGGCGATTCTGAGCAGCCTTGCGGGTGTCATCAGCGTCGTCTTATGTGCAAAAGGAAAAATCGAAAACTATGCGTTTGGATTATTTCAGGCAATTACCTATGCGTATCTGTGTTTTAAGGCACAGATTTACGGAGAGGTCATGTATAATATATTGATGGTGCCCATGATTCTTATCGGAATTATCAGCTGGAAGAAAAACATGGAAGAAGATGATTCTGAGGTGAAGGCAAGAAACCTTTCGGCAAAAGGATGGGTTATTTTGATAGTAGGCTCCGTAGCGGCAGTGGTAGGATACAGCTTGATTTTAAAAATTCTTGGAGGAAATTTTGCTTTTGTAGACTCCATGTCCACAACGCTGAGCATAATTGCGACGATTTTGATGCTCGCCCGCTATTCAGAACAATGGCTGATGTGGATTGTGGTCAACGTGGTGTCCGTTGTGTTATGGGTGATGGCGCTGATTAACGGTGATTCGGGTGCGGTAACTTTGGTCGTCATGTGGACAGCCTATGTATTTAATTCCATATATGGATACATTAACTGGAGAAAGATGGAAAAAAGAAGTTAAAAGAAAACGGCTGGTAAGAAAAGACGGTGTTATGAATATGTAGGGTATGCCAATTGTTCTTTTGATATCTTTGGTAGATGATGAAGAAAAAAACACTGTATTAAGGAATCTCCCAAAGTTTGTGGAAACCTCCAAGCTGGTGTAAAATAGAATTACCAGTTTGGAGTTTTCATTAATGGCAAGAAAAAAAGACAGCCCGCAAAAAGCTGTCCTTTGGGAAATATGGGGAATGGTTTGAGAGGGAATAATGGAAAGATTAAGGGATCTCTGCATTTTTTTGAAATATAACTATATTCATTTATTGTCTCGGTCCCAAAAATTTATCTCCGTTTAAATGTATCATATGATCCGGCATTTCAGCAATCCATACCTCTGTCTCCCAAGCCAAAGCTTCTGAAAATTTCTTATATGTCTTGAAATCCAGAAAAGCAGTAACAAAAATTTTACCTGCCGTAACACTCTTTGTCATTTCTGTAATCTCAAGAATCCGCTTCGGATCCATTGGTCCTACAGAAGTAACAGATTCCACAAAGTAAATCCAGTTCTTATCCTCTCGATACAGGACAACATCTGGCATCTTATCATGCAAAGTGATTTCAAATCCTAATTCCATCAGTTTATCAACATTTTTTACCAAATCTTTCTCTGTGGTATCGCCAACATACAGGCATTCCGAATTTGGTGCGAATCTCGGTGCAAATTCTTCAATAATTGCCTTCTGTAGTTCATTGTGCTTTCCTGCTGAAAATCTAAAATCCACCCCATTAATCTTCACTGGCATCATTGTCATTTTCTTTTTTGAAGCGTAAATATCAATCAATTTATCATGGTCTGCCAAAAAGCGATTTACGGATTTCTGCCATTCTACAGTTTGAAATGTTTTCAGCATGTTCAATGTTTCTTCCGTAATCCGATATTTATAGTTGGGGCTATTCGTTGCTTTTCCATTGTCCTCTACCAAAGCAGCAGTACGGAATCTATGTAACGCCTGTTTACGAAATGTTTCCCGACTATTTTCTGCATAAGTAGTCCCATAAAAAGTATTAGAAAACTGAATGATATCATGAATACGAATCCACTCGTTACTCGCTTCTTTCCATGGCATATCCGGTTTTATATCTGCCATTGCCAATAGTACATAGCAGCATATATCTGTCTGCTGTGCTTTTGGCATCCCCACCGTCTTCAGCAATTCTCGTGTTTCTTCAACTTTACCCACAATAGCCCTCCAAGATTAAATTGCAGTTGCTTTCTGACAAATCTTTTGATTTCATTAACCTTTGTCCCATTTCCTGTATACTTTCCATATCCGGCACAGGCATCGAATTTACTTCTGTAGAGTTTACCTGCGTTGAACCGTTTAAAATCCGGTAATACTCATCATATAATGTAGAATTGAAAAGTACATATAAACCATAAACCAGACATTCTGACATTTCTCCTAACAAACCATCGATAAAGTTGATTTTATTTTGTGTGCTGATTTTCGTATACTGTGGATAATTTTTTGCTAAATAAATCCCACATTGTAATCTCCTGGGTTCTTCTTTTGCTGTAAACCGCTTTACAAACAAATAGTTTTTGTTATCTTGCATAAGTCCACGCTGGTCTGTTACCACATACTGATGCTCTTTCTGAATAGGGAACTGTACCTTACCTTGTTTTATATGCTGTGAATAAAATAAAGGGATTGCACCTTCCTCTTCCTCGTCACGAAGAATATCTCGGTTTCTAAAATCTACAGTTAATCCTGTTTTCATTTTTACACCAATTTCAGGCAATGTCTGATTAAACTTATGCAGCCGTTTTAACACCGCTACTTCCTCATCATCTGTTACCAGATACACATAGTAATCTTCACCAGATACAACAAGATCATATGGCACAGTCAAAAAGGTCAATTCATCAAAATCTTTGTTTGACTTAGATGATGTGATTTTTATCTGTGCAGGGCTTACATGCGTTTTCCGAACTTTTATAATAATCGTTTCCTGCAATACATCTTCTTTGTCAAAAACTTTATTCCGGCTTACAAATAAATGAATATGCTCCAATTTACCTTCTGTCAGAAAATACTGCCGGAACCGTTTAAAATACGCCCCTGATGTCCATGAACGAGGAATAATATAAACCATTTCTCCATTATCCTTCAAGTTAAAAAGTCCCATAGACGCAAAGATAAAGTACATATTCGGCGCACCATAACAAACTTCCGGCATAGCTGCTGCCTCTGGCGCATCTTTCGGTATTTTCATATAAGGCGGATTTCCAATCACATAATCATACTTCATCGGATTAGAGTTCCCGCCTATCATATGATTAAAATCTAAATATTGACTTGTAATATAATTCTCCGTTCGTATATGATACTTGATTATTTTACTTGAATGATTTTTGCAATACTTCAAATTATTCTTTAATAGATCTAAGACATTCTCATCATTCTCATAACAAGTCAATTCTATTTCTTTTACTGTGTCAAACTGCTCTAACCATTCGATAAAGGCACATGACAATATGCCAGAACCTGCTCCGGCATCCAAAACAGTCACCCGTTGCCTATCTACCGGAATTTCATACAAGTTTGCCATAAACCTTGCAGTTTCCATACTTGTAAAAAACTGCCCGTATTTTTTTCTCTCTTTCTTTGGCATAGTATCTATATACAAATTCGTGAGTTCAATAATTTTTTCCAGCATCTTATCTCACCTCATGTCTGTCTATCTGAATCAATTATACTATATATTTATTTTGTTTTCAACATATTAAGAACTTATGTTTGTGTCAAGTAAACGTTGGCAACTTTTCTTTTGTTTTTCTTTCAAATG
>JAUNJG010000022.1 GCA_030533385.1 Eubacteriales bacterium | reverse complement strand
AATACAAGATCAGGATGAGAAACAATTGATTTTAATATTTTATTCTTTACCGCTGAGGCATTTTAAAAAATGTTTACAAGGTTCTGGTTCTGTGTTATTCTGTTATAATTGTGAGGTGAAAGAGAATGTCAGAAATATATTTTGACAATGGAGCGACCACCCGAGTCTTTCCGGAAGTAAAAGAAATCATGGCAGAAGTTCTTGACGTGGAGTATGGCAATCCGTCTTCCATGCACAAGAAAGGTTACGAGGCGGAGCAATGTGTCAATCGGGCAAAAGAAATCATTGCGAAAAGTCTTCGCGTCGATGCGAAAGAGATTTATTTTACCTCCGGGGGAACGGAGGCCAACAATCTTGCCTTAATTGGTACGGCTATGGCGCACAAACGCAGAGGCAGACATGTGATTACTACCTGCATTGAGCATGCGTCGGTATATAATCCTTTGTCTTATCTGGAAGAGGAAGGATTCGAGGTGACTTATCTTCCCGTGGATGAGAGAGGCATCGTAAAGCTGGACGCCTTAAAAGAGGCGTTGCGCCCTGATACTTTTTTGGTGTCCATCATGTGCGTCAACAATGAAATCGGAGCGGTGGAGCCGATGGAGGAAATCGGAAAAATCGTGAAAAAATATAATCCGGACATTGTATTTCACACCGATTGTATTCAGGCCTATGGGAAAATGAAATGTACGCCCAAAAAATGGAAGGTGGATTTGCTGTCCGTCAGCGGTCACAAAATTCACGGGCCAAAGGGGATTGGTTTTCTTTATATAAGAGAAGGAACCAGAATCCGGCCGATTTTGTGGGGAGGCAACCAGCAAAAGGGGATTCGCTCCGGCACGGAAAATGTGCCAGGCATCGTCGGCCTCGGGAAGGCTGCCGCGATGATTTATGAAAATCATGCTGAGAAGGTAGAAACTCTTTGTGCCGTGAAAGAACATTTTATAAAAAGAGTGACGGAGGAGATTTCCGATGTAAAAGATAATTCGGGAATGGCTCCCCATATTGCCAGCATATCTTTTCCGGGAGTTCGCAGTGAAGTGTTGCTTCATGCTTTGGAGGAGAGAGGGATTTATGTTTCCGCAGGTTCCGCCTGCTCCTCAAACAAGCCAGAGGTCAGCGGTACGCTCCGGGGCATTGGTTTGGACAAAAATCATTATGAATCCACGCTGCGTTTTTCTTTTTCTGTCTACAATAGTGTGGAGGAAGTGGATGAATGTGTGGAGGCGTTGAAAGAATTGCTTCCGGTGTTGCGAAGGTTTACCAGAAGATAACACATGGACGACAATAAGAAGGAGAGTTTATGGAGTTTAAGTCATTTTTGATTAAATATGCAGAAATCGGCGTCAAAGGAAAAAATCGTTATCTCTTTGAGGATGCTCTCATCCACCAGATGAAATATGCATTGCAGCCGGTGGGCGAATTTAACATCCGCAAGGAATCAGGGCGGGTGTTTGTGGATGCGTTGGACGAGTATGATTATGAGGAAGCCGTGGAGGCGTTAAGCCGGGTGTTCGGTATCTCCGGTATCTGTCCAATCCTGGTGGAGGAAGAGAAAGAGTTTTCTCATTTACAGCAGGTACTTTGTGATTATGTGGAAGAGCGCTATGAGGACAAGGACTTTACCTTCAAAGTCAATGTGCGCCGGGCGGATAAAAAATATCCGATGAAATCCATGGATGCTGCCGCTTTGTTTGGAGAAAAGCTGCTGGAATGTTATGAGAAAGAAGGCATGAAGGTGGATGTTCATCAACCGGAAGTACTTCTCACCGTGGAAATCAGAGAGAAGGTATACATCTATTCTGATGAGATACCGGGACCGGGAGGTATGCCGGTGGGAACCGGCGGAAAGGCCATGTTGTTGTTGTCCGGAGGTATCGACAGTCCGGTGGCGGGCTACATGATTTCCAGGAGGGGCGTGAGCCTGGAGGCAACTTATTTTCATGCGCCTCCTTACACCAGTGAGAGGGCCAAGCAGAAGGTAGTAGATTTGGCAAAATTGATTGCCCGATACACCGGTCCGATTAATCTGCATATTGTAAACTTTACAGATATTCAGATGGCAATCTATGAAAAGTGTCCTCATGATGAGCTTACCATCATCATGCGTCGCTATATGATGAAAATTGCCGAGCATTTTGCCCGCCAAAGCGGCTGTCTTGCGTTGGTGACCGGAGAAAGCATCGGTCAGGTGGCCAGTCAGACCATGCAAAGTCTGTATGTCACCAACGAAGTGTGTGAGATGCCGGTGTTCCGTCCTTGCATTGGCATGGATAAGCAGGACATTGTGGCGGTATCTGAAAAAATCGGAACCTACGAGACTTCCATTCTGCCCTATGAGGATTGCTGCACCATCTTTGTGGCAAAGCATCCCGTGACCAAGCCGAGATTGGATGTGATTCAAAAATCAGAAAAGAATCTGGAAGGCTGTATAGAGGAATTGGTGCAAAAAGCCATAGAGACAGAAGAAGTGATAAAGGTGAGACCTCATGGAGAGGCATGTAGGAGATGAAAAGAAAGAAGCCGTGGAAAGGCAGACGAAAATAAATAGATGAAGTGAAGACAGATAAAGCGTCATAGAAGAAAAAAGATATAAAAGACAAAAAACAGACTCGCCGTGCACACATTCAGGAGGTTATCCTGAAGCGAGCGCAGGCGAGTCTTGAAAATTTATTCATCGGCAGTCACGAGATACGGCTGAAGCTGCTCCATGATCTCGTCTAAATTGTCAGCGTTATGGATGTTCAAGTCAATTGGCTTGGAAATATCCAGACTGAAGATTCCCATGATAGATTTGGCATCGATGACGTAACGACCGGAGACAAGGTCAAACTCTGCATCAAAGCGATTGATGACGTTGACAAAAGTTTTTACTTTATCGATAGAATTTAAAGAAATTTTTACTGTTTTCATTGAACATATCCTCCTTATGCTATTATAGTTATACTACCTGTTTCATAAGAAAAAGTCAATAGAAAGCCAGAGTTTGAGAGGGAAAAAGGGAACTATTTAGCCATGACCTTTCGGGTTTGCAGCGGACGCTGCTGCCCGCTGCTACCGCAGCGAAACCCTGGAGTAAGGTGAAACGCCCTATACCTGGCAAAAGGATGTGGAAAACTGTGGCGGAAAGGACAAAGAGAAAGGAAGAGATAGATTGCAAAAAAATATAAGAGCGGCTTTTTTGACTCTCGGCTGCAAAGTGAACCAGTATGAGACAGACGCCATGCAGGAAATTCTGGAATCCGACGGCTATCGGATCGTGGATTTTAAGGAGGAGGCAGACGTGTACATTATCAACACCTGCTCTGTCACCAACATGGCGGATAGAAAAAGCAGGCAAATGATACACCGGGCCAGGAAAAAAAATCCGGAAGCGATTGTGGCGGCAGTAGGTTGTTATGTGCAGGCGGCGGAGGAGGAGCTAAAAAAAGGGAAAATCGCAGATGTTCTCATTGGAAATAACAAGAAAAAAGAGATTGCCTCCATATTAAATGCATATTTTATAGATAGAGAGAAAATTGCCGAGGTAGAAGATATTTCCGAGGTGAGAGAGTACGAAGATTTGAGGATTCATAAGACGGCGGAGCATACGAGGGCCTACATCAAGATACAGGATGGCTGCAATCAATTTTGCTCCTACTGTATTATCCCTTATACCCGAGGAAGGATTCGCAGCAAAAATCCCGATGAGGTGGTCAGGGAAATTCAGGCGTTGGCAAAGGAAGGATTTAAGGAGGTCGTACTGACGGGAATTCATCTAAGTTCCTATGGAAAAGATTTGTCCGACGGGCGGGTTGGGCTTGCTGACATCATAAAGAGGATTCAGGAAGTTGAGGGAATCGAGAGGATTCGTCTGGGTTCCCTGGAGCCGAGGATTGTCACGGAAGAATTTGTTGCCAGCATCAGACAATGCGATAAAGTATGTCCTCATTTTCATTTGTCTCTGCAAAGCGGGTGCGATGAGACCTTGAAGAGGATGAATCGTTCTTATGACACGAGAGACTATAAAAAAGCACTGGAAATCCTCAGGAAATATTATGATCATCCGGCGCTCACGACAGATGTGATTGCCGGGTTCGTGGGAGAGACGGAGGAGGAATTTGAGGAGACCAGAAAATATCTGGAAGAGATCAACCTCTATGAAATGCACATTTTTAAATATTCTGTCCGAAAAGGGACGCGGGCGGAACGCATGGAGGGCCATGTGCCGGAGGAGTGGAAGTCCAGGCGATCCGCCATCCTTTTGGATATGGCAAAAAGGCACAAAAAAGACTATGAACAACGGTATATCGGGAAGGAACAAAAGGTTCTTTTTGAGGAAATTGTAGATATCAATGGAGAGGCCTACTTACAGGGACACACAGAAAGATATGTTAAAGTTGCAGTGAAATTAGCTGAAAATTCAAAAAAAATACAGCAAAATGACATGGTTTTCGTAAAAATTCTTGGGTTTTTAGATGAAAATTTATTGTATGGCAAAGTTTAGATTGAATTTTAATCTAACTCATAGTAGAATATTTTATGAGTGCAAATCTGTAAAAGGAGGTAAACATGGGTAGAAATAATACACAGTTTTTTCAGGTGGTGAAGGAACAGGAATATGATGTCGCCTCGATTTTGAAGGACGTATACGAAGCGCTGAAAGAAAAGGGATACAACCCGATCAATCAGATTGTGGGATATATTATGTCCGGAGATCCGACTTATATTACCAGCCATAATAACGCCAGAAGTCTGATCATGAAAGTAGAACGAGATGAGATACTGGAAGTTTTATTTGAAAACTATATTAATACTCAGTTGAAATAGCAATGAAAGAACGATGGATGGGGCTTGACTACGGGACGAAGACCGTCGGGGTGGCGGTGAGCGACCTTCTGGGAATCACTGCTCAGGGAGTGGAGACGATCACCAGAAAGTCAAGTAATAAACTAAGGCAGACGCTGGCAAGAATTAAGGTTTTGGCGGAAGATTATCAGGTTGAAAAGATTGTGCTTGGATTACCGAAAAACATGGATAACACGCTGGGAGAACGAGCAGAAGCGACAGTGGAATTTAAAAAAATGCTGGAGCAGCGGACCGGGCTTCCCGTCCTTTTGTGGGATGAGAGGCTGACTACGATGGAATCGGAACAGATTCTCATGAGCGCAGGAGTGAGGAGAGAACGCCGCAAAGAGCGTATCGACTGGATGGCGGCGACTCTCATCCTCCAAAGCTACATGGATTCGCATCCGGTTCCGGAAAGATAATGACAGGACGGCAGGGCGGAAGAAAGAGGTTGTATTGATAATGAAAAAATATGAGAGCATTCCATTTCTGACGGACGACGGCATGGAAATCGAATTTTGCATCATAGAACAGACCAAAATAAATGGAGTGGATTATCTTTTGGTGTCGGAGGCTTTTGAGGAAGCTGACGACGAGGAGGAGACGACCGTTTATATCATGAAAGAGAACGCCGAGGATGAAGACGGCATGAAAACTTATGAGATGGTAGAGGATGAAGCGGAATTAACATCGGTTTTCAAAGTATTTGAAGAATTAATGAAAGACATGGATTTTGAGACAGAATAATGCGTTTTCGGATGTGGCAGCAAGGCCGAAGATGTGACAATATGATACGGAAATATCCTCAGATTGCTGCACACACCGGATGGATGCTTTGTTCTAGTCGGAAACAGATTTAGAACGGAGGGTAACACTTTGAAAGCAACGGGAAATCAGTCGGTAAAAATAATACCTCTCGGAGGGTTAGAGCAGATCGGATTAAATATCACTGCGTTTGAGTACGAGGACAGCATCATCGTGGTGGACTGCGGTCTGGCCTTTCCTGACGAGGAGATGTTAGGAATAGATTTAGTCATACCGGACATCACTTATTTAAAGGAGAATGCATCGAAAGTAAAAGGTTTGGTGATCACGCACGGACACGAGGACCATATCGGAGCTATTCCCTATGCATTGAAAGAACTAAACATGCCTGTGTATGCCACTAAGCTTACCATGGGCCTGATTGAGAATAAATTAAAAGAGCATAATCTTTTGAGAAGCACAAGAAGAAAAGTAGTCAAACATGGACAATCCATCAACCTGGGTTGTTTTCGGATAGAGTTTATCAAGACCAACCACAGCATCAGCGATGCGGCGGCTCTGGCTATCTACACGCCGGCGGGCATCATCGTCCACACCGGTGACTTTAAGATTGATTACACGCCGGTTTTCGGTGACGCCATTGATTTGGGACGCTTTGCGGAGCTTGGCAAAAAGGGCGTGCTTGCCTTAATGTGCGACAGCACGAACGTGGAGAGGGTCGGCTATACCCCTTCGGAGAGAACGGTGGGAAGAACGCTGAATCATTTGTTTGATGAAAATAACGACCACAGAATCATCGTGGCAACTTTTGCCTCTAACGTGGACCGGGTGCAGCAGATTATCAACTGTGCCTGCAAGTACGGAAAAAAGGTGGTAGTAGAAGGACGAAGCATGGTCAACACGATTTCTACCGCCGCGGAGCTGGGATATATCAAGATTCCGGAGAACACGCTCATTGACATTGAGGAGATGCGTAATTATGTAGATGAGCAGATTGTGCTCATTACGACAGGAAGTCAGGGAGAGACCATGGCCGCCCTGAGCAGGATGGCGGCATCTACCCACAGAAAGGTTTCGATTAAGCCGGGGGACGTCATCATCTTTAGCTCTCATCCGATTCCGGGAAATGAGAAGGCAGTATCCAAGGTGATGAACGAGCTGGCGAAGAAGGGGGCAAGTGTCGTTTTTCAGGACACTCATGTGTCGGGACATGCCTGCCAGGAGGAGATCAAGTTGATCTACACCCTGACCAAGCCGCAGTATTCCATTCCGGTACACGGAGAGTACCGTCATTTAAAGCGCCACAAAGATTTGGCGGTGGAGATGGGCATCCCAAAAGAGAGAGTCATCATCCTTCAGTCGGGAGATGTGCTGTCCATTTCCAAGGAAAAGGCGGAAGTGACGGGCAAGGTGCCGGCGCAGGGCATTTTGGTGGACGGCCTCGGAGTGGGAGACGTGGGCAACATTGTCCTCAGGGACAGACAGCATTTATCCCAAAATGGTCTGTTTATCGTTGTTGTGACCCTGGATCGTTACAACAACGTGCTTTTGGCAGGGCCGGATATCGTTTCGAGAGGCTTTGTCTATGTCAGGGAGAATGAGCAGCTCATGGAGGCGGCGAGAAATGTTGTGAGAGATACGTTGGATCATTGCAGTGCGAAAAACGTGACCGACTGGTCCAGGATCAAGACTGCGATCCGGGATGATTTGGGTGATTTCATCTGGAAGAAGATGAAGAGAAGTCCGATGATTTTACCAATTATTATGGAAGTCTAGGAGAAAGCCATGGCAGCATTGGAAAGACAAAACCATATTTCTGATGAATTAGAGGAAATATTGGAAAAGACGGATAGCCTGATGGATCTTCTTCGCAAAACTGACAGCTACCGAAGGTATCAAAAACATCTGGCGGCCCTGAGAGAGCAGCCGGAGGTGATGGAGGAGCTGAATGCGTTTCGCAGAGAGAACATAGAAATTCAGTTTTTAAACGGCGAGGAAGAATATTACGAGCAAACAGAAAAGCTGCAGGAAAAATATAAAAATATCCTCATGGAGTCCGTCGTGATGGATTTTCTGTCGTCAGAGCAGCGGGTCTGCAAGATGATGAGAAAACTATACGGCAGGATTGCTGAAGGGATGTCTTTGGACATTTCCTACATGGAAGTGTCCGAGGAATAGCAACTGAACAGAGAAAGGGGCAAAGGAAGATGGCAGATAGAATGATTCGGATTGTAATCAAAATATTGGCGTACGTTTTCATTTTGCTCCTTCTTGTCTATCTTTTTATGGAGGCAAAACACCTGGGATACCAGATTTTTGCGGACGAGGCCAAGGATGCTTCGGACAGCGCCGTGGAAATGATTTTGACTGTCTCGGAGGAGGAGAATCTCATCCAAATCGGGAAGGAGCTGGCTCGGGGAGGCATCGTGGAAAATCCATATATTTTCGCTTTTGCCCTGCGCTGTTCAGAAGGATACGATAAAATTCAGGCAGGAGAATATATTGTGGATTCTTCCCAGAAGCCTTCCGAGATTCTGGGAGAACTGATACACAAGGAGGAACAAAATCGATGACAGACAGACAGCGGGTGCTGGATTTCATTCGTTCCTTTGGAACAGACAGAGCCTCGGATGCTCTTCGCACCATCGAAAAAGAAGCGTTGGACACGCAGGTGCCAATCATCAGGAAGGAGACGCAGGAGCTGCTAAGAATACTGTTAAAGATGAAAAAGCCGGAGAAAATTCTTGAAGTGGGAACCGCCATAGGATTTTCTTCGGTTTTTATGGGTGAAAACAGTGCGGATGATACAAAGATAACGACCATCGAAAACTATCCGCCCCGGATAGAGCGGGCGAAGGAAAACATTGCCATGGCAGGGATGGATCACAGAATCCTTCTTTTGGAGGGGGACGCCGCCCAGTGGCTAAAGAAGCTGGAGGGAGAATACGATTTTATTTTCATGGATGCTGCCAAGGGACAGTACATTCATTTTCTCCCTGATGTGTTGCGCCTGCTCTCCCCGGAGGGGGTGTTGGTGTCCGACAATGTGATGCAGGATGGAGATATTTTTGAGTCCAGATATGGGATTCGGAGGAGAAATCATACGATTCACAGCAGAATGAGAGAATATCTGTTTGCTCTGACCCATGAAGACCAGTTAGATACAGTGATTTTGGAAACCGGTGATGGCGTGACCATCAGCGTGAAAAAAGAGGGAGGAAACCATGAGAAAAACGGAACTTCTAATACCGGCCAGCAGTCTTGAAGTGCTAAAAACCGCCGTGTTGTACGGGGCGGACGCCGTGTATATCGGAGGAGAGATGTACGGCCTCAGGGCGAAAGCGAAGAACTTTCCAAAAGAGGATATGGAAGAGGGGATTCGGTTTGCCCATGAAAGAGGCGTAAAAGTGTATGTCACGGCTAATATCGTGGCTCACAATGAGGACATGGAAGGCATTCGAGAGTATTTTAGAGAGATGAGAGAGAGAAAGCCGGATGCGCTTATTATTTCAGATCCGGGTGTCTTTGTCATTGCAAAGGAGGAATGTCCTGAGATTGACATTCACATCAGCACCCAGGCGAACAGCACCAATTATGGAACCTACAATTTCTGGTATGCCCAGGGGGCCAGCCGGGTTGTAGCGGCCAGGGAATTGTCTCTGGCGGAGCTTGCGGACATCAGAAAGCATATCCCGGAAGATATGGAGATAGAAGCGTTTGTCCATGGGGCGATGTGCATTTCCCAGTCGGGGCGCTGTCTGCTCAGCAATTATTTCACGGGAAGAAATGCCAATCACGGTGCCTGCACCCACCCGTGTCGATGGAAATACTATGTCATGGAGGAGACGAGGCCGGGAGAATATATGCCGGTGGAAGAGACGGACAGGGGAACTTACATTTTTAATTCCAAAGACCTGTGTATGATTGAACATGTGCCGGATCTGCTGGAAGCAGGGATTGACAGCTTAAAAGTGGAAGGAAGAATGAAGACGGCGCTGTATGTGGCTGCGGTGACGAGAACATATCGGAAGGCCATTGATGACTATAAGACCTCTCCTGCTCTTTACGAAAAGAACCTGGATGATTATCGAGCAGAGATTGCAAAATGCACCTATCGTCAGTTTACCACCGGATTTTATTATGGAAAGACGGATGAAAATGCGCAGATTTATGATTCTAATACCTATGTGAAAGAATATACTTATATCGGCATGGTGCAGGAAATAGACGAAAAGGGATTTGTAAAAATATATCAGAAGAACAAATTTTCCGTGGGAGAAAAAATAGAGGCCATGCATCCGGACGGAACTAATCTGGAGGTGACTGTGAGAGCCATGGAAGATGAGAATCGTCATCCGGTGGAGTCTGCACCTCACCCGAAACAGGAGATATGGATAGACTTTGGAGAAAAGATGGAGCCGGGCTGGATTTTGCGCCGGAAGGAGTAAAGATTCGGAACTGTGTCCATCCTCTTTGGCATATAATGATAGGGAACACGGGTTTCGGAGCTTTGTATGCGGTCATTCAAAAAGCCTCTGAGGACAGAAGAGGAAAAGCAATATCTGGAAAGGTACCGTGAGGGAGACGAAGAGGCCAGAGAAAAGCTCATAGAGCATAATTTGAGGCTGGTCGCCCACATTGTCAAAAAGTATAATACGCAGGACCGGGACCTGGATGACCTGATTTCCATAGGAACGATTGGTTTGATTAAGGCCGTCAATACCTTCGATGAAAAAAAAGGAGGCCGTCTGGTCACCTATGCGGCAAGATGTATCGAAAACGAGATTCTGATGATGCTCAGGCAGGAAAAAAAACTGCTAAGAGAGGTCTCTTTGTACGAACCAATCGGCACGGACTCCGAGGGAAACCACATCAGTCTTTTGGACGTTATTTGTACGGAAGAGGCCGCTATGGTAGAAACCTATATTTACAGATATTATCTGACCCATCTTGATGAGATTGTGGAGACTCTGGCGGACGACAGAGAAAAAGAAATCATCGTCAGGAGATATGGGCTTCGGGGACATCGTGCCTGCACTCAGAGAGAGGTGGCGGCGGCCCTGGGAATATCCAGGTCCTACGTTAGCCGAATAGAAAAAAGGGCGTTGCAAAAGCTGAAAATTGCCTATGAGCAAAGGATGTAGGAGAAAGAATATGTTAAAGACACTGTATCCAGATACCTGTGCTGTATCTGCTTATGAGATAAATTATGAAAAAATGTACCGGGAGGGATACCGGGGAATTTTATTTGACATTGACAATACTTTGGTGCCTCACGGCGCTCCCGCCGATGAGAGAGCCGTCGCATTGTTCCATAGATTGAAACAAATCGGATTTGAAACCTGCCTGATTTCCAACAACAAAGAGCCGAGGGTAAAAAGTTTCGGCGATGAAGTGGGCGCCCGCTACATTTACAAGGCAGGAAAGCCTCTCCCCGGAGGGTATGAAGAGGGAATGAAAAAGATGGGAACAGACAGATGGTCTACCTTTTTTGTGGGCGACCAGATTTTTACGGATATCGCGGGCGCAAAGAGAGCCGGGCTGTACACCATCCTGGTAAAGCCTATCCACCCGAAAGAAGAAATTCAAATCGTACTGAAACGGTATCTGGAAAAAATCGTTCTTTTTTTCTATTTTAGATAACGATTCAGCCATGCGCCGGATAACAGGAATTCGCAGAAGCAAGCTTGCTTGCGAAGGAGAATGCCTGATATCAGGCATAAGGCGGTTCGCCTGAATCGAGGGTTCCGCTGCGAAAGCAGCGGACAGCAGCGGTAGCTGCAAACCCGAGATGTATGGCTGAATCGTTACGTTTTTTATAATGAACTGTCCATGCGCCGGATAACAGGGATTCGCAGAAGCAAGCTTGCTTGCGAAGGAGAATGCCTGATATCAGGCATAAGGCGGTTCGCCTGAATCGAGGGTTCCGCTGCGAAAGCAGCGGACAGCAGCGGTAGCTGCAAACCCGAGATGTATGGCTGAATCGTTACGTTTTTTATAATGAACTGTCCATGCGCCGGATAACAGGGATTCGCAGAAGCAAGCTTGCTTGCGAAGGAGAATGCCTGATATCAGGCATAAGGCGGTTCGCCTGAATCGTTATTCTTTTAGGAGTCCCAGGAAAAAAAAGAGTTGAAAAATGGGGGTTTTTATTATAGAATGAGTAGAAGAATGATTTCATAGAGTTTTAAGGAGGATTCAGATATGGTTTCTGCAGGCGATTTTAAGAATGGCTTGACCATTGAGGTAGAAGGCAACGTATATCAGATCGTTGACTTCCAGCATGTCAAACCGGGAAAAGGAGCAGCTTTCGTGAGAACGAAGATGAAAAACATCAAGAGTGGCGGTGTGGTGGAAAAGACCTTCCGTCCGACGGAGAAGTTCCCACAGGCTCACATTGAAAGAAAAGAAATGCAGTATTTATATACAGACGGTGATTTGTTCTATTTCATGGACGGGGAGACCTTTGACCAGATTGGACTGAATGCAGACGCCATTGGTGATGCACTCAAGTTCGTCCGTGAGAATGATAACGTGACGATGGTGTCCCACAACGGTGATATTTTTGCTGTGGAACCGCCGATGTTCGTAGAGCTGGAAGTGACGGAGTGCGAACCTGGTGAAAAAGGAAACACGGCGACAGGAGCAACCAAGCCTTGCACGGTGGAGACGGGAGCAGTCGTTTATGTACCGCTGTTTGTCAATCTTGGTGACAAGCTGAAAATTGATACAAGAACGGGAGAGTATTTATCCAGAGTATAGTGCCCGTTTCCTTTCTATGTGCAAAAGAGAATGTGGCTGGCGGAAATCAATTCTGATTTTCGCCTTTTGCCTTTGCGAATGTCATCTCATGAAAAAAGAATTGCTTTCACAGGAGAATGAGGACAAAAAAGCAGACGGATGTCTCGGGAGGATATTATGAAGAAAGGCGTCAGCAAATATTTGCAGTATGTGGTAGTGGCGGTTGTCGTGGTCATTTTGTTGTGTGGAATTTTTTCCATCGTAAAAAGATTAACGGGAACGTCCTCTACCGGAGCGTTGAGCAAAGGAGAAAACGGAAAAAAATCCGAAAAGGTGAGTGAAAAGACGGCGGACAACAGCGTGCCGATGACGAGGCTCACAGTGACTGCGCCGACGGCTCATATGAGGGTGGGAGAGGAGATGAAGCTCTCCATCGAAACGGAGCCTAAGGGTGCCACGAATACAGAGCTGAAATGGAGCTGCAGTGAGAAGGGAGCAGTGAAGATATCCAAAAACGGTGTACTGGTTCCTGCGGCGGGCGGGGCGAAGAAAACGGTGAAGATAACAGCGAAGGCCACGGATGGCTCAGGATTGTCCTCCTCCTTCGACCTTAGAATTTATCCGGAGATTGACCCGTCCAAACCTATGGTGGCTATCACGATGGACGACGGTCCCAATCCGGATACCACTGAGTTGATGTTGGACGTTCTGGAAGAAAATTATGCCAAAGCGACTTTCTTTTGTCTTGGCCAGAATGTCGGTTATTACCCTGACACAGTAAAAAGAGAGTACGATCTGGGTATGGAAGTGGGGACACACACCCAGAGCCATAAACAGTTGAGCGCTCTTTCTTCCTCTGCGCTGACAGAGGAGATTGAGACGGCGATAGAGGTGACGAAGGAGGCTACCGGAGTTGCTCCTCTTTTGATGCGGCCTCCTTACGGGGCCTTCAATGCCACAGTTTTGGAGGCGGCGAAAAGCCATGGTCTTTGTGCGGTGAACTGGTCTTTGGATACGGAGGACTGGAAGACGAAGAATGCCGATGCGACCTATCGGATGGTCATGACGGCCACCGACGGAGATGTGGTACTTTTACATGATATTCATGAATATAACGTGGATGCGGTGCGCCGTTTCGTGCCGGATTTGATTGCGGAAGGGTTCCAGCTTGTCACCGTATCAGAAATGTACGAGGCGAGAGGAGAGACTCTGGAACCTGGCACGATTCATTATCGAACCGATCCGACGACGGAAGCTTCGGAGGAGACGACGGGTGCCGCCGAGGAAGATGGTGCGAAGGCGCCTACGGTGGCATGGGGAAACCAGACAACCTCCGCCGGAGAAGACTCCTCGTCAACGGAAGATGACAGTGACGATTTTTCACAGGATTAAAGGAAAACGGTTTCTTGAAACGAAAAAGGCTGCTGTCCTATGGCCTGCAAAGACCATGGGGCGGCGGCCTTTTTCTCTCAGACAGACGGAGAATCTCCGAATACTATCATCTGTCTGGATGGACGGAACCCCTTTTTTCGTAGATTGGGAGTATCCAAACACTTTCAATCCCAAAGTTTGAAAGGTTAAAAAAAGTTTTTTTATAAAAATTGTTTGGATATATAAAAAACAGAAAGAAGGAGGAGAAGGGATGGACAATCGACAGAAGGGAAAATACCATAACGATTACAGTCCAAGGTATCAGAAGAGCTATGATATTTACGAGAAGGCGAAAAATCACATGAAAAAGAAAAGAAAGGAAGAGCGGTCAGTCCGCCTTCCTTTGGTTGAACAAAAACATGGCGAGGGATGCGAGAATGATGATACCGTATCCCACGAAGCTGAGGGCATCGGGAATCTGCCCAAAAAAGAAAAACCCTAAAAGAGTAGAAAACAATATTTGAGAATAATCGTAAATCGAAATATCCCGCGCCGGAGCATAGGTGTAAGCGGCAGTGATGGTAAACTGTCCTCCGCTGGCAAACAGACCGGCTAAAATCAGGCATCCAAATTGAGAAAAGCTCATAGGATGGAAATTAAAAATTAAATAGGGAAGGGTCACCAGGCAGGAAAAGGAGGAGAAAAAGAAAACAATGAAGGGTCCTTTCACTCCATGGGTTCCCAAAATCCGCACATAAGTATAAGCGACGCCGGCACCCAATCCTCCGAGAAGACCGATGAAGGCCGGAAAGGAGGTATCAAAAAGGCTGAATCCCGGTTTAATGATAAACAGGCTGCCCACAAATGCGGTGAAGACGCAGGCTGCCGCAAAAGGAGAAACTTTTTCTTTCAATAGAAGAAAGGAAAACAAAATGGCAAAAAACGGGGACAGTTTATTTAAGATGGAGGCGTCTGCCAGCATCAGATGGTCGATGGCATAAAAGTTACACAAAATACCAAGAGTACCGCAGATAGAACGGAGGAGCAAAGGCTTCCATGTACCTTTTGGAACCTGGATGGGCGTGTTCGTTCTTTTCAGGGTGACAAAGGCAAATATAACGGCAACAAAATTGCGGAAAAAGCTTTTTTCAATGGATGGCAAATCTCCGGCGAAGCGAACCATCAGATTCATCAACGCAAAGAAAAAAGCAGAACTGATAATTAACAGGATACCTTTATTTTTTTGAGTCATATTATATCTTCTTTCTATTATGGTATGTTTTTTATTGTGTTTATTGTGTTTTTCAGTGGCGGTTCTTCGGTTTGATTTTCTTCGGGAAAGCTCTGGGAAGAAGGATTGGCCGGGAAAACGGAATTGGTGAGGCAGGCCGGGATCGGCCGATTTTCCTGAAGACCCTTCATTTATTATATTCATTTCCTGTGAGAATGCAAGGAGAAGTGAGAAATCATAGATATAATTAGAAAATAAGAGAAAAAAAGAGATATCATGAGATAATATGAAATATATGGGAAAATAGGAATATTTAACATTTGCAATTAGAGAAGAAAAACCATATTATAGGTGATAGTAATTAGCACTCGATTTTAGTGAGTGCTAACAAAGGAAAAAGAATATCTAAGTATTTTTTATAGGAGGCATCATTATGAAGTTAGTACCTTTAGCGGACAGAGTAGTATTAAAACAGCTTGAGGCTGAGACAAAAACAGAATCCGGAATCATCCTTGCCAGCTCCGCACAGGAGAAGCCGCAGGAGGCGGAAGTTGTGGCAGTAGGCCCTGGTACAGAAGAAGTAAAAATGGAAGTGACCACAGGACAAAAAGTGATTTATTCCAAATATGCGGGAACTAACGTGAAAATGGATGATGAGGAGTACATCATCGTAAAACAGAGCGATATTCTGGCGATTGTAGAGTAAAAGATTTGTCTTATCTAAAGAGACTTCCGACAGGAAAATCACATGTTGACGGGTGATGCGGATGTGTATGACGGAAAGTTTCGGAACAGGTGGGAACAGAGCGGAAGCTCCGAATGAAAATTGTAGGAAAGTTATAGAAGAATAGAGATTATCAGAGTAATTTAGAGCTATCAGGAGGAAATTGATATGGCAAAAGAGATTAAGTATGGCGTGGAAGCCAGAAAAGCATTAGAAGCAGGCGTAAATCAGTTGGCGGATACCGTAAGAGTGACCTTGGGACCGAAAGGCCGCAACGTGGTTTTAGATAAAAGTTTTGGCGCTCCGCTGATCACGAACGATGGCGTGACCATTGCAAAGGACATTGAGTTAGAAGACGCTTTTGAAAATATGGGCGCACAGATTGTAAAAGAAGTTGCCACAAAGACAAATGATGTGGCCGGTGATGGTACGACCACCGCTACTGTTTTGGCACAGGCGATGATCAATGCTGGAATGAAAAACCTGGCAGCCGGAGCAAATCCTATCATTTTAAGAAAAGGAATGAAGAAAGCGACAGACGCAGCAGTGGATGCCATTGTGGAGATGAGTCAGCAGGTTGGCGGACAGGAACAGATTGCAAAAGTAGCTTCTATTTCTGCCGGCGATGAAGAAGTAGGAAAACTGGTGGCGGACGCAATGGAAAAGGTATCCAAAGATGGCGTTATCACCATTGAGGAATCCAAGACCATGCAGACAGAACTTGATCTTGTAGAAGGTATGCAGTTTGACCGTGGATACATTTCCGCATACATGGCGACAGACATGGAAAAAATGGTTGCGGAATTAGAAGACCCATACATTTTGATTACGGACAAAAAAATCAGCAACATCCAGGAGATTCTTCCTTTATTAGAGCAGATTGTACAGAGTGGTTCTAAACTGCTTATCATTGCGGAAGATATCGAGGGAGAGGCGCTCACAACCTTGATTGTCAATAAATTAAGAGGAACCTTCTCTGTTGTCGGTGTGAAAGCTCCGGGATACGGTGACAGAAGAAAAGCAATGCTGGAAGATATTGCAATCCTGACAGGAGGAACTGTGGTATCCGAGGAAGTCGGCATTGAATTGAAAGATGCTACCATGGATATGCTGGGACGTGCGAAATCTGTGAAGGTTGAGAAAGAAACGACGGTTATTGTGGACGGACTGGGAGAAAAAGATGCCATCGCTGCAAGAATCGGACAGATCAAATCTCAGATTGAGACGACAACTTCTGAGTTTGACAAAGAAAAATTACAGGAAAGACTGGCAAAACTGTCCGGCGGTGTCGCAGTGATCCGCGTGGGAGCTGCCACGGAGACAGAGATGAAAGAAGCGAAACTTCGTCTGGAAGATGCTCTGGCAGCAACAAAAGCGGCAGTAGAAGAAGGCATCATTTCCGGTGGTGGTTCTGCATACATCCATGCTGCAAAGAAAGTAAAAGCGATGACAGCAGAATTATCCGGAGATGAAAAGACCGGTGCAGAGATCGTTTTAAAAGCGTTGGAAGCTCCGCTGTATCATATCGTTGCCAATGCGGGACTGGAAGGCGCAGTGATTATCAATAAAGTATATGAGAGTGAAGTGGGAACAGGTTTTGACGCATTGAGCGAAACTTATGTGAACATGATTGAATATGGCATCATTGACCCGGCAAAAGTTACAAGAAGCGCCCTGCAAAATGCAACGAGCGTGGCGTCCACCTTGCTCACAACCGAGTCCGTAGTTGCTGACATCAAGGAAGAAAATCCAGCGGCAGCAATGCCGGCAGGCGGCGGAATGGGAATGATGTAATCTGACCCTCTGCCATCGGTGATGGATTGATGTTTCTGTCGGAGGCTGCCTTTATATGAAGGACGGTGGTCTTGTACCGTCGCCGTTTATTAAAGTAAAAGTAAGAAGATTCTTCGACAAAATGAAAAAATAAAAAATGAGAGGCTGCCTGTACGCGGCGGAAATGGTTCCGGCCCGTATGGGCAGTCTTTTTTACTTTTCAGATGAAGAATATGCCCGGTTGTGTAGTGCCTGTCGTGTCTGAGTATTGCTTTTTGCCGACAGAAAAAATTGTGCGGTGATAAAAAGTAAAAGAAGTCTTTCGGTTTTTCGAGACGTGTGCCTGGGATATCGAAGGGAAACGGTTGCGTTTACATAAGAAAATTGGTAAAATACAAGAAAATGCAGGAAAAAACTGCAAAGGTATCGGTCTGTTGACGGAGAAGTGCGCTTTTGCTGCGGAGGATGGAAAAGAATGGAGAAGATTTATTCCTATATTCTTTTGAGGGGCGGACAGGCCGGACAATGACGATACAGGTGCAAGAGTGGGGGATATGAGGACGAACATGAAAAAAAGATGGATAATGTCTTTGGCTCTGGTGTTGCTGCTTCTGGTTTCCGTCGGGTGCAGTCGGATGGACGGTTGGATCGATTCACAAAAAAATGAGATTAATTCTTTGAAAGAATTGGAGACTCAGATAGAAGAAGCGTTAAAAAAAGGGGAGAAGGAGCTTTCCTTCGTGACAACGGAACTATCGCAGGAAGATTTGCGGGAGTTAAACCAGTCCCATGACGGTTTTTACGGAACGGTTTCCAGCTATGAAATCAGGACTATGAGAATTCTGCGGCACTCCCAGGTGACGCTTCACTGTGATATCAGTGAAAATTTTTATGTGGAGCGTGCGATGTTGGACGGAGAGGCGATTCCCTCAGACAATAGAAAAGCGCTGCGGTTAAAAGAAGTGTGTGAATCCATTCTTCCTCAGCTGGAAGAGGCGGATTCTGATTATAAGAAAGAAAAAAAGATTCACGATTATCTTGTGAGGAAGGTCGCCTACGGCTATCCGGAAGGAAGGGAAGAAAAAGACAGTACCGGATATACGGCCTACGGTGCCCTGGTGGAAGGAAAGGCCGTCTGTAACGGATATGCCCAGGCGATGAAGCTTCTTTGCGATATCAGCGGCGTGGAGTGTGAGATGATCAGCGGACGGGCAGATGGCGAAAATCATGCGTGGAATCTGGTGCGACTGGAGGGAGCGCTTTATCATGTGGATGTCACCTGGGATGACCCGGAGCCAGACGATCCAGACAGAATCCTCTATTCTTATTTTAATCTGGATGACGCCCAGATGGGACTCAGTCATCAATGGGAGAAATCTTTCTATGAAAAAGCGGAAGGGAAAAAATATCAGTACTATTATAAGAATGATTTGTACTGTGAAAGCATAGAAGAACTCTCAAAAAAATGTGAGCAGATATTTGAATCAGATACTCCCGAAAGATTTCAAGTTTTGGTGGGAGATTACGAGGAAGAAAAATATACGGAGCAGAACCTGCAATTTATTTTCAGATACAGTGGAGCCAGGTATATGCGCTTGCAAACCATCGGGGAAGCGCCCTGCACTACTTTGTATGTTATCTTAGACTATTAATTCAGAAAGGAACACGACGCATGGAAGATTTTTTCAGAGAATTTGAGGAATGTCTGCGGGGAGAAGTGACAGAGACAGAATACCAGGATTCTCTTCAATATTATCGAAATTACTTTAAAGAGGAGATGGCAAAAGGGTTGAGTGAGCAGGAGGTGGCGGAGTCTCTGGGAAGTCCCCGCCTGATTGCCAAATCTATCATTGATGCCCAGGAAGCGGCAGAAGAGGTACCGGAGAGAAATGGATATTATGACGTGGAACAGGAAGGATACGAGGGGGGCAGAGAGGAGAGGCCGCAATCTTATCAGAGCGGATGGAATAAAGTCAAACTGTTTTTGATCGTGTTCGTGGTATTGTTGCTGCTCGGAACGGTGGTGCGGATTTTACTTCCGATCGCATTGTTTCTCGTGCCTTTATTTCTCATTATTCGTTTATTTTCAGGTGACAAATGATGATAGAAAAAAAGATACTTCTGCAAAAACAAAAACAGTATGAAAAAGAATGCATCGCCCTGAGACGCCGATTTCACCAGATTCCGGAGCCGGGGCTTGAGGAGAGGGAGACCACCGCTTTGATAGCCTCCCTGCTGGAAGAACATGGAATAAAGAGTTATCCTCTGGAACCGACGGGATTGGTGGCGTACCTTGGAGCCAAAGAAGGCTACACCGTGGCTTTGCGGGCCGACATTGACGGACTTTTGGTGGAGGAGGAAACCGGAGCGGAGTATGCCTCCCGCTATCCGGGACGGATGCACGCCTGCGGCCATGACGGTCATATCGCAGGGCTGCTTGGGGCGGCTTTCCTTTTAAAAGAATTGGAAGGGGAGCTGTCTGTCCGGGTGAAGCTGATTTTTCAGCCTTCCGAGGAAAATACCCTGGGGGCAAAGAAAGTGATTGCTCAGGGGGTTTTGGAAGATGTGGATGAGATTTTCGGTTTGCATTTGTTTTCTGATATGGAGCTTGGGCAGTACTCTGTGGAGGCCGGGCCAAGAATGGCTCAGACAGATCGCTTTTCCATCGTTTTTCATGGAAAAGGAGGGCATGCGGGCAAGCCGCATCAGTGTGTGGATGCCACGGTGATGGCAGCCGAGTTTGTTCTTGGGTTGCAGACGGCCGTATCCAGGGAGACCAACCCGTTAAAGCCCGCGGTAGTGACGGTGGGGTCTTTTCATTCCGGCAGCCAGTACAATGTGATATCGGGGGAAGCTGTAGTGGAAGGAACCTGTCGGAGTTTTCACGAGGACGTGGCGGCGCGGCTAAAGACTTCTATAGAAGAACGGGCGAAGCACATCGCCGCCTGCTATGGAGGAAAGGCGGAGATTACTTATGATTTTGGCTCTCACCCTCCGGTTATCAATGAAAAAAATCTGTCAGAGTCCATCAAAAAAGAGGCGCAAATGTTACTGGGGTATGAACAGGCTCAGGTGGAGCCGATGATGTTGGGAGAAGATTTTTCCTGGTATCAGAAAAAAGTGCCGGGAGTGTTTGCCTTTGTGGGATGTCACAATCCTGACCAAAAAGAATGTTTCCCCAATCATCATCCTTGTTTTGATATAGATGAGAGGGCGTTAAAAGATGCGGTTCTTCTTCATTTGTCAGCAGTTTTGTCTGCGCAGAGCCGGGTGGAGGAAGAACGTAGCTTTCTGAAGGAAAAAAGCAAGGGAAAGAGAGAATAAGGTGGAATAGTAACAATTGAATATAAAAAATGAAAAATTGATTAAATTTATAGTTGACAGGAAGAGGATTTTATAATATAATCATTTTTGTTAAGAGATGTGGGATCTTAGCTCAGCTGGGAGAGCATCTGCCTTACAAGCAGAGGGTCATAGGTTCGAGCCCTATAGGTCCCACTTTTTCATAACATATGGCGGGATAGCTCAGTTGGCTAGAGCACACGGTTCATACCCGTGGTGTCGCTGGTTCAAATCCAGTTCCCGCTATTAAATGAGAGAGCTTATAAGAGAGATCTTATGAAAGGAAGGCATATCTGCTTGTCAGATATGCCTTCTTTGGCGTGGCGTGCCTGGAGGACACAATTTCGGCGGAAAAGTCTTTTGGAAGGGTGAGAGGATATTCTTCGTCTGCCTACCCGGGAGATACTATCATAACAAAGAGAACCAGGAGGAGTAAAATGAGGATTGGAAATGGATACGATGTACATCGATTGGTGGAAGGAAAAAAATTAATTTTGGGAGGCGTGGAGATTCCCTGTGAAAAAGGGCTGCTTGGACATTCCGATGCGGATGTGCTTGTTCATGCCATCATGGATGCCCTGCTGGGTGCGGCTGCCCTCGGAGATATCGGGCAGCATTTTCCTGATACGGACGACGCTTACCGGGGAGCTGACAGCATGTGCCTTCTGGAGGAGGTTGCCAAAAAACTGGACAAAAAAGCATATTTTATAGAAAATATTGATGCAACCATCATCGCACAGAGACCAAAACTGGCTTCCTATCTGCCCAAGATGCGGCAAAATATTGCCAAAAAGCTGGGAATATCTCCGGAGCAGGTCAATATCAAGGCGACGACGGAAGAAGGACTGGGATTCACCGGAGAAGGACTGGGGATGGCAGCCAGCGCCGTGTGCCTTCTGTCTGAGATTCAAAATTATGTCGGAGCAGATGTGATGATGGGAGAGAGAAACTGTGCAGACTGCCCGGGATGCGGGAAGGGAGAATGACAATGATCATAGAAGAAAAGAAGCAATACAAAGAAGATGTGTATGGCATGTGGCAGCGGAATTTTCATGACCCGGCGCCCTACGCAGCGTTTTATTTTCAGGAAGTGTACGGAAACAATGACATTCTCTTAAATATAGAAGGAGAAAAGAAAAAAGGGATGCTCCATATGAACCCCTATCGACTCAGAATAGGAAAAGAATCGGTGGACGCCCACTATATCGTCGGTGTTGCCACGGAGGAGGCCTATCGGAGACAGGGCGTGATGCGGGAATTGCTAAAGGCAGGCTTTTCCCGCCTGAGAGAGCAAGGGGAGTTTTTGACTTATTTGATGCCCGCGGATGAGGCCTACTATCTTCCCTTCGATTTTCGTTTTGGAATGACCCAGGTGGAGCAGGAGATTGAGGGAATGGAAAAGGCGAAGAAACCGGAAAATGCAGACTGCTATACTTTTTGCGGAGATTTGCCAGACGACGTGGAGAACATTTGCATCAGTGAAAACAGGTGTCGGGACGATCTTTTTGCGATTCATACAGAAATAACGCCGGAATATCTTGCACGCCTGGAAAAAGAGACCAAAAGCGACTTTGGAAGACTGCTGTTTGTTTTTTGTGAGGGAGAATATGTGGGAAGGTTCGTCGTTGGTGCGGAAAATGACTACATGGCATTGTCTCAGGTGGTCTGTGTGAGAAAAGAAGGAAGGAAAGAATTTTTAAGGCAGATACTTTACTACTGCGAATCTTCCTATCACTATGGGAAATATCAGGTGATTTTGGAAGAAACGTGGAAACAGACAATGGAAAAGCCGGGAAATTATGGAGGAATCCGCCTGTTGCCTCCGAAAGAAAAAAAGATAATCATGTTCCGACTTCTGTGTCTGGAGAAGATGGCGCCTTATCTGTGCGGCGACGAGGAGGCAGAAATTTCTCTTCGCCTTGTGGATCATTATTTAAAGGAACAGAGCGGACTTTACGGGTGGAAGATTACAAAAGAGGGAAGCTGCATCACGAAGATGGATGAGACGTCGAGGGAAGAAGTCGGGAAGATGACAGATGCGGGTACCATCGGCATCGGAGCGCTGACCCGGATTTTGTTTGGAGATTCGGAGAACAGGACGCAAGAACTTTATGAAGGACTCACCGGGGAGGGAAGACGCATCCTTTCTGCTCTGTGTCCAGTGAGGCCTGTCTGCATTCAGGAAATCGTGTGAACCTTTGGGAAAAAGACATTGACAAACCTGTGGGAATTGAATAGACTATGAATTATCTGAGCAGGCGGCTCCTTTTTGCTTTTTTGACGGCATAGAAAAGAGGCAGAGGAAAATGTTTTGCTGCTTCAGAAGGAGGATTTATGAAAATATACAATACATTAAGTAACCAGAAGGAAGAATTTGTTCCGGTGCAGGAAGGAAAGGTGGGCATTTATGTGTGCGGTCCGACGGTGTATAATTACATCCACATCGGAAACGCCCGCCCGATGATTGTGTTTGACACGGTGCGCCGGTATTTTGAGTATAAAGGCTATGAAGTAAATTATGTGTCGAATTTTACGGATGTTGACGACAAGATTATTAAAAAGGCGATAGAGGAAGGGGTGGATGCTTCTGCCGTCTCGGAAAAGTTTATTGAAGAATGTCGCAAGGACATGAGAGATCTGAACGTCAAAGAGGCAACGCACAATCCAAAGGCAACGGAAGAAATTGACGGCATGATTGAGATGATTCAGGAGCTGATCGCCAGAGGATTTGCCTACGAAAAAAATGGTACGGTCTACTTCAGAACGAGAAAGTTTGAGCAGTACGGGCAGCTTTCCAACAAAAAGCTGGATGACATGGTGGCGGGAATCCGCATTGCCGTCAGCGAGGAGAAGGACGATGCCATGGACTTCGTATTGTGGAAGCCGAAAAAAGAAGGGGAACCGTCCTGGACATCTCCGTGGGGAGAAGGACGTCCGGGCTGGCATATTGAGTGTTCCGTGATGTCCAGAAAATATATTGGAGATACGATAGATATTCATGCCGGCGGAGAAGATTTGATTTTTCCTCATCATGAAAATGAGATTGCCCAGAGCGAGGCGTGCAGTGGCAAGCAGTTTGCCAGATACTGGATGCACAATGGATTTTTGAACATTGACAATAAGAAGATGTCCAAGTCTGCCGGAAACTTTTTTACGGTGCGTGAAATTGGAGAGAAGTACCCTTTGCAGGTCATTCGTTTCTTCATGCTGAGCGCTCATTATCGAAGCCCTCTGAATTTCAGTGATACTTTGGTAGAGGCGGCAAAAAACGGTTTGGAAAGAATACTTACGGCAGTAGATAAGTTAAAGGAACTGATTCCTGTAGCAAAAGAAGGTGCCATGACGGACGCTGACCTTGCCCATATGGAGGAAGCGAAAGCTCTCGTTGCAAAATACGAGGCTTCCATGGAGGACGATTTTAACACGGCGGATGCCATCGCCGCTGTTTTTGAGCTTGTAAAGCTGGCCAATATCACGGCGGAGGAAGGCACAGCAGAATATGTGCGGTATCTGTATGACACGATTGTGAAGCTTTGTGACGTTTTGGGAATCGTGACGGAGAGAGAGGAAGAGCTGTTGGATGCAGATGTGGAAGCGTTGATTGCGGAACGTCAGGAGGCGAGAAAGGCGAAGAACTTTGCCCGGGCCGATGAGATTCGCGACAGTCTCGCCGCCCGGGGAATTCTTCTGGAAGATACAAGAGCGGGAGTAAAATGGAGAAGAGCCTGAGGCGAATTGCGGACAGCTTCCCTGTAGATGAACAAAAGATAAAGACTTATTCCCCGCTGTCTTTTGCTTATATAGGGGATTCTGTCTACGATTTGCTGATTCGGACAATGATTACGGCAGAAGGAAACAGCCGTCCCAATCGTTACCATCAGATGGCGATACAATATGTCAATGCAAAGGCGCAGGCGGCGATGATGAAAAAGATAGAACCTCACCTGACGGAGGAAGAGAAGGTGATATTTCGCCGTGGAAAAAATGCCAAGCCGGCGACCTTCGCAAAAAACCAGACCCACCGTGACTATAAAATTGCCACGGGCTTTGAGACGCTCATCGGTTATCTCTATTTAAAAGGGGAGATGGAGCGGGTGATGGAGCTGGTCTCCGTAGGGTTTGAGGAGATACCCGGGAATGAAGAGCGCTGACAGAGAGGTCGGTGTCAGAGAAAATCCGGGAGATTTGATGGAAAGGATGGGGACGAGAAGATGTCAGAGGATAGGATCATTGGACGGAATGCGGTATTGGAAGCATTTCGATCCGGAAAGACGGTAGATAAACTGTTTATTTTGGATGGGTGCCAGGATGGGCCGATAAAGAACATTGTAAGGGAAGCCAAAAAGCAGTCCACCCTCATAAAATATGTCACAAAGGAAAAGCTGGACTCTCTGGCGGATCACGGAAAACATCAGGGGGTAGTGGCGGCAACTGCGGCCTGCGAATACGCAGAGTTGGAAGATCTGTTTGCCTTGGCGGAGAAAAAGGGGGAAGATCCTTTCTTTATTCTCTGTGATGAAATTGAGGACCCTCATAATCTGGGAGCGATTATAAGGACGGCGAATCTGGCAGGTGCCCACGGCGTGATTATTCCAAAGAGACGGGCAGTGGGACTGACCGGAACGGTGGCGAAGGTGTCGGCGGGGGCAGTCAATTACACTCCCGTGGCAAAGGTGACCAACCTTGTCAGAACCATAGAGGAGTTAAAGGAGAGAGGTCTGTGGTTTGTCTGCGGAGATATGGATGGAGAGCTGATGTATCGGCAAAACCTGACGGGGCCGATGGTGCTTGTCATCGGAAATGAGGGCAAGGGCGTCAGCCGTCTGGTCAAGGAAAACTGCGACTATGTTGCCTCTATTCCAATGAAGGGAGACATTGACTCGCTAAACGCCTCCGTGGCGGCCGGTGTGCTGGCATTTGAAATCGTGAGGCAGAGAATGGGACAATAAAATATAGACAGGGGTATTCGGACACGATCTGTCCGTCTGGGCAGATGGAGGATATCCGAGTGCCGCCTGTCTGGCTAATGGAAAGGGAGTCTTTTTTGATGACCGTCTGACGGAGACGCATCATTGTGAAAGACCCCCTTTTTTTGTGATGATTGAGCATTGTCGAATCATCATTTTTTATTTTAATAAAATTTTTTTTTCTTGAACTCGTTGATATCCCGCTCAGAACGGGCGTTTATTATGTTGACCATCTCAATGATTTTTGGTTCGTATTTTCTTACATAGAGCATGACTTTATAATTCTTTAAAAGATTTTTGAGATAATAGCTGTCGATTTTGTTGTAATTTTCCAGAGATTGCAAATCAGTGTCCGTCAGAACGTTTTTCTCTTTGAAACGCTCCTCGGCCTGCCGGGAAAATTGGAGATACATTTCTTTTTCTTCTTCGGTTTGCAATCCTTCCAGTATCATCTCGTTTTTTACATCGGCGGCGTAAGCCTGGAGCTTTTTCAGGGACACTTTGTGACGGTATCTCGTAATTTTAAAATAGCGATACCAGGTACCCCGGAACTTGACATAGTATTCGCTGACGCCGCCGCTGTACACGTCAAGGCCTTTGCAAAAGTTAAAATTACGTCGCATATAGATGTAATCAAATAGAATGTTTTGTACAAAATAGCTGATAAAATACCCGGCTCTGTAAAGAAGAGAGGTATACTTTTCGTAGTAAATGTATTCTTCTGTATTTACATGGAGGCGGCGGAGGTGGGCATGTCTCGCCTTTTGATGAATCTTATACAAAAGATAAGTGATGAGGAGGAAGGCGAGCAAAAGGATCCGATAAAGATGCCTGTGAGGTCCGTTCATAAATACAGATTGGGATAATCCATAGAATGCGGCAAAAATAGCGGCACATATGGTAATAAACATTTCAAACATAATATAAATTCCTTTCCTGATGTAATCTATCATATCCTATTTTTTTTTGGAAGACAACCATTTTCGAGGATGATTTCGGGACGATTTAGGGTAAAAAATTATCTTAAAAAACGACGTAGAATCAAAAGAGTGCAAACTTTCGCAAGGGTGAAATGGAGAGGAGAAATCTCTCGAAAACGGAGAGAAAAACCGCTTGTGGGAGGGAGGCTGCTGTGCTATAATTTCGTATATTTAAGCGGGTGTGGAATATTGGATGCTATCCGTCTGCCCGCATGACAAAGTCCTTGCCGGGTTATTTGTTTCAGATGCGGGAAGGATGAAAAGAGGAGAGAGGAGAGACTATGAACAATATTGTTTTGATTGGAATGCCGGGTGTGGGGAAAAGTACCATCGGCGTAATTTTGGCAAAAGAGCTTGGGTATCGTTTTGTGGATTCGGATTTGCTGATTCAGGAACAGGAGAAGCGGTTATTAAAAGAAATCATTGCGGCGGAGGGAGTCGATGGATTTTTGGAAGTGGAAAACCGGGTGAACGCCTCCATAAATGTCGTTCGTTCTGTTATTGCCACAGGTGGCAGCGTGGTGTACGGAAAGGAGGCGATGGAACATCTGAGAAGGGGAGGAACCATTGTGTACCTGAAATGCTCTTTTGAAATGCTGGAAAAACGGCTGGGTGATTTGAAAGGGCGAGGGGTGGTTTTGAAGGATGGACAGACTCTTAGAGATATTTATGAGGAGAGAAGCATTCTCTATGAAAAATATGCTGATATTGTAGTAGAAGAAAAAGGAGGAATTGAGGAGACGCTGAAGCTGGTCGTCAGGGAGATTTCTCTGAGAGAAGGAAAAAAAGCATAAAAAATTCTGGGACAGTCTGCTTCCAGGAGGAATCCTCTTTGTCCGAATGAAGGAGATAAGAAATTTTTGTGACGGTCTGTGTCCGGGTGGAAACGTCCTCCTATCAAATGCGCCGTTGTTGGTGGAAGGATTGAATTGTTTAAATTTTTGAAAAAATTTAAAATTTTTTGTTGACAAGAAGATGGGAACGTGATAGAATGCTTTTTGTTGAGAGAGTTCTCAGTGCTGCCTTGGCTCAGTTGGTAGAGCGTCGCCTTGGTAAGGCGGAGGTCGGCGGTTCAAATCCGCTAGGCAGCTTTTTAAAACCGAAGTACTTTAGAGTATTTCGGTTTTTTATTTTGCAGAACAAATCCCCAAAACGGCGTCCCGTTTAAACGGAGCGCCATTTGGTGGGGACGAGAACACCCAAACGTTCCTGTATTGAGAGCAATGCGGGGATCTTCTCGAGATACTATGGCACATGAGTGAGACACCTGAATGAGAAGCAGGCGAGAAAAAGGAGACAGAAATGAGAGGCAAACGTTTTGTGACAATCATGATGGCAGCATTGATGACTTTTACCCCGATACATTCTCTGGCGGCGGAGGTGATAACACCGAAAGCCTCCTTGTCAAAGAAGACGGCGGTGGATCAATATACGGTAAGCGTGAATGGAGAAGAAGGGCCTCGTGATTTTAAGGTTTACGCACAATTTGGAACGAGAAATCCGAGGAAATCTTTTGTGGCGCAGCACGGGTGTGCGGCCAGCGCTCTGACCTGCGTGTTATCGGGATATAAGAAAAAATATGCCGACTATACTCCTGAAAAGACGAGTAAGACGCTGGAAAGGAAAATTTTTGGGAAGAGGGCATGGCAGGCCAATTACAGAAAATCGCTTCCGGCACAAAGGCCGGTGTCCTTGTATGGCATCACGAAAATATTAAATCAATGCAAAGTTCCCAGCACCTATGTGCGGTTTTTTAAGGATGCACAGGCTATCAGAGAGATTGAAGAGCATCTAAAGACCGGAAATGCCGTGCTGGTGGAAGTCAATAACCATAAGCAAAAAAACGGGGTCATTTCTTCCAGATATAATTACAGATGGTCCACCTCAAAGCATACGCTGGCACTTTTGGGGATGACGGACACCGGACAGGTGATCGTGGCGGACTCTGCGGATCGGGAATGGTCGGGACAAAAGCAGAGGGTGAAGTTTACCAGAATGAAACATCTGGTTAAGTTCATGATTCCATGTAAGAAATCTTCCACCAGCTTATACTATAATTCGGTGGATAGTTGTGGTGGATATATCCTGGTGAATGACGGGAAAAAGAAATAGTGGCCTGTTTCCAAGGCGAAAAAAATAAAAAATAAAAAAAGAAAGATGCGGTATGTGAGCCGACCCTGGAAAGCCAGATGAAAATGCTGGCGGCAAGGGTCGGTTTTTTTGCGCCGCAGGTTCGGAGAAGCGACAAGAATAATTTTAAAAACTTTGGTTATAATGAATGCAGAAAGCTATATCCATTGGAAAATTTTATCAAAAGCGTCATGTCTATCTATGTCGATGAAATATATTAATGAAATGTTACAGAAATACATATACTTTATTAAATACAGCGAAAAAGGCTGAAACAATTTAGTATATTTGACAGGATAGCTTTTCCTCAAAAATACGTTTTCAAACAGGGAGAGGTGCATGATGTTGAGACGAGAATACAGATATCGATGGATGATTTTTGGAATTACGCTGATACTTGCCTGGGCAGTCTGGATGGAGTCTGTGCGTGCGCAAAGTATTCCCTTTTTTATAGAAGGGAGGGAGACAAAAGAGGAGGGAGGGATTCTCCGCTCCGTGTTGCTGGGAGAAAAAGTTGTAAAAGAAAAGGTTGGAGAGGGAATAAAAAAAGAAGGAAGTGCCGGGAAAACGAACAGCATAAAAAAAATGGAAAATTTGAAAATGTATGACGAGCTGACGCAGTCGGAAAGAAAGATGCTGTATCAGGTGGTGTCCATGGAATGTGATACGGGATATGAGGGTTCTCTTGCGGTGATAAGTTGTATGATGAATCGGACGGAATCGGAGAAATATCCCGATGATTTGATGGAAGTAGTCAAAGAAGATTCTCAGTTTACCGCTTATTACGATAAGGAGACGGGAACTTATCCTTATAAAAATCGCAGGCCATCGACGGAGTGTATTGCAGCGGTGGAGGATGCGTTGAATAAGGGGGTAAGAAATCTACCGCCTTACATTTTATATTTTAGATCTTCAGAGTATCATTCGCTGGACGGATACGAGAGGTATGGTCAAATTGGCGACAACACTTATTTTTATCTGCCGGAGGATAAAAAATAAAGTGCCGGTCTTTCTTTATGGAGAATGGTACCCCGTGACAGATTTTGTCAGGCAAAAAGGGGGACGGTTCTCCTGTTTTTTGTTTTGGATGCCCTTTCTTCCGCGAAATTTCAAGGTTGTGCCAATTTTGTATTTATGATATCATTAAACGCAGATTTGCCGGTTTGGAGCCGGCGGTTTGAGTTTGCACTGTTATGAACGATCTTGTGGTTTTTCGGCAGGGGCGCTGACAGAAAAAAATAATACACTTTTTTCACAGGAGGATGAGTATGGAAGAAAATGTATCAAAAAATTTTATTGAAATGGCGATTGATAAAGATTTGG
>JAUNJG010000021.1 GCA_030533385.1 Eubacteriales bacterium | reverse complement strand
CATTTGAAAGAAAAACAAAAGAAAAGTTGCCAACGTTTACTTGACACAAACATAGCAATCTTTTTTCTGGAAGTTGGAAGGAATCTATGGTATAGTAATTGAGATTTCATGAGAGATATCGGGGCAGCCCACAGGGCTTTCCCATTCAGTATATTAAAGTAGGAGGAAATGACGTTGGCTGGAATGGACCAGAGTAAAATTAGAAACTTTTGCATCATCGCCCACATCGACCACGGGAAGTCCACGTTGGCAGACCGCATCATAGAAAAGACCGGGCTTTTGACAAGCAGGGAGATGCAGGATCAGGTGCTGGACAACATGGATTTGGAGCGGGAGAGAGGCATCACCATCAAATCCCAGGCCGTCCGCATTGTATACAAGGCAAAAGACGGAGAAGAATATATTTTCAATCTTATTGATACGCCGGGCCACGTGGATTTTAACTATGAAGTGAGCCGCAGCCTGGCGGCTTGCGAGGGAGCTATCCTTGTAGTGGATGCTGCCCAGGGCATTGAGGCCCAGACGCTGGCCAATGTATATCTGGCTTTGGACCATGATTTGGAGATTATGCCGGTCATCAATAAAATTGATTTGCCAAGTGCCGATCCGGAACGGGTGGTGGCAGAGATTGAGGACGTCATCGGCATTGAGGCGGAGGACGCCCCGCAGATTTCTGCCAAAAATGGGCTGAATATTGAGGACGTTCTGGAACAGATTGTGGCGAAAATCCCTGCACCGGGAGGGAGCCCGGAGCATCCGCTGCAGGCGTTGATTTTTGACAGTGTATATGATTCCTATAAAGGAGTTATTGTTTTCGCCCGTATTATGGAAGGAACCATCAAAAAAGGCACCAACATGCTCATGATGGCCACGGGCGCCACGGCAGAGGTGGTGGAGGTGGGAACCTTTGGTGCCGGGCAGTTTATACCATGCGACGAGCTTTCCGCCGGTATGGTGGGTTACATTACCGCCAGCCTGAAAAATGTGAAGGATACCCGGGTGGGTGATACGGTAACTGATGCCGACAACCCGTGCGCTGAGCCTCTTCCGGGCTATAAAAAAGTTAATTCCATGGTGTTTTGCGGAGTGTATCCGGCGGACGGAGCCAAATACCCGGATTTAAGGGATGCGCTGGAGAAGCTGCAGCTAAATGACGCCGCCCTTCGGTATGAGCCTGAAACCTCCGTGGCATTGGGCTTTGGATTCCGCTGCGGCTTTCTGGGGCTGCTTCATCTGGAAATCATCCAGGAGAGGCTGGAGAGAGAGTATAACCTGGATTTGGTGACAACGGCACCCAGTGTTGTATACAAGGTACATCTTACCGACGGTACATCTTTTGATTTGACTAACCCGACCAATCTGCCTGATCCGTCCACCATCGAGTACATGGAGGAGCCAATCGTCTCCGCGGAGATTATGGTGACGAAGGAATATGTGGGCTCCATCATGAAGCTTTGCCAGGAGAGAAGGGGAACCTATCTGTCCATGGAATATATGGAAGAGACAAGGGCGCTGCTCAAATATGAACTGCCGCTCAACGAAATCATCTATGATTTCTTCGATGCCCTGAAATCCCGCTCCAGAGGCTATGCCTCCTTTGACTATGAGATGAAGGGATATGAGCAGTCGGATCTGGTGAAGCTGGACATTTTGATTAACAAAGAAAATGTGGACGCCCTGTCCTTCATTGTTCACGCATCCTCCGCCTATGAGAGAGGAAGGAAAATCTGTGAAAAGATGAAGGGGGAGATTCCGAGACATTTGTTCGAAATTCCGATTCAGGCGGCCATCGGCAGCAAGATTATCGCCAGGGAAACCGTGAAGGCGGTGCGGAAGGATGTCCTTGCTAAATGCTACGGCGGCGACATTACCCGGAAGAAGAAGCTGCTGGAAAAACAGAAGGAAGGAAAGAAACGGATGCGCCAGGTGGGAAATGTGGAAATTCCGCAGAAGGCGTTCATGAGCGTTTTGAAGCTGGATGATGATTAAAGAAAAACAGGAGCTGGAATTATATGTACACATTCCGTTCTGTGTCCGAAAGTGTAATTATTGTGATTTTCTCTCTTTTTCTGCCTCGAGGGAGGAGATTGCGGCCTACTGCCGCGCCCTGGAAGAGGAAATCAGAAAGACAGCAGAATATCTCAGCATGACGGAGGCTTCCCCGGAAGGGGAGGCCTTTTCTCCGAAAAAAATCAGGAGCATATTTTTTGGAGGAGGAACGCCGTCCCTGCTGTCCCCGGGGCAGATGGAATCCCTCATGTCCTGTATACGGGATTGTTTTCCATGGGAGGAAGGAACGGAAATCACCCTGGAGGCCAATCCGGGAACATTGGATAGGGAGAAGCTTTCCGCCTTGCGGCAGGCCGGAATCAACCGTTTAAGCATCGGCCTTCAAAGCACAAAGGACGAATGTTTGAAGCTCCTTGGCCGGATTCACACCTGGGAGCAGTTTTTGCGTAATTATGAGGAAGCCAGAAAAACAGGATTTTCCAATATCAATATTGATTTGATGAGCGGCCTGCCTGGACAGAGCCTATCCATCTACGAGGAAACGCTGGAGGAGGTGGCGGCCCTTCATCCGGAGCATATTTCTGCTTACAGTCTCATTTTGGAGGAGGGAACCCCGTTTTATGCCTCTGCGGAGCTTCGAAACCGGCTCCCCGATGAGGAGACGGAACGGCGCATGTACGAGAGAACAAAGGAAATCCTTTTGGCTCACGGGTATAAGCGCTATGAGATATCCAACTATGCAAAGGCGGGCAGAGAATGTATCCATAATCTTGGCTATTGGGATAATATCCCTTATCTGGGATTTGGCCTGGGCGCTTCTTCCTATTATAATAGAGCCAGATTCTCCAACGAAGGAAATCTGCCATCCTATCTGGAACAGCCCTTCCGGCCCTTTTCCGAAAGAGAAGAGTATTTTATCCTGTCGCAGACAGACGAAATGGAAGATTACATGATCTTCGGTCTGCGGAAAATGAGCGGTGTCTCCATCTCAGAATTCACCCGTAGATTCACTATCCCCATGGAAGAAATATACGGCACAGCAATCAATACCTATGAAAAAATGGGCCTTTTGGAAAGAACAGGAAACCGGCTGCGTCTCACCGACGCCGGCATCGACGTAAGCAACCGCATCTTCGAAGAGTTTTTATTGACAGAATAAAAACCGGCGCACTTTCCTCTCTGCCGAAAGCGACAAAAATATATGTTATGATATTTATCAGATTCCTCCGACAGAAACAAAACCATTTTTCTCCCGTCCGGCTACCTTTCGCTTCGTTCCGGCATCTTCTCTATTCATGGCTGTCGTGCTAAACTCGCTTTGCTCAAACAACGCACAACAGCCGGATTTAGATACCGTCACTCCGCTCAGGCGTATTTGGATTTTCCCCGTCTGCCTATGCAGATTATTAAGGAAAATCAGCCGCGTTATATATATCTGATGTGTACAGCCTTTGAAAAACAGCTGACCTGTGAGCTGCCGATAATTGAGAAAACCAGGCACCTTATATATAGGCAGCCTGGTTTTCAGTAACAATCAAGCTCCTCTCAACGGGTGAACACAGGACATACATAAGGCGCCTGGTTTTCAGTAAAAATCAAAAAAACACTTGACAAGGCATGGAGATAGTGATAGTTTATGTATAAAGATGTTAGCACTCAACAGAAATGAGTGCTAATAACTAAGAAAGGAGGGAAGCGCATGAATCTGGATGAACGTAAGATGAAAATTTTAAAGGCAATTATTTCTACTTATCTGGAGACGGGCGAGCCGGTAGGAAGCAGAACCATTGCCAGAGATTCCGATTTGAATTTAAGTTCTGCCACCATTCGCAATGAGATGGCGGACTTGGAAGAACTGGGATTTATTTTGCAGCCCCACACTTCTGCCGGAAGGATTCCTTCTGACTTAGGATATCGTTACTATGTGGATAGACTGATGGAGGAGAGGGAGAGCGAGCTGATGAACCGGGAGAATGAATTCCGGAAGGAGCGGCAGTCTCTGCTCCAGAAGATGGACCGCATGGAGGAGGTTCTGAAAAATGTGGCGGACGTGCTGGCGGCGAACACCAATTATGCTACCCTGGTGACGACCCCGCAGATGAAGGAATCCAAGCTGAAGTTTATTCAGCTCTCCATGGTGAACAGTCGAAAGCTTTTGGCGGTCATTGTGGTGGGAAATGACACGGTGAAGAATCTTCTGATAAATATCGACGAGCCGCTGGCCAACGATGAGATTTTAAAATTAAACATTTTGTTAAATTCTTTCTTGCAGGGGCTGACCCTGAATGATATTAATCTGGAGCTTGTGCATACTATGAAGGTGCAGGCCGGTATGCATGCCTCCATTCTGGAAGGAATTTTTAATGGCATCGTGGAGGCGATTCACGAGGCGGATGATATGGAAATTTATACCAGCGGAGCAACGAACATATTGAAATATCCGGAGCTATCCGGGCCGGAGCACACCATGGCCTTGCTTGACACGCTGGTGGAGAAGAAGGCTCTCGTAAAGCTGGTGGATGACACGGTGAATCAGGAAGAGCGCCATGGCATCCAGGTTTATATCGGAAGTGAGACCCCGGTGCAGTCCTTGAAAGATTGTAGTATTGTGACAGCCACATACGAGCTTGAAGAGGGAGGAACCGGAACTGTCGGTATCATCGGGCCAAAGCGGATGGATTACCGAAAAGTAGTAAATACTCTCAAGAATCTGACAGACGATTTGGATGAGATTTTTAATAATAAATCATAGAAAGGTGGTACTTCAGTGGAAGAGACCAAGAAAGAGTTCGACGAAAGTATCCTGAAGGAAGATACACAAGACGTTCTCTCCGAGGAGGAACAGGAAGTTTCCGGGGAAGGACAGACGGAGGAGGAAGCCGGGACGGCGGAGGAAGCTGTCGCGGAAGATGCCAAAAAGGAAAAGAAAGAAAAAAAGAAATCGGCGAAGGCGCTGGAGGTAGAGTTAAAAAAGAGTCAGGAGAAGGTGGCGGAGCTTACCGACCGTTACCAGAGACTGATGGCAGAGTTTGAAAATGCGAGAAAGCGTACTGCCAAAGAGCAGAGCAGGATGTATGATGTCGGAGCCAAAGAGGTGCTTGGAAAGCTTCTTCCGGTGGTAGATAACTTTGAGAGAGGCCTGGAAGTTCTTACGGAGGAAGAAAAGGAAGATGCCTTCGCACAGGGAATAGAAAAGATTTATCAACAGTTGATGAGTGTCTTTGAGGAACTTGGCGTAAAGGCTATCAAGGCGGTGGGTCAGGAGTTTAATGCGGACTTCCACAATGCGGTGATGCACGCAGAGGATGAAGAGATGGGAGAAAATCTCGTGTCCGAAGAGTTCCAGAAAGGCTATATGTACAAAGAAGACGTACTTCGGTACAGTATGGTAAAAGTAGTCAACTAGGTTTTGAACCGAATTTGGATAAAATGTAATCAGGAGGAATGATCATGGGTAAGATTATAGGTATTGACTTAGGTACAACAAATTCATGTGTAGCGGTTATGGAAGGTGGAAAACCTGTCGTTATCACGAATGCAGAAGGAATGAGAACCACTCCTTCCGTGGTGGCGTTTACAAAGACAGGAGAGAGAGTTGTGGGTGAGCCTGCCAAACGTCAGGCGGTGACCAACGCAGACAAGACGATTTCTTCCATCAAACGTGAGATGGGAAGCGATTATAAAGTAGAAATTGAAGGAAAAAAATATTCTCCACAGGAAATTTCTGCCATGATTTTACAGAAATTAAAAGCAGATGCGGAGAACCATCTGGGAGAGAAAGTAACGGAAGCGGTTATCACCGTTCCTGCCTACTTTAACGACGCACAAAGACAGGCGACCAAAGATGCCGGAAAGATTGCCGGACTGGATGTAAAGCGTATCATCAACGAGCCTACGGCAGCGGCCCTTTCTTATGGTCTGGACAACGAAAAAGAACAGCAGATTATGGTATATGACCTGGGAGGCGGAACCTTTGACGTTTCCATCATTGAGATCGGCGACGGTGTCATTGAAGTATTGTCCACAGCCGGCGACAACCGTCTCGGCGGTGACGACTTTGACAATGTGATCACTCAGTATATGCTGGATGATTTCAAGGCAAAAGAAGGCGTGGATTTATCCGGTGACAAGATGGCAATGCAGAGGTTGAAAGAAGCGGCAGAGAAGGCGAAGAAAGAGCTTTCCTCCGCGACGACGACGAACATCAACCTGCCGTTCATCACGGCGACCGCAGAAGGTCCGAAACACTTTGAGATGAATCTGACCAGAGCCAAATTTGACGAGCTGACCGCTCATCTGGTAGAAAGAACCGTGACGCCGGTTACCACCGCTTTAAAAGATGCGGGACTGAATGCCAGTGATTTGACGAAGGTGCTTCTGGTCGGTGGTTCCACAAGAATTCCTGCCGTGCAGGATAAAGTAAAACAGCTCACAGGAAAAGAGCCGTTTAAGGGCATCAATCCGGATGAATGTGTAGCCATCGGTGCTTCCATTCAGGGTGGTAAGCTGGCAGGAGACGCAGGAGCAGGTGACATCCTTCTTCTGGACGTTACTCCGCTGTCCCTCTCCATTGAGACCATGGGTGGTGTTGCCACAAGACTGATTGAGAGAAACACTACCATCCCTACGAAGAAAAGCCAGATTTTCTCCACGGCGGAGAACAATCAGACAGCGGTCGACATCCATGTAGTACAGGGTGAGAGACAGTTCGCAAGAGATAACAAGACCCTCGGCCAGTTCCGCCTTGATGGTATTCCACCGGCACAGAGAGGGGTACCTCAGATTGAAGTGACCTTTGACATTGATGCCAACGGTATCGTGAATGTATCTGCCAAAGATTTGGGAACCGGAAAAGAGCAGCACATCACCATCACTGCCGGTTCCAATATGTCCGATGAAGACATCGAGAAGGCAGTGAGAGAGGCAGCAGAGTTCGAGGCACAGGATAAGAAGAAAAAAGAAGCCATCGACGCAAGAAACGATGCGGACAGCATGGTATTCCAGACGGAGAAAGCGTTGGAAGAGGTTGGTGACAAGATTGACGAAGCAGAGAAGACAACCGTGCAGGCAGACATCACAAAGCTGAAAGAAATCCTGGATCGCACCACCGTTGACAATATGTCCGAGGCTGACGTTGCTGAGATTAACGAGGCAAAAGAACAGCTGATGAAGGATGCTCAGTCACTCTTTGGAAAAATGTATGAGCAGGCACAGGGAGCCGCACAGGGCGCTCCGGATACAGACGCCAACGCCACATACAACTCCGATGACGTAGTTGACGCTGACTACAAAGAAGTATAAGGTGTGGATGACGCAATCATCATACAAGAAGAGGAGACGGGATTTTCCTGTCCCCTCTTTCCCATTCTTATGCAAAATAGATTTTTTGGGAGAGGGAAGACAATCTCAAAAAACGGAGAGCAAATAAAACCATTTGGAGGATAAAATGGCAGAGAAAAGAGATTATTATGAGGTTCTTGGCGTAGATAAAAGTGCGTCGGAAGCCGAGATAAAGCGCGCCTACCGAAAGGTGGCAAAAAAATATCATCCTGACATGAATCCGGGTGACAAGGTGGCGGAAGAAAAGTTTAAGGAAGCGGCGGAAGCCTACGAAGTGCTGAGTGACCCGGAGAAAAAATCTCGCTATGATCAGTTTGGCCATGCAGCCTTTGATCAAAACGGAGGAGGCGGCGGAGGATTCGGCGGCTTTGATTTTGGCGGCGGAGACATGGGAGACATCTTTGGAGATATCTTCGGAGACTTTTTCGGCGGCGGAAGCCGGGGAAGCGCCAGAAAGAACGGCCCGAGGCAGGGAGCCAATCTTCGGGCGGCAGTCCGCATCACCTTTGACGACGCCATCCGCGGCGTAGACAAAGAACTGGAAATTACATTAAAAGAAAAGTGTACCACCTGTAACGGAAGCGGCGCCAAGCCGGGAACCAGCCCGGAAACCTGTTCCAAGTGTAACGGAAGCGGCCAGGTGGTCTACACCCAGCAATCTATGTTCGGCATGGTGAGAAATGTGCAGCCGTGTCCGGAGTGTAACGGAAGCGGCCAGGTGATTCGTCACAAGTGTACGGATTGTTCCGGCACTGGCTATGTGAAGGTCAGAAAGAAAATCAAGGTGCCGATTCCGGCAGGTATTGACAATGGCCAAAGTGTGAGAATCCGGGAGAAAGGTGAGCCGGGTATCAACGGAGGACCGAGAGGAGATTTGCTTGTCAATGTCAATGTCTCCCGTCATCCTAAGTTCCAAAGACAGGAGTATGACATTTTCTCCACAGAGCCAATCACCTTTGCCCAGGCAGCTCTCGGAGCCACCATCAAGGTGGACACGGTGGACGGCCCTTATGAATATACCATCAAGCCGGGCACGCAGACTGATACGAAAATCCGCCTGAAAAACAAGGGAGTGCCGAGCCTTAGAAACAAGAATCTCAGAGGAAGTCACTTCATCACCTTTGTGGTTCAGGTTCCGGAGAGGATGACGGAAGCCCAAAAGGATGCCCTTCGCCGTTTCCAGGAGGCTATGGGTGAAGTTCCTGCAAAACCGGAAGAAAGGGCTGCGGACCCAAAACCAGAAAATGAAAAGCATGAAAAGAAAAGCTTTTTCGGCGGCAAAAAAAAGAAATAAGCATCTGGAAATCCCTCAAGGCAGATAAATCGTTTTGAGGGATTTTTTATAAATACAGCTATGGATTTGGAAGCCTGCAGGTGTGTTTGCACTTGAAAAATAATATCTGACACTCTCTACAGCAAGGAAATAATAATATGTCAAACAAAATCGGTTATACTTATGTTATAATAAACCTTACGGCAAAAAAATAAGATGCCGATCTGTCTCAGCAGAAGCCGGTTCTTTTGCTGAGATGGGGGACTTCGGCAGACGGCAGGCACATGCGGTTGACCCCCGGTGTGAAAATACGCTCGTCCGGACATACTTGGATGTATTCCCGTCAGACTGTAGCGTTGACACCGTTGGACTGTGCGCCGCCGTAAAAGTGTCGAAGCGTACTGAATGGATAAGGAGGCAATAAAAATGGCAATAGTAAAAATTACAAAAGAAGAGTTTGAAGAAAAGGTATTAAAAGCGGACAAGCCGGCGCTGGTGGAGTTTTCCGCCCCGTGGTGTACCTATTGCAGAAGAATTGGGCCGGTGATGAAGAAGGTGGCAGAACAGTATGAAGAAACGCTGCTGACGGGAGAAATCAACATTGACGATGAGGAGGCGCTGGCGGAGGAGTACCAGGTGGAAATCATTCCGACTTTGATGATTTTTAAAGACGGAGAGCGGAAGGGAACCGTGGTAAATCCGGGTTCCAAGGCAGACATTGATAAATTTATCAAAGAGCATTTGGGATAAAAAATCATTGGGAGGATTCCTGCCCCCTTTCAATAGGATGGGAATCCTCCCGTGTCAGATGGATACAAGATAGAGAGGAGACAGAGACATGGAACGGATTTATGATGTGATTATCATCGGAGGCGGACCCGGTGGATATACGGCGGCGCTCTATTGCGCCAGGGCCGGTCTTGACACGGTGATTTTAGAGAAATTATCTGCGGGAGGACAGATGGCCCTCACCACCCAGATTGACAATTATCCCGGCTTTGATGAGGGAATAGACGGCTTTGAGCTGGGAGAAAAAATGCAGCTGGGGGCAGAACGGTTTGGAGCGACTTCTGAGATGGCGGAGGTGGAGAGTGTTTCTCTGCATTCAAATCCGAAAGAAGTCAGGACGAGCGAGGGAACTTTCTACGGAAAATGCATCATCATAGCCACGGGAGCCAACCCGAGAATGCTGGGTGCGGAGCATGAAGAAGAATTGGTCGGAAATGGTGTCAATTATTGTGCGGCCTGCGACGGCATGTTTTATAAGGATAAAAAGGTCTTCGTCATCGGAGGGGGAAATTCAGCTGCGGGAGATGCCCTGTTGTTATCTAAAATATGTAAAGAGGTGATTCTCGTACATCGAAGAGACACCTTGCGGGCGGAAAAAATATACCACAAGTCTTTGATGCAGGCAACAAATGTACAGTTCCGATGGAACAGTGCGGTGAAAGAGCTGATTTATGACGAGAAGCTTCGGGGAATCCTCCTGGAGAACAAACAGACGGGAGAAGAGTGGAAGGAGGAATGCGACGGCATTTTTGTGAGCATTGGCCGTTCTCCTGCCACGGAGCTTTTCAAAGAACAGCTGACTCTGGATAGGGGTGGATATATTGTGGCGGATGAGTCGACGAAGACAAACATTCCGGGTGTGTTTGCCGTCGGTGACGTCAGGACAAAAGTGATGCGCCAGGTCATTACCGCCGCCGCAGACGGAGCGGTGGCTTCCCATTATGTAGAAGAATATCTGGCAGAACTGGAAGGATGAAACATGAAGTGGAATAAGATAACGATAGAGACGACGACGGAAGCGGAAGACATGTTAAGCTATGAGCTTCAGGAATTGGGGATGGAAGGCGTGGAAGTGGAAGACCACGTTCCTCTGTCTGAGGAAGACAAAAAAATCATGTATGTGGATCTGCTTCCCGATGAGATTGCGCCGGATGACGGCGTGGCAAAGATTTCCTGCTATGTGGATGAAAAAGAAAACCTGGAAGAGATCACGGCGAAAATTCGGGAAAAGATTGAGGAATTATCCGCCTTTCTTCCGATGGGAACAGGAAAAATTACTTACGATGTGACGGAGGAAGAGGATTGGATAAATAACTGGAAGGCATTTTTCAAACCGTTCCGCCTCGATGACAATATTGTGATCAAACCGACATGGGAAATTCTGGACGACAAAAAAGAGGACGACATCATCATAGAGATTGACCCGGGGACGGCCTTTGGCAGCGGCTCCCATGAGACAACGAAGCTGTGTATCTCCCAGTTGAAAAAGTATATCCGTCCTGAGACGGAGCTTTTGGACGTGGGGACGGGAAGCGGTATTTTGTCAATCATTGGACTGAAGCTGGGTGCCCGGCGCGCCATGGCCACGGACATTGACCCCAACGCCATCCGGGCCACGGAAGAAAATTTTACCATCAACGGCATATCGAAAGAGCAGGCGAGGGTACAGCGGGTCAACATTTTGGATGAGACGGAGGCGGCGAAGTTTTATGAGAACAATGGCGGCAGCAAATATGACGTCGTGGTTGCTAACATCCTGGCAGATGTGATTATGCCGCTCTCCGGCATCGTCACCCCGCTGTTGAAAGAAGACGGGGTATTTATCGCCTCCGGCATCATCAATACTATGGAGGAGCCGGTGCGAGAGGCGATGGAACAAAATCATTTTGAGATTTTGGAAATTCACCATATGAAGGATTGGGTCAGCATTACGGCAAAGCCGCTGAAAGACTAAAGGCTGAGAACGTCGGACATAAAGCAGGACGGAGAGGGTATCATGTACCAGTTTTTTATAGAACAGGAAAATATTACGGAGGACGGTATATGGATTACCGATTCCAAAGAAGTCAATCACATAAAAAATGTACTTAGAATGAAGCAGGGAGAAAAAGTCACCCTTTGCTGTCAGCAAAACGGCAGGGAATATGTGTGTGCCATTGCCGAATTTTCTCCGGGGGGAGTTCGGATGGTCATTGAGGATATCAGCGGAGAGACCAGAGAGCTTCCGGTAGATATCACCCTGTTCCAATGTCTGCCCAAGGGGGATAAGATGGAGCTGATCATCCAGAAGGCGGTGGAGCTGGGCGCCTCGGCAATCATTCCGGTGGCTTCCGGGCGCTCTGTGGTGAAGCTGGATGAAAAGAAAGCGGCAAAAAAAGTGCAAAGATGGCAGGAAATTGCCAAAAGTGCCGCAAAGCAGGCAAAAAGAACCAAAATTCCCGAGGTGGGCAGCGTCCGTCCGTTTGCACAGGCGGTGGAGGATGCGGCAAAGATGGACATGCTGCTGCTGCCTTATGAAGATGCGAAGGGGATGGCTCATAGTCGGGAGGTGATGGCTCAGGTGGCGGAAAAGAAAACGTTGGGAATCATCATCGGGCCGGAAGGGGGATTTCAGGAAAAAGAGGTTGCCCTGGCGGTAGAGCATGGCGCTCACGCCATCACGCTGGGCAGACGGATATTGCGGACGGAAACGGCGGGAATGGCAGTTCTGTCTGTTTTGATGTTTCTGCTAGAAGAAGAATAGAAGACGGGAGGAAACAAGATGGCAGGTTCAGGTTTTGGAACCATATTTCGTATTACGACCTGGGGAGAAACTCACGGGAGAGGTGTCGGCGTGGTGGTGGACGGATGTCCCGCCGGCCTGGAATTATGTGAGGAAGATATCCAATGCTATTTGAATAGAAGAAAGCCGGGACAGTCCCGCTTTACTACCAAGAGAAAAGAAGAAGATGCGGTAGAGATTTTGTCGGGAGTTTTTGAAGGAAAGACGACGGGAACTCCGATTTCTCTTGTGGTATTCAACAAAGACCAGAGGTCAAAAGACTATTCTGCCCTGGCCAATGTCTATCGCCCCGGCCATGCGGATTACACTTTCGATAAAAAATACGGGTTTCGAGATTACCGGGGTGGCGGACGCTCCTCCGGAAGGGAGACGACGGCGAGGGTGGCGGCGGGAGCCATTGCGGCCAAAGTATTAAGGTCGCTGGGAATCGAGGTGTTCGCCTACACGGAAGCCATCGGGCCTTATTCCATAGATTTGTCCGCCTGGACTCCTGAGGTCAGGGAGGAAAATCCTCTTTACATGCCCGATGCGGCTGCCGCAAAACAGGCGGAGGCATATCTGGAAGAAAAAATGAAGCAGCAGGATTCCTGCGGCGGTGTTGTCGGCTGCCGGATTAGCGGGATGCCGGCTGGAGTGGGGGAGCCGGTGTTTGACAAGCTGGATGCCCGGCTGGCTCAGGCGGTTTTTTCCATCGGGGCAGTGAAAGGATTTGAGATTGGCGATGGATTTGCGGCGGCTGCGCTGACCGGTTCTGTCAATAATGATGCTTTCTGTCTTAAAGATGGCAGGGTGGAAAAAAGGACGAACCATGCAGGCGGTATTTTGGGAGGAATGAGCGACGGCTCTGTAATTTATTTTCGTGCGGCCTTCAAGCCGACTCCGTCCATCTCCTCGCCTCAGACCACGGTGACGAGAGATGGGAAGGAAAAAGAGATTGTCATCCATGGACGCCATGATCCGGTTATCGTGCCAAGAGCCGTGGTGGTGGTGGAATCTATGGCCGCTCTGACCGTGCTGGACAGCCTGCTTATGAACATGACCAGCCGTCTGGATGGGATACAGAGATTTTATTGTTAAAATAATTCAAAAATAAAGAGAATCGTTACAAGAAACTGCATTGCAAACTATGGACATATTGGATATAATGGTGACATTGCATCTTGCATTTTTACTATAAGATGTGTGTGAAAATGTATGTGCGATGGATAGCGTTTTTTTTGCAGAAAGGGAGGAAGAAAGATGAAAAAAGTGTTTGCTGCGAAAATGATGAGACTGCCGTTTCTTTTTGCATTTGTTTTGATGCTGATGACGTTTCCGTCAGCAGTATATGCAGAAGATGCGGGGGGGCAGTACGGAACAGCCAGTTCAGACGGTAGAACAGGTACACAGGGATGAGTGGGTACAAGATCCCTTTGGCTGGGTTTACTACAATGGCGATGGCGTGATGGTAAGAGGCGGTTCCCAGGAGATAAACGGAAAGAAGTATCTCTTTGATGAGAATGGTCACATGATGACAGGTGTTCAAACGCTCAATGATAAGTTGTATTATTTTAAGGAGCAGGGTGGTCATCCTGCGAGTGGTCTCGGGGCGATGGACACTTCCTCCGGTTGGAAAAAGATTTCCGGGAACTATTATTATGCCAAAAAGAACGGAAGCCTTGTGACAGGCTGGAAAAAAATCAAGAAAAATAAATTCTATTTTCATCCTAAGGGAAAAGCTGGAGTGAAGGGGAGTATGGCAGTTGGTTTTACTAAAATCGGCAAGAATACCTACTACTTTAATCCTAAGGGCAAGACGGGTGTCAAAGGTCAGATGATGACAGGATGGCTGCTTGTCGAAGGACAGTATTATTATCTCAATGATTCCGGAAAGATGGCGAAAGGCACTTATGTTCAGGGATATGAGATTAAGAAAAACGGAAAATTGTCCGAGCGTGCCAATGAGTTAAAGAAAATGATTGTCAAACTGGCAAAAAAATATGACAGAGGAAGCCAGGCTGCGTCTTTAAAGGCGTGTTATGATTATGTGGTGCGGGGATTTTCCTACAAGAGGAGCTATTCTTTCAGAAAGATTCCGTCCTGGGAGATGGATTATGCTTACAATATGCTGAAACAAAGGAAGGGAAATTGCTACAGCTTTGCGGCCACCTTTGCATTTTTAGCAAGGGAAGTCGGGTATACCAATGCGAGAGCTATTGCCGGAATGACCGGAGCGCGAACCGGCGGATGGACGCCGCATGGCTGGGTAGAAATTAAAATGGGGAATACCGTTTACACGTTTGATCCTGAAATGCAGCATGCAGGACACGGATATCTCTATAAACTGACTTACAGAACTTCAAGATTACGCTACAAAAAATAGAGGGAAATAACAATGGTTTTTAGTTCACTGGTATTTATATGCGTATTTCTTCCGGCAGTATTTCTACTCTATTATATTATGCCCGGAAGACGTATGAAAAATATGCTTCTGATTGTGGCCAGCCTTTTGTTCTATTCCTATGGCGAGCCGGTATACATAATACTCATGCTGTTTAGCATTCTTTTTAACTATTTGATGGGAATAGGCGTAGAGAGGACAAGGAGTCAGAGAAAATTTGTTTTGACTTTGGCTGTGCTTGGCAATCTTGGCATGTTAGGATTTTTTAAATATGCAGTTTTTGTAATTGGGAACCTGAATCAAATCTTCGGCATCGATATACCGGTGCCGGAGATTCGTCTTCCTATCGGGATTTCCTTTTTTACGTTTCAGGCATTGTCCTATGTGATTGATGTATACAGAGAGCAGGGAAAGGCGCAGAAAAATCTTTGGAAGCTGATACTTTACATTTCGTTTTTTCCTCAGTTGATTGCGGGTCCCATTGTGAAGTATCACGATATCGAGGAACAGTTAGATCATCGAAAAGAAAATCTGGATGATATCAGGGCGGGGATGGCCCGTTTTATTTTGGGACTTGGTAAGAAGGTGCTGATAGCCAACACCATGGCAGTGGCGGCGGATGCCGTCTTTTCTTTGCCGGTGTCTTCTGTGAATGTTTGCGTCTCATGGCTTGGAGCCATCGCATACATGATGCAGATTTATTATGATTTCAGTGGGTATAGTGACATGGCCATCGGTCTGGGCATGATGTTTGGCTTTTATTTTAAGGAAAATTTTTATCATCCTTATGGAGCGGCAAGTATTCAAGATTTTTGGAGAAGATGGCACGTTTCTCTTTCCACATGGTTTAAAGAATATTTATATATTCCTCTGGGTGGAAACAGAAAAGGAAAAGTGCGTACCTGTGTGAATAAGATTATCGTATTTTTTCTGACAGGGCTATGGCATGGAGCCAACTGGACGTTTGTATTATGGGGATTGTATCACGGCTTTTTCCTTCTGCTGGAGCAGTTCTTGCCGAAGAAAAAAGTATTTTCTCCGCTGAGACATCTTTACACCGTACTTGTCGTCTGCGTCGGTTTTGTGATTTTCAGGGCTGAGAGTCTTTCGCAGGCGTTCATGATGATTACAAAAATGTTCACAGATTTCAGGATGGATGCCGTATCCATGAGCATATTCTGGGAGCAGATGACGCCGCTGTTTATTGTGACGCTGGCAGCCGCCATTTTATTCTCAATTCCGGTTCGGGAGAGAATAGTATCGGCGGCCGCAAAAAATGTGATGATGAAGGGGGCGGTGACATGGATCGGCCTTGTTGGCAGCGTGTTTATTTTGGTGCTTTCGGTATTAAATCTGGCCGGCGGTACCTATAATCCGTTTATATATTTCCGCTTTTAACTTCATTTACGAGGAAGTTCTCTGTTTTTACAGGAAAGGGAACAAGGGCCGGCATAAGAATGCTTTGGCGTTCTTTGGAAGGTGCGCAGGCCAGCGCAAAATGGCACCATACAAGATGACGGATTGAAATAACATCAGAAGAGAGTAGTGACGATGAAGAAAAAAATTGGAAATTTAATTTACATTATCATTTTTATGTTGATTTGTGTCACTCCCTTTGCCTGCATGGGCATTGCGGGAATGCAGGAAAGCACGGAAAACACAGAGAAACAGGCGTTTCCCCGGTGGAAGGAAGAAGGAAAATGGAATAAAAACTATTTGAGTGACATGGGAAGCTGGTTTGAAAATAACTTTGCATTTCGTCAGCAGATGGTTTCCGCTAACGCCAGGTTATATGCAGATTTATTTCAGGTTTCATCCACAAAGAAAATTACGGTCGGAACCGACGGCTGGCTGTATTACTCTGTCACCGGAAACGATTACAAAGGCTTAGAGCAGATGTCTGACAGAGGTTTATTCAATTTAGGGCGAATTGTATCTATGATGCAGGAGCGGGCGGAGGAAAATGGCAGCCGGTTTGTGTTTACGGTGCCGCCGAACAAAAATAGTTTGTATGGTGAAAACATGCCGTACTACGAAAAAAAGGTATCGGATGATTCCAACATAAAGAGAGTGGCCTCCGTCATGGAAGAAAATAAAATACATTATGTGGATTTGTATGACTTTTTCCAAAAAAAGGAAGAAACTTTGTACTTAAAGAGGGACTCCCACTGGAATAATAAAGGTGCGCTGCTGGTTTATAATGAGCTGCTGAATATGGCGCAATGGCCACACAACCAGTATACGGAGGCGGATCCGGAGGTCAGAAAGGACTGCGTGGGTGACCTGGCGTTGATGCTGTATCCTGAGGCGGCGGAACCCGAAGAAAATCAGTATTACCCGCAAATTTTTCCTTATGAATATACCAATGGCGCAGATAGCGTAGAAGCCTCCGAGATTGAGACCGTAGGATATTTTGGAACGGGCTCCCTGCTCATGTACCGGGATTCCTTTGGAAACAGCCTGCTTCCTTTCATGGCCGGAGAGTTTGGAAAATCTTATTTTACAAAGTTGGTTCCTTATTATTTTGATGAGGAAATCGAAAAGCATAAGCCTGATGTTATCGTGGTGGAGAAGGTGGAAAGACACTTGAAAAACCTGGTGGCAGAGCCTCCGGTGATGCAGGGCCCAAAGGTAACCGCACCGAAAAATATGGAGAAAAAGGAGACGTCCACCACGTTTCACCAGCAAAAAATAGAGAATGATTATTACAGGGTGATGGGCGTTGTGGATGAGGGCAGCATAGGAGAAGATGACAGAGTTTATATCAGAATGACCGACGAAAAGGGAGAGAGCGTCATGTACGAAGCTTTCCCGGTTTCTTTAAATTTAGATAACGAAACTTCTGATTATGGATATCAATTGTATTTGAAAGAAAAATCTGTTCCGAAAGGAATCATCACCTCAGAAGTCATTGTAGGGCATGGGGACAATGGGATATCCGTAAAAACAGATATCAGTCAATGGAAGGAGTAGAGGGAATGTGGGTGAAGAGACCATTAGCAAAACTGTTGTGGATAGGCTGTTTTTTGTTGGCGTGCTGTCCCGTATGTGTATCTGCCTCTGAAGAGTATGCCTCCAATCTTTGGATGTCTGATTTGAAGACGGTGGGAAAACAGGAAGAGAATGGGCAGACGTTGTTTGTGTTTAACCAGAGTGGAAAGAAAATCAAAAAAATACAAATGAAAAAACCCGGCAAGGAAGAGTGGAGCGGAAACGTGTTACAGAAATCAGAAGTGATTGAAAACGAGGAGAAAGTCCAGCTCTGTCTGCCGGAAAAATTTTCGGAGTGCAAGTGTGATATCCGTCTCACTTTCGGAAAAGAGGAAACAAAGATTTTACATGGATTAAAATTGCAGGATACGGTCAGTATTCGTGTGTATCAGGCAGAAAAGTATGCCTACGTCGATTATGTGAGTATGGAAGAAAAGGACATTATTTCCACAGAAAAAACCGAAAGAAAAATCTGGGAAGAAGAGGAGCGGAAGCGCCGGGAAGAAGAAGAGCGGCGCAGGCGCGAGGAAGAGGAGAGGCAAAGGGCGCTGGCGGAAGCCGCAGCCCGGGCGGCGGCAGCAAAACGGGCGGCCAGCAGCCGTTCTTCAGGCAGAAGCAGCAGCTCGCGGCGCTCGGAAGGCTGTGCCGACTCCGGCGGAGGAAGATATAAGAGCGACGGTCACGGCGGCTGGGTCTGGGTTTCCAATTAAGAAGATACCATCTCTCTGGAGAGACATTCAGGGGAAGGGCGGCAAAAGCCGCTCTTCCTTTTTCCCACCCTCTCAAAACGGATGTCTGCGAAGAGGGGAATAACCGCAAGGGTGCGGTTACCCGCAGATGCAGATTCGGAAAAAAGTATTGTGCATTTGTTTTCTTTGTGATAGAATTGGGCTTGTATGTATAAATTTGGGAGATAATATGTATAGTATAGTGACGAAAGACGGCCGCGCCAAGCGAGGAAGGCTTGAGACGGTACACGGTACCATCGAGACGCCGGTTTTCATGAATGTGGGAACGGTGGGTGCCATCAAGGGAGCGGTCAGTACCGATGATTTAAAGACAATAGGGACGCAGGTGGAGCTTTCCAACACATATCACCTGCATGTGAGAACAGGAGACAAGCTCATCAAAGAGTTTGGAGGACTTCATAAGTTTATGTCCTGGGACAGACCGATTTTGACGGATTCGGGAGGGTTTCAGGTGTTTTCTTTAGCGGGGCTTAGGCGAATCAAGGAAGAAGGAGTGTATTTCCAGTCGCACATTGACGGTCATCACATTTTCATGGGGCCGGAGGAGAGCATGGAGATTCAGTCCAATCTGGGATCCACCATCGCCATGGCCTTTGACGAGTGTCCGTCAAGCAAGGCCGACGAGACTTACATCAGGCAGTCGGTGGAGCGGACGACGCGGTGGCTGGAGCGGTGTCGTGTGAAGATGGCGGAATTAAACAGCCGGCCGGATACGGTGAATCCTCATCAGATGCTCTTTGGTATCAACCAGGGAGGAGTTTTTCCTTCCATTCGGAAAGAACACGCCCGCATCATCAGCGAGATGGACTTGGACGGCTACGCCATCGGTGGTCTTGCTGTGGGAGAGAGCCACGAAGAGATGTACCATATTCTTGACGAGACGGTTCCCTGCCTTCCGGAGAATAAACCTACTTATCTGATGGGAGTGGGTACGCCCGCCAATATTCTTGAGGCGGTGGAGCGGGGAGTAGACTTTTTTGACTGCGTATATCCCAGCAGAAACGGACGTCACGGTCATGTGTATACAGCGCGGGGAAAGCTGAATCTTTTTAATAAAAAGTTTGAGCTGGATGCCAGGCCCATTGAAGAAGGATGCGGATGCCCGGCCTGTCGAAGCTACAGCCGAGCCTACATCCGGCATTTGCTCAAGGCAAAGGAGATGCTCGGTATGAGGCTGTGCGTTCTTCATAACCTTTATTATTATAATAAGCTCATGGAGAATATCAGGACGGCCATCGAGGAACATCGTTTTGCAGAGTTCAAAAAATCCACCCTGGAAGGATTTTGAGATATTTTATATACTGATACAAAAAATGGAGGTAATTGTATGTTATTAAATCAGACTACAGGCGGCGCCATGTCCATGATTATCATGTATGTGGTAGTGTTTGGTGCCATCATTTATTTTATGACCATTCGTCCGCAGAAAAAACAGCAAAAAGAGGCGGAGGCCATGCATGCCAGCATGCAGGCGGGAGACAGCGTGCTTACCACCAGCGGTTTTTACGGCGTTATCATCGACATCATGGATAACACGGTGATCGTGGAGTTTGGAAATAACCGCAACTGCCGCATCCCGATGACGAAGGACGCCATCGCAGCGGTGGAGAAGCCAAATCTGACAAAAACAGAAGAAGAATAAAAGATGGGGACCTGTGTGAGATTTCATCTCACCGGGTCCTGTTTTTGTGGGTACGTCATACTTGTGCGAGCTGTCATTGCAAACACGTTCTAAAGAAAGAGAGAGACACATACAATGTAAAAAAATGCGAGGCGGCAATATGAAAGTGGATGAGGCGTACATTGTGGACGGAAGAAAGAAAATCATCGCCATGCTGACCGGGCTGGGCATTGCGGCGGTGCTTACGTTTCTGCTTCTCTCATTTTTTGCTTTTGTGATGTTGAAGACGGAGCGGGTGGCAGAAATGGAATCCGCCGGCGCCATTGTCATCAGTATTTTATCCTGCTTTGCCGGAGGATTTTTTTGTGGAAAGAAAAACAGCAAAAAAAGATATTTATGGGGATTATCGGTAGGTTTGCTCTATTTTTTCTTTCTTCTTCTCATTCGTCAAATCGGAGGGGGAGGCGGCAGAGACGCCATATCCTGGCTGACAACCTTCTTATATTGTGCGGGCAGCGGGATGCTGGGCGGGATGATTAGCTGAAAAAAGTCTTTTCTTATGAATATGTTTGTGCTATACTATCGGAAAGAGTGTCGCTTTTTGACACTGCATAGTATATAAGCAAGGAGGCAAAAGCAATGAAACGTGTGAAGACACTTACCGGCAACAAGACCTATGTGAACACCATGTGCAAGGGCGGATGCGGAGAATGTCAGACATCCTGCCAGTCCGCATGTAAGACATCCTGTACGGTTGGAAACCAGACTTGTGAGAACAACAAATAATAGAACTGCAATGCGGCTTGCAAGGGGGACGTTTTCGTCCCCTTTTGGCGGGCTTATCCCAGGGTGAACAGTCTTCTGTTCACCCTGTCTGTTGTGTAAAAAGATGGGACGCCAGGGTGTGTCGTCCAACAGGAAGAGATGAGACGAAGACGTTCGGACAACATTGGACGGAAACGTTCGTTTCGGCGCCTGTGCGTTTCAAAAAAATAGAAAGGAGACTTGTTGTGGTTCACCAGTACAAAAACAATGGATATAATATCGTCATGGATGTGTGCAGCGGCGCCATTCATGTGGTGGATGACGTGGTCTATGACGTTTTGGAGCTGTTTGAAAAAAAAGACCTTCGGACCATCAAGACCGAGCTTTCTTATGGGGAGGCAGAAATTGAGGAGGCTTACCAGGAGATTCTTGACTTAAAAGAACAGGGTCTTCTGTTTACGGAAGATATATATGAGGATTACATTACTGAGGTCAAGGAGCGCAAGACGGTAGTGAAAGCTCTTTGCCTTCACATCGCCCACGACTGTAACCTGGCCTGCCGTTATTGTTTTGCGGAGGAGGGAGAATACAAGGGACAGCGTTCCATGATGAGTGAGGAAGTGGGAAAGGCTGCTCTGGATTTTCTGGTGGCCAATTCCGGCAATCGGCATAACCTGGAGGTAGACTTTTTTGGCGGGGAGCCGACCATGAATTTTGACGTGGTAAAATCCATCGTAGCTTACGGCCGCTCTCTGGAGGAAAAGCATGACAAGCATTTTCGCTTTACTCTCACCACCAACGGCATTTTGCTCAATGACGACATCATGGAGTTTGCCAACCGGGAGATGGATAACGTGGTACTCAGCGTGGACGGACGAAAGGAAGTGCACGATGCGATGCGCCCGACGAGAAACGGAAAGCCAAGCTATGACATCATCATGCCAAAGTTCATCCGTCTTGCCGAGTCCAGAAATCAGCAAAGATATTATGTGCGGGGGACGTTTACGAGAAAGAATCTTGATTTTTCCAACGACGTGCTGCATCTGGCGGATCTGGGATTTGAGCAGATTTCCATGGAACCGGTGGTTGGACTGCCGGAGGAGCCGTACGCCATCGGGGAAGAAGACCTGCCGCAGATTTTTGAGGAGTACGACCGCCTGGCAAGGGAGATGATTGAGCGATATAAAGCAGGCAAGTGGTTCAACTTCTTTCACTTTATGATTGACTTGACCGGAGGTCCTTGTGTGGCAAAGCGTCTGTCAGGATGCGGAAGCGGAACCGAGTATCTGGCGGTGACGCCATGGGGAGATTTGTATCCCTGTCATCAGTTCGTGGGAGAAGAAGCATTTCTGATGGGAAATGTGTTCGACGGAATCAACAGAACGGAAATCCGTGAGCAGTTCCGCCACTGTAACGTCTACACAAAAGAAAAGTGCAGAGATTGCTTTGCAAGATTTTATTGCAGCGGCGGCTGTGCGGCAAATTCCTATAAATTCCACGGCGTCATTGATGATGCCTATGATTTGAGCTGCGAGATGGAAAGAAAAAGGGTAGAATGTGCCATTATGATTCAGGCAGCTTTGGCACAGGAAAGGGAGAGAGAAGATGGCGAGCAAGCGTAAAAAAAGCAGAGATCCGAAGCAGACGGCCATATTGACCATACTGGTTATGGTGTTGGTTGCCGGGGTGTGTCTTTACACGGTCATGGCCGGTCTGGGAAAAGAACATAAAGGTTCTGCGAAAAACATTGAGCTTGGCCTCGATTTGGCCGGCGGTGTCAGCATCACCTATGAGATTAATGAGAAAAATCCCACGGACACAGAGATTAACGATACCATTTATAAGCTTCAAAAGCGTGTGGAAGGTTACAGCACCGAGGCGGAAGTCTATAAAGAGGGTGCCAACCGGATTACCGTGGAGATTCCTGGTGTGACGGACGCCAACCGCATTTTAGAAGAGCTGGGAAAACCGGGAGACCTGTCCTTTAATACGCAGGACGGAAACGTGGTGCTGACCGGTGCGAACATCAAGTCTGCCGAAGCCGGAACCACGGAGAAAAACGGCATGAAAAACTATGTGGTTTCGCTGACCATGGACGAGGCAGGAGCGGAAGCTTTCGCCACCGCCACGGCGGAGAATATCGGAAAACCTATTTTGATTTACTATGACGGAGAGATCGTCAGTGCGCCTACGGTGCAGACGGCCATCACCGAAGGGGAATGTGTCATTGACAACATGGAAAGCTATGAGTCGGCGGAAGAGCTGGCCTCCACCATCCGTATCGGTGCGTTACCTTTGACTTTAACAGAGCTTCGTTCTAATGTGGTCGGAGCGAAATTGGGACAAAATGCCATTGAGACCAGTTTGCTGGCGGGAGCCATCGGTCTTGTAGTTATTTTCCTGTTTATGACCATCGTGTACCGTTTTCCGGGATTTCTGGCGGGACTGGCCCTCTGTGGCTATGTGATTTTAGACCTGCTTGCCATCAACGGCTTCAATGCCACCTTGACCTTGCCGGGTATCGCCGGTGTGCTTTTGGCCATCGGCATGGCGGTGGATGCCAACGTCATCATTTTCACCCGTATCCGGGAGGAAATTGCCGCAGGTAAGTCGGTGCTAAACGCCATCAACGAGGGATACAGCAAAGCGCTGTCAGCCATCGTGGACGGCAACATTACCACCATGATTGCCGCCATTGTTCTTTGGATGAAAGGTTCCGGCACGGTGAAGGGCTTTGCACAGACTCTCGCCATCGGTATTTTGTTGTCCATGTTTACCGCCCTTTTTGTGACGAAGAAACTGATGCTCAGCTACTATGCGCTCGGCGTGAAAGATGAGAAATTTTACGGCCGTGCCAAGGAAGTAAAGGTTCGCAACTATGTGAAGATGGGCAAGATATTTATGGGACTTTCTCTGGCGGCCATCGCAGTCGGATTTATCTTTATGCCGATTAATAAAAAGTCCATCGGTCATATATTGAACTACGATTTGGAGTTCTCCGGAGGAACGGCGGTGACCATGACGCTGGAGGATAAGATTACAGATGAGCTGGATAAGGACATCTGTGATACTGCGAGAGAGACCGTGAAGGCAAAGACGGTACAAAGTCAGAAGGTTCTAAATTCCAATCAGATTGTGGTGAAGATGAACGAGCTGACTCTGGATCAGCGAGAAACGTTGGAAAACGCATTGAAAGAAAAGTATCCGGTGTCCGATTACCAGACAGAGCAGATTAGCGGGAGCGTGTCAGGGGAGATGAAGCAGGATGCTTTTGTGGCTGTCGTCATTGCGGCGGTATTCATGCTCATTTACATTGCTTTCCGGTTTAAGGACGTGAAATTTGGAGCCAGCGCCGTCAGCGCCCTGCTTCACGACGTTCTTATGGTATTGATGGTTTATTCCGTGGCGAGATTGTCCGTCGGCAATACTTTCATCGCCTGTATGCTGACGATTCTCGGATACTCCATCAATGCCACCATCGTTATTTTTGACAGGATTCGGGAGAATATGAAAGACAGACAGTTGATGAAAGAGGGGCTGGACGTGGTGGTCAATACGAGTATCAGCCAGACGCTGACCCGTTCCATCAATACGTCTCTTACCTCCTTCCTTACGATTTTCATTCTCTACATTGTGGGAGTGGCTTCCATCAAGGAGTTTACCCTGACGCTGATGTGTGGTATCGTGTTTGGCGCGTATTCTTCGGTGTGCATTACCGGCCCAATCTGGTACTATATGAAAAAATATATGAAAAAGAAAAAAACAACATCGAAGGCATAGGTTCTGATAAAAAGGCTGCCGCTGATAAGCAGAAAGGTCGGGAGAGACCGGGCGATTGGCGACGGCCTTTTTGTCTGCCAAAGTACATCGGAAGGGAGGAAAAGGAGATGGAACAGTGGTTTGTCGCTGCGAAAAAGGCAGATTTTAACGGGCTGGCCAGAGAACTTCATGTCAGTCCCGTTCTGGTTCGGCTGATGAGAAACCGGGACAGGAAAACAAAGGAGGAGATGGAAAAGTATCTTCACGGCTCCCTGGGGGATTTGTACGAACCATCTTTGCTCAAAGACGCAAAACTGGGGGCGGAGATCATAAAACAAAAAATTTTGGAAGGGAAAAGAATCCGCATCATCTCTGATTATGACGTGGACGGCGTCTCGTCCAATTATATTTTATACAAGGGACTGCTCCGGTGCGGCGCCGAGGTGGATTATAAAATTCCCGACAGAATCGAAGATGGTTACGGGATCAATGAACATCTGATTTCCAGGGCAAAAGAGGATGGGGTGGACACCATCATCACCTGCGATAACGGCATTGCCGCCGCAGAACAGATTGCTTATGGCAACCGGTTGGGTATGACTTTTGTGGTGACGGATCATCATGACGTTCCTTTCGTGGAAGGGAAGGATGGAAAGCGGTATCTTCTCCCGGAGGCTGCCGCCGTCATCAATCCGAAACAGGAAGACTGTCTTTATCCGGCAAAAAATATTTGCGGTGCGGTAGTGGCATGGAAGTTCGTGCAGGTACTCTATGATGCATTTGGCATTTCACGCAGAGAAACGGAATGTTTTTTGGAGATTGCGGCTCTGGCAACAGTCTGTGATGTCATGGTGTTGCAGGATGAAAATCGGATTATTGTAAAAGAGGGATTAAAGAGGATGGAGCGGACATCTTTGCCCGGTCTGAAAGCCTTGATTCGGAAGAATCAATTAGAAGAAAAAAAGATTTCCGCATATCATCTGGGATTTATCATAGGCCCGTGCATCAATGCGTCGGGAAGACTTGCAACGGCAAAAAAAGCATTGGAACTGTTGCTGTGCGAGGAGGATGTCCGCTGTGACGAGATGGCAGGAGAGCTGCTTGAGCTGAATGCGGAGAGAAAGGAAATGACCAGGCAGGGAGAGGAGCAGGCCTACGATTATCTGGAAAAAACGGGACATGCGAAGGATAAAGTGCTGCTTGTCTTTTTGCCGGACTGCCATGAGAGCATTGCGGGAATCATTGCGGGCAGGGTAAGAGAATGTTATAATAAGCCTGTCTTCGTGTTGACGCGGACAAAAGACGGACTGAAAGGATCCGGTCGTTCCATCGAAACCTACCACATGTACGACGAGATGGTGAAGGTAAAAGATTGTTTCACAAAGTTTGGGGGACATCCCATGGCGGCGGGACTTTCCATGGAAGAAAACCGTCTGGAGGAACTTCGGAAAAGATTGAATGAAAATGCACAGCTTACCGAGAAAGATTTTATAAAGAAAGTACATATCGATATTCCACTGCCGGTTTCCTGGATTTCCGAAGAATTGATGGAGGAGCTTGATCGTCTGGAGCCTTTTGGAAACGGAAATCAAAAACCGCTGTTTGCCCAGAAAGATTTTCTGATTACCGGGTATCGGCTGTTGGGAAATACAGGAAGATGCCTGAAGTTTTTCTTGCAGGACCCGGCAGGAGGAAGGATGGACGGCATTTATTTTGGAGATGTGGCTCATCTTCTTTCAGATATGGAGGCGGTCTGCGGAAAAGAGGAAAAAGACCGGTTGGAAAGTGGCTATTTCCACCATATCAGGATGGATTGCACCTATTATCCCGAAGTGAATGAATGGAGGGGAAAAAGAAACTTACAGATTATGATTAAAAATTATCGATTTAAACTGCGTTAAGGAAGAAAAGTGAGGTTGGAAGAAATGGACAGGAAAAATGAGATTCGGTTAATCGGACTAGATTTGGATGGGACGACATTGACGACAGATAAAGTTTTGACTCCCCGCACGAAAGAGGTTTTGGAAGAATGTATCAAGAGGGGAATCGAGGTACTTCCTGCCACGGGAAGACCGCGGGCGGGAATCCCTGATTACCTGACCCGGATGGAGGGCATACGCTATCTGATTACTTCTAACGGGGCGTCCGTCATAGAGCTGTCCACACAAAAAGTAATCTACACCAACGGAATTGCATGGGAGAGAGCGCTGGAGATTTTTGATATTTTAGAAGGATATGGCACGTTTTATGATGCCTACATGATGGGACGAGGCTGGTGCGAGGGTCGTTTTTTTGATCACCTGGAAGACTACGGGGTGGAAGGACATACTCTGAAAATGGTGCGGGATTCCAGAACGAGAATCGAAGATTTGCGGAAATGGGTTTGTGAAAAAAAGATGCCGATAGAAAAGATCAATATGTTTTTTAAGAGGGAGGAAGACAGGCAGGAGGCCTTTCGGGAATTGGAAAGGATTCCGGATGTCGCCGTCACCTGTTCTCTCGCAAATAATTTAGAACTCAACCATGCTGCCTGCAACAAAGGAGATGCGTTGATGAAGATGGCGGAACTTTTGGACATTCCTATGGAACAGACCATGGTCTGCGGCGATGGCAACAATGATGTGGAGATGATAAAGAGAGCGGGCGTCGGCGTGGCCATGAAAAACGGCGAAGAAGGAGTGAAAGCGGTGGCGGACTTTATCACTCTGAGCAACGATGAGGAAGGGGTTGCTTACGCCATAGAGCATTTTTGTCCGGACATCCGTCCCCGGCGACAATAGCACTATTCATTTTGAGGGATGTGTGCTATAATGAGCCTTGCGATGATTCGTGTCTGCACGGGAGGGATGTAAGGAAAAATCCTCACAGCACCGTGCGAACCCCTTCACAAAAGGCAGGGGTAGTATTTTTGGATGGATGCTCCGAAAGAAGAGGAATCCATACAGAAGGGAAAGGGTGAAAATATTGAAAAAACTGGAAGATTATGTTGTCTGCATACCGGATTTTCCGGAACCAGGTATATTGTTTCGGGATGTTACGTCAATTATACAGGATCCGGAAGGGTTGAAACTGAGCATACATGAATTAATGAAACGATTGGAGGGCGTGGAGTTCGACGTAGTCGTGGGCACGGAATCCAGGGGATTCCTTTTTGGCATGCCCCTCGCTTACAATAAGCATAAAGGCTTTGTTCCCGTTCGGAAAAAAGGGAAGCTTCCAAGAAAAACCGTAAGCCAGGAATACACGTTAGAGTACGGAACGGCCATCATAGAGATGCACAAGGACTCCATTTTTCCGGGACAAAGGGTGGTGCTGATTGACGACCTGCTGGCGACCGGAGGAACGGCGGCTGCCACGATCAAGCTTGTGGAAAAGCTGGGCGGCAAGGTGGTGAAGGCTCTCTTCTTGATGGAACTTGCCGGTCTGGAAGGAAGAAAAAATTTAGCCGGATATGATGTGGATTCCATCATCGTGTACCCGGATAAATAAGATTTCTCCCTGTGCGATTTTTCGCACGGGGAGTTCTTATCTTTATCCGAAGCGCCGTGGCGCCGTGTCTTCCACAGAGCGGCTGCGGGAAAAGAAATGATAGAACAGGTGGAAAATAAATTGAAACATTTGAACTTACTACAACGAATCGAGCTGAAGGCATCTTCTTTTAGCAAAGGCCAAAAGCGCCTGGCAGAATACATCACGCATAATTTTGACACCGCCGCCTATCTGACTGCGTCCAAACTGGGCAAGGAGGCAGGGGTCAGCGAGTCCACGGTGGTGCGTTTTGCCTATCAGCTGGATTACGATGGCTATCCGGAGCTGCAAAAAGCCATTCAGGTCATTGTAAAGACAAACTCAAATTCGTTGCAGAGAATGTCGTTGTCCTCAAAAAGATATCAGGAGAAAGGTGTGTTAAAGAGCATCCTGTCCACAGACTGCGACAGGCTCCGGGATACCATTTTGAACGGGATTGACGAAGAAGAGTTTGACAGAGCGGTACATTTGATTAATGAGAGTCGACGCCTGTATATTCTTGGAACGAGGAGTGCGGCCTATCTGGCAGGTTTGCTGGGCTACTATTTTAAAATGTTGTTTGACAATGTCATCATCGTAGATGCCAACAGCACTTCGGAGACATTGGAGCAGATATATAACATCCATCCTGATGATGTGATGATTGGAGTTACGTTCCCAAGATATTCCAAGCGGACGGTGTATGCCCTGAAATTTGCCAAGGCTCACGGGGCAAAGACCATTGCGCTCACGGACAATGCCCAGTCCCCGGTGGTGGAGTTTGCCGACTGTACCCTGTTTGCAAAAAGTGATGTGATGACCATCGTGGATTCTTTGGTGTGTCCGCTCAGTGTGGTGAATGCCCTCGTGACGGCATTGGCGCTCCTGAAAAAAGAGGATGTAGAAAAGCGTCTGATGGCGCTGGAAGAGCTTTGGAACGAGTACGGCGTATACAATCGAAGTGAAGAATAAAGGAAAGCAAATCACAATATGAAAAAAGTAATTATCATTGGCGGGGGAGCGGCCGGAATGATGGCGGCCATCTCCGCAGCCCGGGCAGGGCATAGAGTGCTGCTGCTGGAAAAAAATGAAAAATTAGGGAAAAAACTGTTTATCACGGGAAAAGGAAGATGTAACATTACCAACGACTGCGAGCCGGAAGAGTTTTTGAGCCATGTCATGACAAATCCGCGGTTTTTGTATAGCGCTTTTGCCCGGTTCAATAATCGGGATATGGTACGTTTTTTAAATGAGAACGGAGTAAAAACAAAGGTGGAAAGAGGGAGAAGGGTGTTTCCGGCGTCGGATCATTCCTCGGATGTTATCGGGGCTTTCCGGCGTCTCTGTGAAAAATACGGGGTGGAAGTTCGCCTGGGCGCAGAGGTTTCCGAGATACTGCTTGACGACAAAAAGGAGAAGGTATCGGCGGTAAAAATGAAAAACGGGGAGAGTATCGCCGCAGATGCGGTGATTTTAGCGGCGGGAGGAAGCTCCTATACCTCCACCGGGTCGGACGGATCGGGAGTGGCTCTGGCCTCTCGGACGGGACATGGCATTTCCACGCCGGAACCTTCTCTGGTTCCTTTTATCATCAAGGAGCCATGGTGCAAGGAGCTGATGGGACTGACCATGAAAAATATTTCCATCAAGGTCAAAAATGGAAAGAAGATCATTTACGAAGGATTTGGGGAGCTGCTCTTTACCCACTTTGGCGTCAGCGGGCCTCTGGTGCTGACGGCAAGTACCTGCCTTGGAAAATATCAAAAGCCATTAAGAGAAGGTAAGCTGAAACTTTTTATGGATTGCAAGCCGGCGCTGACTACAGAGCAGTTGGAAAAAAGATTTTTAAAAGAATTTGACATGTGGAAGAATAAAAATATTTCCAAGGTGGCAGAGCAGATGCTGCCCAGAAAACTGGTTCCTGTTTTCCTTGAGGAGGCGGACGTGCCCTCCGACAAGAAGGTGAGAGACATCACGAGGCAGGAGCGTCGCAGAATGGTGGAGAAGATGAAGTCGATGGAGCTGTCCATCCTGGGAGTTCGAGGATTTGAGGAGGCCATTGTGACAAGAGGGGGTGTGAAAGTAAAGGAGATTTCCCCCGCCACCATGGAATCAAAGCGGATTAAAAATCTGTACTTCGCCGGGGAAGTCATGGATGTGGATGCAGTGACCGGAGGGTACAACTTGCAGATTGCCTGGTCTACGGGCTATACCGCCGGACTTTTGCTTTAGAGAATCAAAGAGCCAGGTTTGCGTCGGTTTATAAAGGCTTTTGCACTGTGACACCGGCGGCGAATAGTTGTATGTTTCTCGAACTTAGAGTATAATTATCATTGGCAAAAAAGAAAAAAATAAAGGGAAGAGATC
>JAUNJG010000001.1:101243-104351 GCA_030533385.1 Eubacteriales bacterium | reverse complement strand
TAATGATGGATCAATATATGCCCATGATTTACATGATGTAGCGAACGACAGGTGGTATGCCGGAGATGGTTTTGGAGTATGTATTGAAGAAACATAATCTAAATCCGAAAACCGATGTGAAGCTGCTGCAAAATATTGATTTTGCCAACACCTCCGGTGCTTTTGTGGGCGGCACCGGTGAGTACACGGTGGAGTTTGAGCCTTCTGCCACTCTCATTGAGGAGCAGGGAGCCGGTTATGTGGTGGCGTCCGTGGGAACGGAGAGCGGCTATGTGCCATACACAGCTTACAGCACCACAAAGGAGTTTTTGAAAGAAAACAAAGCGTTGTTGGAAGGTTTCACCCGCGCCATTGAAAGAGGGCAGGACTATGTGGCACAACACACACCGGAGGAAATTGCGGATATTATCGCGCCGCAGTTTAAAGAGACGGATAAAAAAACCATTGCCAAAATTGTGAAGCGATACGCTGACCAGGACAGCTTTAAGACAGATACCCGTTTTGAAAAAGACAGTTTCACTCTTATTCAGGATATTCTGGAGGAAGCCGGGGAGCTTGAAAAACGGGCGCCTTATGAGGAACTGGTAACGACGGAGTTTTCGGAGTAGGAGGTCCGTTTTCCTGTAAAAAATCTGACAGCGGACATGAGCTGTGCTATACTGTAAGAAAAGATTTAGAGGAGGATGACAGATGAACGTTTTTGCGTTGGAGAATGAAAAGCTGGCGGTGCAGATTGCTGACCATGGGGCGGAGCTTGTAAGCCTTTATGATAAGGAGGCGGAACGAGAGCTGGTGTGGCAGGCAGACCCGGCGTTTTGGAATCGCCATGCACCGGTGCTGTTTCCCAATGTGGGCAAATATTATACGGGAGCCATGCTTTATAAAGGAGAAAAATATCCCATGGGACAGCATGGCTATGCCAGGGATGCGGAATTTGTGCGGACAGAGGAGGGAGAAGCTTCTGTGACTCATGTTCTTGTCTCTGACGAGGAGAGCAAAAAAATGTATCCTTTTGATTTTCAGCTTGCCATCACCCATGAGTTGGAAGGCAATAGCCTGACGGTGAAATGGTCGGTGAAAAATACAGGAAAAGAAACGATGTATTTTACCATCGGCGGACATCCGGCCTTTCGAGTTCCGGTGCTTCCGGATACAGAATTTGAAGATTATTTTCTGAAATTTGATGAAAATGTGGCAACTTTGGAATATATGCTGCTGGATACGGCAACGGGTACCGCTATTTCTGAGAAAAAATGGCCGATGCACATAAGAAACGGGCTGTTCCGGCTGCGTAAAGATATGTTTGATAAGGACGCTCTGATTTTTGATGGCGGTCAGATTCAAAGAGCAGCTCTGGCACTGCCGGACGGCACTCCTTATATTGAATTATCCGGAACAGATATTCCGAATTTCGGTATTTGGTCCAAACCGGGTGCGCCTTATGTATGTCTGGAACCATGGTATGGTCGTTGTGATAACTGTGGCTTTGAAGGGGAGATTTCTGAAAAGCCGGGTGTCAATGCTCTGGAACCGGGAAACGTTTTCGAGAAAGAATATGTGATTACAGTGAAATAATATGACCCTCAGGGTTCAGTTTTGTGTCTTGCGCTGTCTTAATCTGCTTTTTTGGTGGATTAAGACAGCGAAAAAATTGCAACATTTGGGAACAAAATCTGCAAGATTGTAGATGTGAAACATGGTGCATCACGGCAGACGCATGGTTTGTGAGAACAAAAAAGAAACGGAACGGTCATGTAGATAGCAAAAGTACAAAATTAAAAAAATAATAAAAAACCTTTGAAAAATTATATAAAATTATGGTAAAATATGTTCAACTCGCAGCGAGTCATGGCATGGTGCTGGGACAATATCATTTGCGCCCTCATGCAGACTTGCAACGGAAATCATTGCGGAGAAGCAGTATTTAGGATTTGAACGCAGAATAAGCGGTCCCCACGTCAAATGCGCAGAACATTAAGTAGAGCAGGGGATGCTTATTTCAGTGGAGAATGTAAAGCTCCTGCTGAAAGCTGCGAAGTAGCCTGCGTTCATGAGCAAGTAGCGAAGCGGATTGCGAATGTCCGCTTTACTCAGGGGAGATACCTACTTCACAGGCAGATAGCCATTCTCCCTCAGCATATCAGGACACATCGGAAATATCCTGTGTAAATAAAAATCTGGACAGTTCCAGTTTGGATCTATCTTCGGAGCTGTTCATGAAAGTGACGGCCCCCCGGTGACCGTCTTCACGTTTTAGATTTGCTTCCGCAATTCTTCGTTTTAATTCTCTGGCAGTACCGAAACTGCCATCAAATAGTTTGACATTCGGCCCGACGATGGTGCGGATTTCTTTTCGCACAAAAGGATAGTGGGTACAGCCCAGGACGACACCTGTTAATTTTTTATCAAGGTATGGGGTGATTTTTTCTATTAAGAAATTTTTCAGCTCTTCCCCGTCCAGTACTCCTTGTTCCACAAACTCCATCAGTCCCGGACAAGGCAAAGGATAGATTTCCGCCCGGTCATGATAGAGGGCTTCCAGATTGTGGAATTTTTTTTCTTTTAATGTGACGGGAGTGGCCATTACGAGTACCCTCGGATGTTGACAGTCAAAGACGGCAGGTTTTATGGCGGGCTCCACGCCTACCAGAGGAACCTCCGGATACATTTCTCTTAAAATACGGACGGCGGCGCTGGTGGCAGTATTGCATGCCACAGCAATAGCCTTGGCATGATGCTCCTTGATGAGCATGGTAATATGTTCGATGGTCAGGCGACGAACTTCCTCAGTTGTTTTCGTGCCGTAAGGGGCATGAAGAGAATCTCCAAAATAGATAAAATCTTCTTGTGGCATTAAAGCCGCCATTTCTTTTAGTACGCTGATGCCACCCATACCGGAATCAAAGACGGCGATAGGGTCTGTTTTGTTTGCCATAGTGTCCTCCAATGTTATATAATAGCGGGTAATTCAAGAGCGCCCAGGCGCTCTTGTGACGCTTCGTTAAAACTATGAATAGTATAGTTTCTTTTTTTTCTGAAATCAAGTATAATCTGATAGAAACAGTTCCGCCATACTTTAGCATCCACACAGTCATGCTGGCATGAAGA
>JAUNJG010000001.1:0-101143 GCA_030533385.1 Eubacteriales bacterium | reverse complement strand
TGTGTGGATGCTAAAGTATGAGAGGAGCGCCCCGTCATGAGCAAAGGGAGCCGGAAGCGGCGGGAAGCCTCGATGAGAGGCGTCTTTGCGAATGAAAAAGGGGAGCGAGCGGAACTGTTTCGTAGGGAAGGGAGAAGAAAGGTAACAGTCATGCTGGCATGAAAATGTGTGGATGCTAAAGTATGAGAGGAGCGCCCCGTCATGAGCAAAGGGAGCCGGAGAGAAAAACCAAATCATGTAAGATAATTAGAACAATATAAAGCGAGAGGAAATAGAGTAAGATGGGAAAGAAAATATTGGTTGTCAGTGACAGTCATGGAAATATGGAAAATCTTCGTGTGGTGTTAGACTTTATGAACGGAAAAATAGATGCGCTGGTACATTGTGGCGATGCTGAAATGCCGCCGGATATCATAAAGGGAATGGTGGAGTGTCCGGTTTATATGGCTGAGGGGAACTGTGACTATGGCTTCTTTGACGACCGGGATGATATTTTTGAGATGGGAGGACACATTTGTTTTGTGACCCACGGAGATAAGTACGGTGTCAACTGGGGAGAAGAAGATTTGTTGGACAAGGCGATGGAAATGGGAGCGGACATTGTTTTTTATGGACATACGCATTGTCCTGCTTATCACATCTATGAAGAAGAAGGTGTGACGATTTTAAATCCTGGCAGCGTGGCATTACCGAGACAAAATCCGCCGGTTCCAAGTTTTCTGGTGGTAGATTTGAAGGACAATGGAGAAATTGCCCCTCATTTTTATCGTTTGTAAATATTTTCAGAGGCATTTTTGAGAAGCAGGATGGGTACATACAATCTGGCATGAGGATATAAATCAAATTGGATATTTTGAAAATGGTCAGTTTGTGCTATGATAAAAAATCAGAATCCGCCTGTGAAAGCGGAAGGCTGCTTTGCGAAAAGACATTTTGCAAGGAAAGCATTTGTTAAAACCGGAGGTTGTGTAACAGATGATGAAAAGACAAAAGAGAGTGGCGGTCATTAATGACGTGACTGGATTTGGCCGATGTGCGGCGGCGGTGGCGCAACCGATTATCTCTGCCATGAAAATACAGTGTTGCGTGTTGCCGACGGCAGTATTGTCGGTGCATACCGGGTTTCCGGATTATTTTTTACATGATTTTACGCCCTATCTGAAACAATATATGGATAGTTGGGAGAGGACGGGCATTGCCTTTGACGGAATTTGCTCGGGATTTATCGGTTCCAAAGAAGAAATTGAACTGGTGGTGGATTTTTTTGATCGCTTTAAAAAAGAAGACACTCTGTCGGTGGTGGATCCAGTCATGGGAGACTACGGAAAACTATATTCTTCCTATACCGACGAAATGTGTCAGGAGATGAAGAGGCTTTTGCCTTATGCCGATGTTCTGACACCGAATTTGACGGAGGCTTGCCGGCTGCTGGATTTGAATTATCATGACGTGGATATTTCTCCTGATGCGCTGGAAGAAATCGGAGCTGCCTTGTGTGAAAAAGGCCCGAATCGGGTTGTCATCACCGGATTACAACAGGGAACGAAGATTTTTAATTACATTTACGAAAAAAATAAAGCGGCAAAGCTGATATCTACCCGAAAAATCGGAGAGGATCGTTCCGGGACGGGAGATGTATTTTCTTCCATTGTCACCGGTGCCCTTGTCCAGGACGATGAATTTGAGACGGCGGTAAACCGAGCCATTGTTTTTCTGGACAAGGCCATCGCTTACACGGTGAGGCAGGAGCTTCCCTGGAATTATGGCATTTGCTTTGAGGAGTATTTAAAGGAGTTATAAATATGATACTATATACGGCAAAAAAGGGCGTCTATTATAATTTAGAAGATTTTCGCTCTGATTTATCTGATTTAAAAGAAAATGGATTTACCAATAAGATTTATATCAACATGACCAACCGTTGTTCCTGTTCCTGTACGTTTTGTCTGCGGGGATTGAAAGATTTCGATGAACATAACAGCCTGTGGCTGAAAGAGGAGCCGACGGTGGAGGAAGTGAAAAAGGCTTTCGGGAAATATGACTGGTCGGGAGTGAAAGAGATTGTGTTCTGTGGATTTGGAGAGCCGACCATGCGCTTGGAGGACATATGCGAGGTGGCGACGTGGCTCAAAGAGCAACACCCGGAGATTCCGATTCGCCTTAACACCAATGGACTTTCCGATTTAGTTTTTGAAAAGCCGACGGCCCACTATTTTGATGGAATCATTGACACGGTATCCATCAGCCTGAATTCGTCCAGTGCCGAGAAATATCTGGAGATTACAAGGAACCGCTATGGTCTGGCATCCTACGATGCCATGTTGTCCTTTGCAAAAGATTGTCAGAATTATATTCCTAACGTGGTGATGACGGTGGTGGACGTCATTGGACAGGAGGAGGTGGAAGCTTGCCGGAAGGTGTGCGAGAAGCATGGTCTGGCCTTGCGCATCCGCCCTTATGAGGCAAACTAAGGCATAGCATTTTTTAACCAAAATCAGCAAGAAGTCCCCCGCCTCTTTAGGCGGGGGAGGATGTCAATCTGCCATGATTGGTACAATTTTATGAGCGGGGAGCTGTTTGCTTGCCGCTTTTCTATTTTTTCATAAAAATTCCATTTTTGTAGAATGTATACTTTTTCCCGATGCACAGATACTAGTATAGCGAATCATTACTTTCTGTCATATATGTGCAGGACAATGATTCGCTGTGCCAATCCGGACAGTGCGGCGGCCGCCGCCTTAAAAATGACAGGAGGTAAAAATATGTCTTATATCGGGAAAAAGGTTTGTGAGTTTTCCTTGCAAATATTTGTAAACAATGATTTTAAAAAAATGACAAGAGCAGATTTGGAGGGACATTGGTCAGTTCTTTTCTTTTATCCGGCAGATTTCACCTTCGTCTGTCCGACGGAGTTGGAGGATTTGCAGGAAAAGTATCAACAATTTAAACAGATGAACTGTGAGGTGTACGGTATTTCCTGTGACACCCACTTTGTCCACAAGGCGTGGCATGATCATTCGGAGAGAATCGGGAAATTAGAATACCCGCTGCTGGCAGACCCTACAGGACAGTTGGTAAGAGATTTGGATATTATGATTGAGGCGGACGGTATGGCAGAGCGGGGAACCTTTATTCTGAATCCCGAGGGAGAAATCATGGCTTACGAGGTCATTGCGGGAAATGTAGGAAGAAATGCCGAAGAAATCGTTCGGAGAGTACAGGCGCTTCAGTTTGTGGCAGAACACGGAGATGAGGTATGTCCGGCCAAATGGAAACTGGGAGAAGAAACTTTAAAACCGGGCATTGATTTAGTGGGGATTTTATAATGGCAGAAAAACATCAGGTTGTGATAGTGGGAGGCGGGCCGGCGGGGCTGACGGCAGCCATCTATTTAAGAAGAGCCGGCTATGAAGTGCTGCTTTTGGAAAAGGAGGAAGGCGGCGGGCAAATACGAATTTCTAATGAGGTGGTCAACTATCCGGGTATTGAGAAGACGGATGGAGAGACGTTGATGGAGACCATGCGGCGACAGGCCGTGAAATTTGGTGCGCAGATACGTCGGGAGAAGGTGGTGAGCGTATCACTGTCCGGAAAGGAGAAAGTGATACAGACAGAAAATGCTCACTATGAAGCTCCGGTGGTAGTTTACGGAGCCGGTTCTGTGCCAAGAAAGCTGGATTTTCCGGGGGAGAGTAAATTTGCCGGAAGAGGTATCGCCTACTGTGCCACCTGTGATGGGGAACTGTTTCGCAAGAAACCGATTTTTGTGGTGGGAGGCGGCTATGCGGCAGCGGAAGAAGCTATGTATCTGACCAGGTACAGCAAGCCGGTGGTGATGATTATCCGAGAGCCGGACTTTACCTGTGCCAAAGAGCTGGCAGACAGGGTGAAAAGGCATCCACACATTAAAATTGAGTATCATACAGAAATTCTTCGAGCAGAAGGAGAGGAGACCATCAAAAGACTGGTCTTTAAAAATTCCCAAACCGGAAAGGAATGGGAGTTTGAAAGTGCGGAAACCATAGGCGTCTTTATTTTTGCCGGCTACCTGCCCCAGACTGCCCTGGTGAAAAACCAGTTGGCCTGCGATGTTCACGGGTATCTGGTGGTTGATGATGGAAAGCGCACAAACCTGGAGGGAGTGTATGGAATCGGAGATGTGTGTCGGAAAAAGCTTCGGCAGCTTGTGACGGCCGTGGCTGACGGAGCCATGGCGGCGGAGACGATCGTATTAGATTACCCTCTGGAAAAATTGGAGGTCTGCGGAAATTTTTCTGGGCAAAGAGAAGGGCAGGGAGAGGCTCCCTCTTTTTCCATGTCAGAACCAGCGCCGGGGGAGGAAGAGGAAGAAGGACAGTTTACCCATATTCTGCCGCAGATTCAGGAGGTGGAGAGTCGCTTCGCATCCTCGCCGCATTGCAAGGTTTATCTGGATGAGACAGAGCTTTCCCGGACGGTGCGACGATTTATGGAGGAGCTGGCCGAGACGATGCCAAAAGTGTCTGTCACTTATGAAAATGTGGAGGAAGGAAAGGAAGAAAGGGCGGAAGGAAAAGGTCTGCTCACTCCCTGTATCAGCATTTTTTCCGAAAATGATAAAGTGCGAGGCATCCATTTTCACGGAACGCCGGGCGGTCACGAATTTTCCACCTTTCTGTCGGCGCTCTATCAGGCAGCGGGACCGGGGAAACCATTGGAGGAAAACGTGAGGAGGCGGGTGGAAGCACTGTGTCATCCGGTTCTTCTGGAAGTGGCAGTGACTTTAAACTGCACAAAATGTCCCAAACTGGCAGCGGCGGCGACGGTGCTGGCCTCACACAGCCATTTTGTTACGACCCACATCATAAACATTGCTCAGTTTCCATCTTATAAAGAAAAAAACCAGATTTTCAGTGTACCATTTTTGCGAGTCAATGAAAACCGTATCGCATACGGCGTGAAAACTGTGGAGGAACTGATGACGCTCATTGAGGAAGTACAGGAAGGGAGAGAGTTTTCATGAAAGGAAATGACAGAAGAAAAATTGTGCTGGTAGGAACCGGTATGGTGGGCATGAGCTATGCTTATGCCCTGCTCAATCAAAATTTGTGTGACGAGCTGGTTCTTATCGACATTAACAGAAAAAGAGCTGAGGGAGAAGCCATGGATTTGAATCATGGGGTGGCATTCAGCGGGGGAAACATGGAAATTTATGCCGGGGGATATGAAGATTGCCGAGAGGCGGATTTGGTAGTGCTGACTGCCGGACTGCCTCAGAAGGAAGGACAGAGCCGCCTGGATTTACTGAAAGAAAATCGCAAAGTGTTTCAGTCTATTTTGGAGCCGGTGCTGCAAAGTGGCTTTTCGGGCATTTTTCTGGTGGCGACGAACCCGGTGGACATCATGGCGAAAATGGTGTATGAGTTGAGCGGTTTTCCGCCGGAGAAAATTATCGGAACGGGGACGGCTCTGGATACGGCAAGACTTCGATATCTGCTGGGAGAAAAATTTATGATTGATCCGAGAAATATGCATGCCTATGTCATGGGAGAACACGGGGACAGTGAGTTTGTGCCGTGGAGCCAGGCGATGATGGCCACCAAGCCCATTTATGATTTGTGCGGAGAAACGGAAGGATGTCATTTGCAGGAACTGTTGGAGATAGAGGAAGAGGTGCGAATGGCCGCCTATAAAATTATTGAGGCGAAAAAGGCCACATATTATGGCATTGGCATGGCCATGGCGAGAATTACGAGAGCCATTTATGGAAACGAACACAGCGTGCTTAGCGTGTCTGCGCTTTTGCAAGGAGAGTACGGAGAGGAGGATGTGTTCATAGGTGTTCCTTGTGTGGTAAATCGGGAAGGAATATGCCGGGTGGTGGAGCTGAACCTAGGGGGAGAGGAGAAGGAGCGGCTGCATCTGTCCTGTGAAACTCTCAGAAAAACAGCAGAAGAATTGAAATAAAAAAGTTTCTGATTTCCTATACTGAAAGAGGAAAGGTTTTCTTTCTTTTCCGGGAAACAACCCGACGGCAGGCAGAAAGAAAGGTCTTCCAAATCAGTGGTTTTGTGTTATACTATATTAATGTAGTGAGTGAAAGTAAGAAATGCTTTATGATAGGAGATTGGAGAGGACGCCCGCTCCAAAAGGAGCGGGTTTTTGATTTTTGAAAGGAGTGGACATGAATTATTTATTAGATGTACATACCCACACCATTGCCAGCGGCCATGCCTACAACAGCATGATGGAGATGGCGAAAGCTGGCTTTGAGAAAGGGCTGCAATTGCTGGGAATTACAGAGCATGCGCCGATGATGCCCGGCAGCTGCAGCAACATCTATTTTCATAATTTAAAGGTGGTGCCCCGAACGCTGTGCGGCATTGAAGTGATGTTAGGTGCTGAGCTTAATATTTTAGATTATGACGGACATGTGGATTTGGATTTGCATTCTCTCCGACAGCTGGATATCAAAATCGCAAGCTTGCACAGCCACTGTATTCGTCCGGGTACAAAGAAAGAAAATACAAGTGCGGTGTTGGGGGCCATTCGTAATCCAATGGTGGACATCATCGGACATCCGGATGATGGCATGTTTCCTCTGGAGTATGAGCCGATTGTGGAGGCGGCAAAGGAGACGGACACGCTGCTTGAGGTGAATAACAATTCTTTAAATCCTATGGGAGCGAGAAAAAATACCCGGGGAAATCTTGTTGCCATGCTGGAACTTTGTAAAGAGTATCAACAGCCTGTGGTGATGAACAGCGACGCTCATGTGTTCATGGATGTGGGACGCAGAGATTTTTCAGAGAAGTTGCTCGCAGAAATCAATTTCCCGGAAGAGCTGATTGTCAATCGTTCCGTTGCCGTATTTAAAGAATATCTTCAAAGAAAATATACAACGGTTTAATCGAGACGCCTCGGTTTCACAGGAAAACGTTCGGTTATTTTTTCGGCGGGTTATCCTGTGACGGATGTTGTTCTTTCTCAGGTATGGCTGAATGGCTGCAAAAATAGCAGGGAGAGAGACGAAAGCGATGATAAAAAAGAAGCAGATAAAAAACAGGGGGGATTGATATGGGAAAAAACGTGCATACGCCGGAGGTGGAAAGATTGTTTCAGGGCATTCTCTGTCTTGAAACAATAGAGGAATGTTATGCTTTTTTTGAGGATTTGAGTACGGTAAATGAATTGTTGTCCCTGGGACAGCGGTTTGAGGTGGCCAATATGCTCAGAGAGCATCGGACCTACAATGAGGTAGCAGAAGAAACAGGTGCGTCCACCGCCACCATAAGCCGGGTGAACCGCTGTTTGAACTACGGTTCGGATGGCTATGACTTAATTATCCGTCGTCTGAAAGAAAAAGACGCCAAAAAAGAATTAGAATAAAAGAAGTAAAAAGTAATGTAAGTACGCCTGCGCGCACTTACATTACTTTTTTTTCCGTTTTTTATCCCCGTCTTCCGTCTGTTTTATCCTCTCGTCGATGAGCTTTTCAATCATTTGTTTTCGGACATAGATGTCATAGCAAAGATGATAAATGAAAGTAAAATCAGACAGATAATTTTTTTCCTCCTCGGAGAGAGAGCGGGAAGAAAAACTTTTTTGAGAGTGTTCCCATTCGCCAAGGAGCGCTTCTTCTATGAGGGCATGGCGTTGGTTTGATTCCTCAAAAAGAGTGTCGTAAATATCTTTGAGAGAGAGACCGTTTTGTTCGTTTTTCGGGAAATAGTGGTCCTCCAGCGGCGCCAGCAAAGTTTGGATGTCTGTGATGGACAACATGTTTTTCAGGCGGTATATTATAATAAGAAGAAAAACATGTTCTCGGGAATATTTTTTCTTTACCGGCGGAGGAAGAAGATGGTTTTTGGTGTAATTATTAATCATGGTCTTCGTCATGATTTTATCTTCAGGATAACGTTTTGCGCTCGCAAGACGAGAATCCATAAAAGTGGTGACCTGATCCATGTATAACTCTATGTTCGGGATATCTCCCGAAGGAATCGATATGGTTTCTATCAAGGTACGCAGCCATTCTGTTGTGTCTTTGTTCAAAAAATCGCCTCCCTGTCATAAGCAGACTGCTCTTTAGAATCCCGTTGCCTTTTTCTGCGGTCTTTCGGGATGATTTCGTCAGCAATTCGTTGGGACAGCATTAAGAAGAATGTTCTTATGATGTCTTCTCTGACGATAAGTCATAATAGCTATATTATATTGTTTTTACGACTCGATGACAAGGAAAAGTAAAAATATTTTTCAGGCGACAAAGACCCTTTGCGGGAAAAAGGATGACATGGCATGATAAATACGGTATAATTGATAACATAAATGAGTACAGGCACATTTTCCGGCTTGGAGAGAAGAGAGCCGTGAGAGGCAAGAAACAGTCTGTAAAAACAGGAGGTGCAAAACAATGGGATTTTTCAGTGGACAGCTCGCCAATGTGGTGGAATGGCAGGAAACGAGAGAAGACATTATTTTTTATAAATGGAACAATGATGAAATAAAAAAAGGTTCCCGTTTGATTATCCGTCCGGGACAGGATGCCGTCTTTATGTACAACGGCAAGACAGAGGGAATTTTTCAAGAAGAAGGAAGTTATGACATTGAATCGGATATCATCCCTTTCCTCTCGTCCTTACAGGGATTTCGTTTTGGGTTTAACAGCGGGCTCAGAGCGGAAGTGCTATTTATCAACACGAAAGAGTTCGTGATGAAATGGGGAACGAGGCAGGCGGTAAATCTGCCGCATCCTTCTTTGCCGGGAGGAATGCCGATTCGTGCGAACGGAACATTTCAGTTTAAAGTGGGAGACTACCAAAAGCTTATTGACAAGGTGGCGGGAGTGAAAAAGCAGTTCACGACGGAGGAGGTGCGAGAGCGGGTTGCCTCCATGCTTGATCAGCTTCTTTTGCAGTGGATTGTGAGAGAAGGAAAAGATATGTTCAATCTTTCCGCCAATGCATCTGAGATTTCTCGAGGCATCATGAAGGATTTGGATGAGGAAATCGAAAAGATCGGTCTGTCCATGACCGGATTTCAAATAAACTCGGTCACTTATCCGGAAGAAGTACAGAATATGATTAATAAGGTGGCGGGACAGAACATGGTCGGCGATATGGATCGCTATCAGCAGATGGCCATGATAGACGCCATGACGGGCGGAACCCAGGGAGGCAATGTGGCGGCAGACATGGCTTCCATGCAGATGGGAATGATGATGGGACAGCAGATGGTTGACCGGATGAGCAGACAGAGCAATAGCATGCCTCCGACGCAGTCGTCAGGTGGGGAACAGTCCGTACCCAACTTTTGTCCGAACTGTGGACAAAAAACCAATGGGGCGAATTTTTGTGCAAACTGTGGACAGAAGCTTATATAGAAAGGGCTTTTATGAGTATTTATGATTCTTTAAATAAAGAGCAGCGGGAGGCGGTCTTCTGTACAGAAGGCCCTCTTTTAATGCTGGCAGGAGCAGGCACGGGAAAAACCCGCTCCCTGACGCACCGCATCGTGTATATGATAGAAGAAAAAGGGATTCACCCATGGAATATCATGGCGATTACTTTTACCAACAAGGCGGCGGAGGAGATGAGAGAGAGGACGGAAAAACTGGTGGGAGCCGGTTCGGAGAATCTTTGGATCAGCACTTTTCATGCCACCTGTAGCCGCATACTGCGTCGACATATCGAGTTGCTTGGCTACAATCGCAATTTTACGATTTATGATACCGGAGACCAGACATCACTCATGAAGGAAGTGATGAAATCAATGAAGATAGACACAAAGCAGTTTCCTGTGAAAGCGGTCTTGTCTGAGATTTCAGCGGCAAAAAATAAATGCATGACTTCGTTGGAATATAGAAATGCCAATGAAGATAATTTCAGATGTGTGAGAATCAGTCAGATTTACGAAGAATACCAAAAACGACTGAAGGAAAATGACGCTTTGGATTTTGATGATTTGCTGATGAAGGTGGTGGAGTTGTTTCAGTCCAACCCGGATGTGTTAGAGTACTATCAGGACAGATTTCGATACATCATGGTAGATGAGTATCAGGACACGAACACGGTACAGTTTATGCTCGTCCGCCTTCTGGCATCCAGATATCGAAATATTTGTGTGGTGGGAGATGATGACCAGTCCATTTATCGGTTCCGGGGTGCTAATATTTATAACATTTTAAACTTTGAAAAATATTTTCCTGATGCAAAGGTAATTCGTCTGGAACAAAATTACCGTTCCACAAAAAATATTTTGGATGCCGCCAACAGAGTGATCGCCAATAATACGGAAAGAAAAGAAAAAAGTCTCTGGACGGATAACGCCGAGGGAGAGCTGGTTCATTTTAAACAGTACGAAACTGAGTACGAGGAGGCGGAAGGCGTCGCTTCCTACATTAATTTTTTATCCATGAGAGGTGTGGCTTACGAGGACATGGCGATTTTATATCGAACCAACGCACAGTCCCGCATTTTTGAAGAAAAATTAAAGCAGCGCTCCATCCCCTACTCCATCGTCAGGGGAGTTAATTTTTATGATAGAAAAGAAATTAAAGATCTGATGTCTTATCTCAAGGTGGTGGACAACGGAAACGATGATTTGTCTGTGAAGCGAATCATCAATGTGCCAAAAAGGGGAATCGGGCAGGCGACGGTAGACAAGATTCAAAACTATGCCATCGTAAACCGCATCAGTTTTTTAGAAGCGGTCTTTCAGGGAGAAGACGTGCCGGATATTGGGAGAGCGGCCTCCAAAATCCGAAAGTTCGGGGAGATGATTCAAGATTTTCGTGCCTTTGCCATGGAAAATGACATCAGTGAACTCCTTTTGTATATTTTGGAAGTGACCGGTTACAAACAGGAGCTGGAGGCGGAAGGAACACCGGAGGCCAACAGCCGTCTGGAGGACATTGATGAACTTTTGAATGATATTATATTTTTTGAAGAAAATCAGGAAGAGCCATCCCTGACCGATTTTTTGATGGAAAAAGACATGTACACTTTGAATGCGGGTATTGATAATCTGGAAGAAGAGTCGAATCGGGTTTTGCTGATGACCCTGCACAATGCGAAGGGCCTGGAGTTCGCCAATGTTTTTTTAGGTGGAATGGAAGAAGGTGTTTTCCCAGGGTACGGCGCCATGATGTCGGGCGATGAGATGGAGCTGGAAGAAGAGCGAAGGCTTTGTTATGTAGGAATTACGAGGGCAAAAGAACGATTATATTTAAGTGCCGCCCGGCGTAGAATGCAAAGAGGACAGACTCAGTATAACAGGGTTTCTCGCTTTATCGACGAAATTCCGGACGACTATATGGATAAGAAGACGGACGCTTCCTTCCATCCGGAGACAAAGGAATATGCAAAAGCCAGACAGTATCAGTATGGCACCAAAGGGGAAAAGCCGTATCATTTGGAGGATTATAAAATCAAGCCTTTGGAAAACCTGGAATATGATGTGGGCGATCGGGTGCGCCATATTAAATTTGGTGAGGGAGAAGTGAAAGACATAGCCAAAAATGGAAAAGACTTTGAAGTCGCTGTTGATTTTGACAGGGTGGGAAGAAAAAAGATGTTTGCGTCCTTTGCCAAGCTAAAAAAAATAAAGTAAGAACCATAGACGGAGAAGATCAATGAGGATGGCATAAGATAGGCAGACGAGGGTGCCATGATAGCAGCGGGCAGCAGCGTCAGCTGCGAACCCGAGGTGTTATAGTTGCGTGGTTATTATTTATTTTTTATTCTGATATCATAAAATATGTTGGTAAAGAACCGGACAATGTGTTATAATAAAAAAAATATACTCTTGCAGTTTTTCTCGTATAATTTGTCTCTTGCAGATAGACAGGATATCGAAAAAGGAAGGCTGCGAGGGCATCATCAGCAAGGAGGAACAAAGATGAAAAATATTGATGAATTAATCGGAGTAGCGAAGTTATCAAACCTCATGAATGCAAAAAAAGAAGAGGATGAAAGCAAAAAAGTAGTGTGGGCGCTGGCTATCATCGGTGCCATTGCGGCGGTGGCAGCTATCGCAGCCGTTGTATATAAGTTACTCTCCCCAGATTATCTGGACGATGTCGATGATGATTTTGATGATTTCTGTGATGATTTTCTTGATGATGAAGAAGAAGAGGAAGCCGTTGCAGAGGAAGAGCCTGCAGAAGAGGCTGCTGCGGACGAAGAAGAGGCAGCAGAATAATAGCCGTCTGACGTTCGTCAGGTGTTCGTGACGAGAGGCTGAGACCGGTGTATGTTTTTCATGCCCGAGTGTGTTTCGTCGGCCTGTATTTAGAATATCAGCATCTATCATACTTTGTTTAAAACTGCTTTCCGGTTCGGGTTCATCCCGAGAGGAAGGCAGTTTTTTGTAGCACGAAAGCCCAGAATGTCCGCATGGGAAAATGGAGAGAGTGTGAGGCGCAAAAGAAAGAAGGCGTTTGCCTGTCCGATAACACAATCTCGGAAAAGTGCATCATGCTTGTAAAAGAAGATTTGTTGGATAGTGGTACTAACCAGATTTCATATGAAAAAAGATAAATCAGTTGTATATATTATCTGAAAAATATATATAATTAATAATATAGAGAAAAGATGAAAAAAACTGTTGACATTTTCTTTTGGGTGTTATATAATCCTATTTGTCAGTGCGAGAGAGCATGATGAATCGGGGTGTGGCTCAGCTTGGCTAGAGCGCTTGATTTGGGATCAAGAGGCCGCAGGTTCGAATCCTGTCACCCCGATGCCTGCGGGTGTAGTTCAATGGTAGAACACTAGCCTTCCAAGCTAGATACGTGGGTTCGATTCCCATCACCCGCTTCTGTTGTATGACGTGGGATGTACGACAGAGAACAGTTTTATATTGCTGTATCATCATACGTGTGTCCGTAGCTCAGCTGGATAGAGCAACGGCCTTCTAAGCCGTGGGTCGGGGGTTCGAATCCCTTCGGGCACGTTCGTCAGGATATCCTGGCTATGGTGGGTGTGGCGCAGTTGGTTAGCGCGCCAGATTGTGGCTCTGGAGGCCGAGGGTTCGAATCCCTCTACCCACCTTAATGGGCTATCGCCAAGCGGTAAGGCACAGGACTTTGACTCCTGCATTCGCTGGTTCGAATCCAGCTAGTCCAGTCGGACGCAGATTCGGATCTCTGTGTTCAGATTTATGTGCAGAAAGAGTACTTTACAGACCTGTTTGCTTTTAGGAGAGGGCGATAGTTTTTTTCTGGAGAAAAGTGGTTGGAAAGGTACATTTGTGCAGAGCATCAAGTATTTTTTCTGTATCTATGGGACATTAGCTCAGTTGGTAGAGCACTTGACTTTTAATCAAGTTGTCCGGGGTTCGAATCCCCGATGTCTCATTTCGATCGTTGTTGCGACAGCGATTTTTCTATTTTTATATCGTATACCGGGGTGTGGCTCAGCTTGGCTAGAGCGCTTGATTTGGGATCAAGAGGCCGCAGGTTCGAATCCTGTCACCCCGATGCCTGCGGGTGTAGTTCAATGGTAGAACACTAGCCTTCCAAGCTAGATACGTGGGTTCGATTCCCATCACCCGCTTTTTCTTTTCGCCGGAGAGAATTTTCTGGAAGAAAAGGAGCCGTGCGGATGTGGCGGAATTGGCAGACGCGCCAGATTTAGGTTCTGGTGGGAATACCCGTGCAGGTTCAAGTCCTGTTATCCGCATTAGCTGATAAATCAGCCGTTTTTTTGAAGTTGTAAATTATTGTAAAAATCAAATATCCACCAAATATCCACCAACAAAGAATGAATCAGAAAAAGAGATGTAAAGCACTGGGTTTTATGTCTCTTTTTTTGTTAGGCCAGAATGGCCGGTTTGGCATTGTGGAGTTTTTCGTGTTCCGAAAAACAGAACTTTGACAAACAAAAAAGGAGCGTTGCCCCATAGATGAATTCTTCATCTGTTTTGCGACGCCCCCGTGATTCATGAAAAAGAAAGTTGTGAAAGATTACCTGTGATACTTTGCATAATGGATGCATTTGTTTTGGAAAAAATGATATAATGTGGAGGAAGAAGGCGGAGAAGCGGGGGGAAGGCACCATTGTATCCTTGGAGATGTGTTGGGAACCTTTCTTTTTGCCCGTCAGATGAGGAGTGTGGTGAGCACGAAAGAGAGAATATACATATGGGATAATTTAAAATGTTTTTTGATGATATCGGTAGTTTTGGGACATTTTGTGAACCAATATCCGGATTCTATGATTATGAGGAGCTTGTCGATATTTATTTACTCTTATCATATGCCGCTGTTTATTTTTGTGGCCGGTCTCCTTCAGAAGCAATGGGGGGAAGACAGACCTTTTTCCTGGAGGAAACCGATATATTTTATCATACTTGGATACCTGTTAAAAATCGCCATCTATCTGATTAAAATCGGATTCGGGCAGCCGGCTTCTTTCTCTTTGTTCTATGATACGGGAATTCCCTGGTATATGTTTGCCATGGCAGCTTACATGACGATTGCTTATGCCGTTCGCAGAATAGATGCTCGAATCTGTCTGCCGCTGTCCGTGCTCATTGCGTTGCTGGCAGGATATGTAAACTGGATAGGAAGCTATTTTTGGTTGTCGAGAATCCTTGTGTTTTTTCCTTTTTATTATGGCGGATATTTGCTGGAATCTTCTCAGGTGTTGAAGTTCACTGCGAGAAAAGAAATTCGGATCCTTTCTGTTGCGGTGATTCTGGTCGGACTTTTTGTCAGTTTTGTTTACATCCAGGATATTTTTTCTTATATCCGCATTTTTACGGGGAGGAATCCTTATGCATTTATCCGGGTGCCAAATTGTGGGATGATGCATCGACTTGCCTGTTACATGATCTCTGTCGTGATGGGAGTTGCATGGATAAGTCTCATGCCAGATAAAAAAATCCCTTTGATAGAACAGGGGGGGGCGCATACACTACAGATATATTTCTGGCATCGTCTCATACTGTATGTCTGGATGTATTCCGGCTTTTGTGATGCGATACGGAATGTCTGCAAGGAATTTTGGATTCCGGTCTATGCAGGACTGGCGGTGGTGCTGACCTTTCTCTTGTCGGCTTCCTGCTTTGGATGGCCTTTGCAGAAAATAAAAGAATTATTATATAGATGGTAGATTGAAAAATGGAAAATAGATGCGATGAGAAAATGTGAATGATTGCCGTCCGTCAGCGAAGCGCTGGTTTTGCCGGGAAAGTTCCGCTTGTGTCTGTTGTTCTTTTGACCATACGATGGAACAGGACGATTCCAGGCAGGTCATTGGACAAAAAGAACAGACGGGAAGTTCCCGATACTTTCTGGCTCCGCTGAAAAACGGCGATTGGTGAAATTATTCCTGGGACTGTCGGATGCGGCCATATGTGGTCAGCATATAGATGCCGGAAAGTCCCACCAGGTCATAGATAACTCTCGTGAACAGGCTGGATTCTCCAAAAAGGGAAGCGACCAGATTGAATTGAAACAATCCAATCAGACCCCAGACGATGGCTCCGATAATCGTTAAGGTCAGAGCAATATAATCAAGCCATTTCATACATATCCTCCTTTCTGCTCCAAGGTTTTATTCTCACGAAAAAACATTCTGTATGCTTTTGGTGAGAGAATGCTTCATGCAACAAGCTTTGCATATAAAGAAGGCATCCTTGTATCAGTATATCCATTTCCATAAGAACTATTCAGGCGGAGTAATATCTCCTGGAAAAATTTTCAATCTCTTTTCGTCAGATAAAAGTTTTTTTGATGTATATTACGAAAAAATGTACAGATACTAGGGTGGAAAAAGCGAAAGGAGTTTTTGATATGACAAAAAGGCTAAAGAGAACAGGAATCATTTTGCTTGCCCTGATGATGCTTGCCTTAACGGGATGTGGGAACACGGAAGAAGGAATGAACGATGCGGAACAAAAAAGTCAGAGTACGGAAAATGGAAAAGATAAGAAAAATCTGCTCTCCCCCGGAGAATTTGGTTCTACAGATAAAAAAAATGAGTTGACGGAAGGAAGTATGGAAAATTCGTCGGAGGCCGACGGAGAAGGGCAGGATGGCATGGCAGGACAAAATGTCGATGAAGATGCCTCGCCGGGAACGGGAAGTTCGTCCTCTGATTTAGACAATATGGCAGAGGATGTGGGAGACGCTGTGGATGATGTGGCAGACGGTGTGGGAGATGCCATCGACAATTTAGGCGGCGGTTCTTTTGAAAGCTATGAAGATGCGAAAAAATATTTGCTGGATAAGCTGCAAAAGGATAATGCTTCCGCAGCTTATGAGGTCCGGGAAGAGACAGAAGATTTGACTGCCTATAATGGAAATGATTCCGGAGCAGAAGGGTACAAATTTTCGGTGTATGAGACCGATGGCAATGAAAAAATCGGGATTTATTACGTTGATAAAGATACCGGAAAAATCTACCGTTATATGGGGAAAAATGCAATAGAATCCTATTGACAACAGAAAGACCGCAGTTGGTTTTGAAGAGCGGCATGGCCGGATAGGGGCAGGAAGGGGTATTTTTCTGTCTGCGGAGCAATGTCGCTTTTCCTCTATGGTTGTATTTTGTACAGGATCAGAAGAGCTGTCGTGGGAAATATCTGTGGCGGAGGGTGAAATCTTTTGAAGGGTTTGGTAAGTCTTGAGTCGAAGAGAAGAAAACAAATTTAGAAATTGGAAAAAAATAGAAAAAATACTGGAAAAATTTAGAAAAAATGTTATAATGAATCTGTGCATTGGAGGACGGCCTTTGTGTTTTCGGCGAGGAGGTTTGGTTCAGATGTGATGTCTTTTCTTCTGACGAACTTTTTTATTTTTGGCTTGAGAAGGGACGAAACTTTTTTCGGTGAAGATGCGGGACAGGAGGGAAGGAATGAGTTTTGAAGAATTTCAGGACTACATAAGAGAGAACATTCTGATCGGATGGATGCCGCAGGCAGAAGTGAAACTGCAAGAGATAAAAAAGAACAACGGGGTTGTCTGTTGTGGGCTGTACATCAAAGAAAAGGGGGAGAAGGTTTCTCCCTATATTTATTTAGAAGATTATTATGCAGCCTTTTGTTCGGGAGATGCCCTGGAAACTATCTTAGAGAAAATACGATCAGAGTATTTGTGGGGGATGGATCATCTGGCGTCTCGCCCGGTGGAGTTGGCAGATTTTTCAAAAGTAAAGGACGCCATCATTTATCGCCTTGTCAACTATGAGAAAAATCGGGAGATACTTCTCCAATGTCCTTTTATTCAGATGAATGATTTGGCCGTGACGTTTCGATGGGTTGCTCATATGGATGAAATAGGGATTTCCACCGCACTGATTTCCAACCGAGAATTGATGGTGTGGGGCATTTCTCTTCCTGAGTTGCTGCTGACGGCAGAAAAAAACACATCCCGGTTGTTTCCTGCCAGGATTATGAGCCTGGAGGAAGTTGCGGGAGAGCAGGACATTGTGGAAGAAAAGATTGCGAAAAAAAAGGAGAGTTCGATATACGTCCTGACGAACTCGTGCAGAATTAATGGAGCGACGGCAATTTTATACGACAAAATTTTAAAGGAGTTTGCGGCCGGGATTCAGGATGATTTTTATATTCTTCCCAGCAGTATTCATGAGATGCTTTTGATTCCGGCGGCGGAATGTCACGAGGATGAAAGGCTGGCGGAGCTGGTGAGGGAGGCCAACGAAAGTTTTCTTTCTCCGGGAGATGTTTTGTCGGATTCTGTTTATTATTATGACAGGAAGAGGGACAGCGTGATCTGTCTTCCGACGAGAGGAAGGGAGTGAGTTGTCGGATGGGTAAAAGGGAGAAAGAACAGCGACAGCAATTCTTTCGATTTCTATAATATTCCTTGCCAAGGTTGCCAAGAGAAGAATATGTTGTTATACTGATACGAGACATAAAATGGAAAAGATTGGAAGGTAAAGAGAATGAAGCGATGGCAGATTGGATTGAATATCATATATGAGATTGTGACTTTTCTGGGGACTGCTCTGCTGCTCGTCATATTTCTTCCCAAGTTGCTCGGATTTTTCTGGCCGTTTGTGGCAAGCTGGATACTGGCTCTCCTTGCTGCGCCGTTGTGCAGTTTTTTGGAAAAACGCATCAGGTTGAATAAAAAATGGGCGTCGGCGCTGATTATCATCGTGGTTTTGTTGATTTTGGCGGGGCTTGGGTACTTGATTATTACGAAGCTGGGGCGTGAGATGATATCTTTTTTGTCGGATGCACCGGAATATTATTATTATTTTCAGAACGCCGTGCGTCTGCTGGGAGAGAAACTCAATGACATTGTGACTCCGATTTCGGAGGAGTTTGGAAACCAGATTCAGACGGTATTTAATGACTTACTGCGCCAGATTGGCACGATTGTCAATAATTTTGCGCCGGGGGCAGTGGAGATGATGGGTTCAGCGGCTGCCAATATCACCAACGGTTTGGTGGGAACGCTTGTGATGATTCTGTCGGCCTATTTTTTTATTGCCGAGAGAGAAAAACTATCGGTGCAGTGGATGAAGCTGATACCGGAGGACGCTAGAAAACAGGTGGGGAGCATATGGAAGAAGTTGATGGAAGCGCTCGGAGGATTTCTGATGGCGCAGTTCAAAATTATGTTTGTGATTTTTTTGATTTTGCTGGCGGGATTGATTCTTTTGCGAAATCCTTATGCCTTTTTCCTGGCTTTGCTGATTTCGTTTTTAGATTTGCTTCCGGTCCTTGGAACAGGGACGGTGCTTCTGCCCTGGGCGCTGGTCGTTTTTTTGCGGGGAGGCATCCGACAGGGCGTCATTCTTGTGGTTCTTTATTTTGTGTGTCTTTTGACAAGGCAGTTGTTACAGCCTAAAATTATTGGGGACAGCATCGGAATGGAGACGCTTCCGACTTTGTTTTTGATATACACGGGGTTTAAGCTAAAAGGGATGGGAGGAATGATTCTCTTTCTTTTGCTTGGGACGGTCGCCGTGAGCCTTTACAGGCTGGGGTTGTTTGACCGGAAACTCCAGAGGATGAAGAGATTGATAAGAGAGTACAGAAAGCAGGGGAACCGTGTCGGCTGAGCAATGTCACAGGTATTTTCTGTCTGGCTTTTAAAAGAAAAGATGTGAAAAAACGGAGGGGCGGAGTAGTGAGAATTTACATGGTAAGGCACGGGGAGACGGTTTTGAACCAAAAAGGCTGTTACTATGGCAGAACGGACGTGCCTTTGGCCGGGGAGGGAGAGCGCCAGGCGGAGAAGCTGGCGCTGTTTTTTAAGGACGTCTCCTTTGATTTAATTCTTTGCAGTCCGCTGCGCAGAGCAGTCTCCACAGCAGAAATCATTGGGAAGAATAAGAATGTCGGCATTTGGAAGGATGGGAGGCTGTCGGAGCAGGATTTCGGATGGTTTGAGGGGATGACCTACAGAGAGATAAAAAGCCGCTTTCCCCGGCATTTAGAAGAGTGGGAGCGAAGTTACGAGGAATATCGGCTTCCGGGAGGGGAGAGTTTTCTGGATGTGAGAAGAAGAGTGGAGCATTTTTTGGAGGATTTATCCGCACTGGAAATAAAAACGCTGCTTTTGGTCGCCCACAAAGGAACCTTCGGACATTTCCTTGCGGCGGCTCTTGGACTTTCACCGGGAGGATACTGGAATTTTGTGTTTGAGCAGGGATGTTATAGCTGTGTGGATTTGGAAGATGGATATGCCATCATCCGAAAATTAAATCAGAGCGTGTAAAATGGCAGAGGGAAGAGGTACGAAAGAAAATGGATATATTTGATTATATGAGAATGGAAAAAGCAAAACAAGATTCTCCTCTGGCGGTGAGGATGAGACCGAGGACGTTGGATGAGGTGGTGGGACAGTCCCATATCATAGGCAGGGATCGCCTGCTATACCGGGCAATCCAGGCGGATAAAATCAGTTCTCTGATATTGTATGGGCCTCCGGGGACGGGAAAGACGACGATTGCCAAAGTCATTGCCAATACGACCAGTGCCCGGTTTGTGCAGATGAATGCCACCACGTCAGGAAAAAAGGATATGGAACAGGCGGTGGGCCAGGCGAAAGATTTGCTTGGCATGTACGGTAACCGGACGATACTGTTCATTGATGAGATTCATCGTTTTAATAAGGCTCAGCAGGATTATCTGCTTCCTTATGTGGAAGATGGGACGGTGGTGTTGATTGGAGCCACCACGGAAAATCCTTACTTTGAGGTCAACGGTGCCTTGTTGTCCCGGTCAAAGATTTTTCGTCTGGAGCCGTTATCCGAGGAGGACATCGCAAAATTAATACAGATTGCCGTGAAAGATGAGGAGAGGGGCCTTGGCAGTTATGGGGCCGTGATGACTGAGGAGGCAGTTTCTTTTATTGCCCGGATGGCGGCCGGAGATGCCAGGGCGGCCTTGAATGCCGTGGAGTTGGGCGTTATCACGACGAAGCCGGATGAAGAAGGACATATCGTCATTGATTTGGATGTGGCGCAGGAGTGCATCCAGAGAAAAGCGGTGCGCTATGATAAAAAGGGGGACAATCACTATGATGTGATATCCGCATTTATCAAAAGTATGCGGGGAACAGATCCCGATGCGGCGGTTTTTTATCTTGCCAGGATGCTGGATGCGGGGGAGGACCCTAAGTTTATTGCCAGAAGAATTTTGATCTGTGCTTCGGAGGATGTGGGAAATGCAGATCCGCAGGCGCTGCAGGTTGCGGTGGCTGCTTCCCTGGCGGTGGAGAGAGTGGGGATGCCGGAGGGGAGAATCATTTTAACTCAGGCGGCTTCCTACGTTGCCAGCGCCCCGAAAAGCAATGCTTGCATTGCCGCCATTGATAAAGCGCAGGCCATGATAAAGAGCGTGGATACCGGTCAGGTGCCGCCACATTTGAGGGACGCTCATTATGGCGGTGCCAGAGAGTTCGGTCATGGAACAGGGTATCTCTATGCCCACGATTACCCGGAAAATTATGTAAGGCAACAATATTTGCCCGATGCCATTCAAGAGGAACGTTTTTATCTTCCGACAGAAAATGGATATGAAAAAAAGATAAAAGAGCACTTGGAATATTTAAAAAACAGGGAGGAGACCAATGAAAACATGTAAACGAATCCTCGCCCTTGCCGCAGTACTGCTGTTGCTGCTGCTCGTTTTTTTTACATTATATTGTGCCATCACAGGAAGTCCTTATTTTATGGCTTCTCTTGTTTCCATGCTGGTATTGCCGGTACTTTTGTATGCTTATCTGTTTATTTACCGTCTGTCGAAAGAGCGGGAGACAGAGAAAGAAAAGCAGAAAAAAGAAAAAGACGGTCTTTGACAGAACTGACGGTCATGGCAAAAGTCATTCGCCGGCTGCGGCCGACAGAGGTATTGACAAGTTGATAAGAATAGAATAATATAGAGGCAGTGATGATTGGATTCATTGCGGTAGTTCTCTCGTCGGAGAGTTGTTCTTCCCGGAGGATAGGCTGTGGATATTTATTCAGAGTCTTCTTGGAAGAGGAGAGTGCGGCGAGTGGAGGGTACGCAGACTGGCGGGATGTCGGTGTGCGCCGAAAGAGCGTCTCGGCGTTCTTGAAATCGAGCGTTTTCTTATGGTTTTTTCACAAAAGCCTATTTCAAAAAACGAAATATAAACAAAATAGAAAAGGAGAGGTTTATTATGCCAAGTTTAAAAGGAACAAAAACAGAACAGAACTTAATGACAGCATTTGCCGGAGAGTCCCAGGCAAGAAACAAATACACTTACTTCGCAAGCAAAGCTAAAAAAGAAGGTTATGTACAGATTGCCAACATCTTTGAAGAGACAGCTGCCAACGAAAAAGAGCATGCAAAGATGTGGTTTAAATTATTAGAAGGCGGCGCAATCAAATCTACTCTTGAAAACCTGCAGTCAGCAGCTGACGGAGAGAACTATGAGTGGACAGACATGTATGCACAGTTTGCAAAAGAAGCCAGAGAAGAAGGTTTCTATGAGATTGCAGATAAATTTGACGGTGTTGCAGCAGTGGAAAAAGAGCATGAGCAGAGATACTTAAAGCTTCTTGACAACGTAAAAAAAGAGATTGTATTCTCCAGAGACAACGAAGTGATTTGGCAGTGTGCAAACTGCGGACACATCTGCATTGGCAAGAAGGCACCGGAAGTATGTCCAGTGTGTGATCATCCACAGGCTCACTTCCAGATTAAACCTGAAAATTACTAAGATTTTTAAGAGGGAAGCGTATATATTTTGGACGGATGGTTATAATGATAGTATCCGATGGATACATCGGATGTGACAGTCGTCAGGAAAAACTTATATCCTCCCCTTTCTAACGGGCATCCGCCTTATGACGGATGCCCATTTTTTACATAAAAAGCAAGGAAAACTACTTGACAAAGATAGAAACATGGCATATAATCATCTTCGGTAAAGGGAAATGACTTTACAAGAGGTGGTTATCATTGGATAAAATAGCAGAAAAGACTTTATTGTTTGATTTTTACGGAGAGCTTCTCACAGAAAATCAAAAGGAGGTTTACGGAGAGTACATTCAGGATGACTTGTCAGTGACGGAGATTGCGAACCTGAGAGGCATCAGCAGGCAGGGAGTTCATGATATGATTCGCCGATGTGAGAAGATTCTTTTTGAGTATGAGGAGAGGCTTCATTTGGTAGAACATTTTTTGAAGGTGAAGAAGACGGTAAGGACGATTCATCAGTATGCGGAGGAGATTTCCACCTGTGAGGATGAAGAGAGATTCCGGAAGCGTATTTCAGATATTAAAGAGCTGTCCAGTGAGATTTTAGACCAGTATTAGCAAGGAGGCTGTTATGGCATTTGAAAGCCTTACTGATAAATTACAAAATATTTTTAAAAATCTGAGAAGCAAAGGAAGATTGACGGAGGCCGATGTAAAGGAGGCCATGAAAGAGGTCAAGAGAGCTTTGCTGGAAGCGGATGTAAACTTCCGGGTCGTGAAGGATTTCATTAAGAAGGTTACGGAAAGAGCTGTGGGACAGGACGTCTTGACAGGGTTGAATCCGGGACAGATGGTCATCAAGATCGTGAAAGAAGAAATGGAAGCCCTCATGGGTTCTGAGACGACGGAGCTTGCCATAAAGCCGGGCAATGAGATTACCATATATCTGATGGCCGGTCTTCAGGGAGCCGGAAAGACGACGACGGCAGCCAAGATTGCAGGGAAATTAAAGAAAAAAGGAAAGAATCCGTTGCTGGTGGCCGGAGATGTATACCGCCCGGCGGCCATCAAACAGTTGGAAGTAAACGGGGCAAAGCAGGGAGTGCCTGTATTTACCATGGGAGATAAGAAGAGCCCGGTAGATATTGCGAAGGCCTCCGTGGAATATGCCAAGGACCATGGAAATAATATTGTTATTTTAGATACGGCCGGACGTCTTCATGTGGATGAGTCCATGATGGAGGAGCTGGAAAATATCAAGGCCAACGTGGACGTCACTCAGACTGTTCTCGTGGTGGATGCCATGACGGGTCAGGATGCGGTCAATGTGGCAAAGACCTTTGAAGAGAAGGTTGGTATCGACGGTGTGATATTGACGAAGCTGGACGGTGATACGAGAGGCGGAGCTGCTCTCTCCATTCGTGCTGTTACCGGAAAGCCGATTTTATATATTGGAATGGGAGAGAAGCTGGAAGATTTACAGCAGTTTTATCCTGATAGGATGACCAGCCGCATCCTCGGCATGGGGGATGTGCTGACGCTGATTGAGAAGGCGCAGAATGCGGTGGATGAAGAGTCGGCCAAAGAGCTTGAAAAGAAGCTTCGCAAAGCAGAATTTGGTTTTGATGATTTCCTGAGCCAGATGCAGCAGATAAAAAATATGGGAGGCATCGCAGATTTGCTTTCCATGATTCCGGGAGTCGGCAGTCAGATAAAGAATGTGGACATTGACGATAAGGCGATGGACCGCATCGAGGCCATCATCTATTCTATGACCCCGGAAGAAAGAAGCAATCCGAACCTGCTCAATCCTTCCCGGAAAAAGCGTATTGCCAATGGGGCGGGCGTGAGTATGCAGGAGGTCAATAAGCTTTGCAAGCAATTTGAACAATCCCGAAAGATGATGAAGCAGATGAGCGGGATGATGGGAGGCAAAGGCGGCCGCAGACGAGGCGGCGGCTTTAATCTGGGCGGAATGAAATTCCCATTTTAATATGGGTTTGTTATCAGCCAGAGGGCTTCTAAACATTTTTAACCGGGCAAGAGGATCATTGTTTTGCCCTGTGCCAATTGCAGGATACCGGGAAACCGGTTCCCTATAGATATTGAAATAAGAAGAAAGAGGTGAAAACACATGGCAGTAAAAATGAGATTAAAAAGAATGGGTAAGAAAAAAAGTCCTATCTATAGAGTGGTTGTGGCAGACGCAAGGTCTCCGAGAGATGGAAGAAACATCGCAGAAGTAGGTTTTTATGACCCGAACCAGGATCCGGCAGTTGTTAAGTTCGACGAGGAAGAAGCAAAGGCGTGGCTTAACAAAGGTGCTCAGCCAACAGATACCGTAGCTAGATTATTAAAGAATGCCGGTATTGAAAAATAATCACTGGAGGCTTGTGTGATGAAAGAGTTGGTAAAAGTTATTGCGGTATCTCTGGTAGATCATCCGGAGGAAGTGACGGTGACTGAAAAAGAGACGGACAACGCTCTCATTTTAGAGCTCCATGTTTCCCCGGAAGATATGGGCAAGGTCATCGGAAAACAGGGACGGATTGCAAGAGCGATGCGTACTGTGGTCAAGGCTGCGGCATCCAGGGAAGATAAAAAAGTGATAGTGGATATCGCTCAGTAATTGGCAGGAAGGGCCGTTGCAAAGCAGTTTGCTGACTTTTGCAACAGTCCTTTTTTGTCTTATAGAAAAATATCTCCACGGCATGGATGAATGGCTGCGAAAACATCGGCACATTAAAATGAGCAAGCCCCTCCCGGGAGAGGGAGAAGAGGAATGGAAGCGGGCCTGCCCGCTTTGTTCTTTTTTAGGAGGACAAAATGGAAAATTTATTGCAGGTAGGAATCATTACCGGAACCCACGGTCTGAAAGGGGAAGTCAAGGTGTTCCCGACGACAGACGACAAGGAAAGATTTTTAGATTTGGAAGAAGTTCTTCTGGATACAGGAAAAGAACTTTTGGAACTGAAAGTAGAGTATTGTAAATTTTTTAAACAATTTGTATTCGTAAAGTTTAAAGATCTGGACGACATTAATGAGGTAGAACAGTATAAAAGATGTCCGCTGCTTGTGACCAGAGAAAATGCGGTGGCTCTGGAAGAAGATGAATATTATGTGGCAGATTTAATCGGGCTGACCATTGTAGATGACAGTGGCGTGACCATCGGGAAGCTGGAAAATGTCATCAAAACCGGAGCCAATGACGTATATGAAGTTCTGACCGAAGATGGAGGACGCATTTTGCTTCCGGCCATCAAAGAATGTATTTTGAATGTGGATATGGAAGAAAACATCATATTGGTTCATTTGATGAAAGGATTGGTTGACTGATGAATTATCATGTGCTTACGCTGTTCCCGGAAATGATTGAGCAGGGCCTTCACACCAGCGTGACGGGACGCGCTCTTGCGTCAGGTCTGATTCGGCTGTGCGCGGTGAATATCCGGGATTATTCAAAAAACAAACACAAGCATGTGGATGATTATCCCTACGGGGGAGGTGCCGGCATGGTCATGCAGCCGGAGCCGATTTTTGATGCTTATCAGGATGTGGTGAAATCTATGGAGCGGCCTCCCCGGGTGGTCTATGTGACCCCTCAGGGGAAAGTGTTTCGTCAGTCCATGGCGGAAGAACTGGCAAAAGAGGAGAATCTGGTGTTTTTGTGCGGCCATTATGAAGGTGTGGACGAGAGGGTGCTGGAAGAACTGGTCACGGATTACATTTCCATCGGAGATTATGTGCTGACCGGAGGAGAGCTGCCTGCCATGGTGATGATTGACGCCATATCCCGCCTGATTCCCGGAGTGCTTAACAACAAAGAATCAGCGGAATTTGAAACTTTCCATGATAATTTGCTGGAATATCCGCAATACACCCGCCCGGTGGAATATCATGGAAAAAAGGTGCCGGATGTGCTGCTTTCCGGCCACCATGGAAATGTGGAGCAGTGGAGAAGAGAGCAGTCATTAAAGCGCACGCTGGAGCGGCGTCCGGAATTGTTGGAAAATGCAGTACTCAGTCCGCAGGATGATGCCTTTTTAGAAAAATTAAAATTAGAAAAAAGCGACGACTTTCATTGCCATGACATTCACAAAAAATATGATTAATGATATAATAAAATATCATAGAATTAGTTAGAAAGCAGGGGACAATGGGAAAGTTAATCGACAGAAATATAAAAGTACCACTTCATTATCAAATATATCTTGATATTCTTAAGAGGATACAAACCGGAGAGTTTCGTCCGGGAGAAAAGCTTCCTTCGGAATCGGAGCTGCAAAAAATTTATGAGGTGAGTAGAATTACTGTCCGAAGCGCTGTGGAAATGTTGGCGCAGGAAGGTATTGTAAAGAAGCACAGAGGGGGAAAAGGAACGGTCGTGTGCCATGGCAAGTATCTGTATGATGCGGGAAAACTGACAAGTTTTACAGATGATGCAAAGCTTTATGGCGAACATGCAGGTTCTGAATTGATTGATTTTATGGAACTGGTTCCTTATTCCCATGTGGCGGACCAGCTGGGGTTACGACGTGGAGAAAAGGTGTATTATATTGAGCGTAAAAGATATCGACAAAACATCGTTGTCGGCATTCACAAGGCTTACATAAAAAAGATAAATCGTCTGAAACTGGAAAGGGAACAGTTTACACCCGATGCTTCCCTTTACGCTTTGTTGAGGGAGAATGAAATCATTCCCAGCACGGCGCAGGAAATCATAAAGGTAAAAGTTCCCTCAGAGAGGATTTTAAGGCTGTTGCAGATGCCTTCGGGAAAAGCGGTTTTTTGCAAGGAACGCATTACTTATATCGAGGGAAAAAAACCTTTTGAGTATGTGGAGATGTACTATAATCCTGATTATTACCAGTATAAGATAGAGTTAAGATTAAATTAAAAAGTTCTGAATGATAGGAAAATTCGCAAATGAGAATAAATCATGATGCATTTACGAAAAAGTTCCTGTTGTTCGGAACTTTTTTTATGTATATACAGGAAAATAAAGGTTTTAGTTTATTTTTTTCGGAATTAAAGATGAGTGCAGAATAGGCAGTCCGCTGCATCAGGTTAGGGCGAAACGTCCTATGCTCGATAACAGATTTCCTCCTTTGCAGGCAAGTTTGTGCTGGACGTTGTTTATTCTCAGGTACATGGAAAAATAGTTACAAAAATACAGATAAAGCAGAAAAAAATATTGACAAATTGATAGAAAATGATTATTATAACATCATAACATTATAACGTTATTATCTTAGAATGTTGAAAGGAGAAAAAGGATGGTAATTTATGATATTCATTCACATTTGGGAAAGACCAGTTCTGGCGATGAAAACAGTCCGGACGAACTTGTTGCAGACCTGGCAGAATATGGAATATCTAAAGTGGGAATCAGCAGTTTGTCGGGAATTTCCATGAGAGAACAAAACGATCTGGTACACAGGGCGATGAAGGCCTATCCGGGAGTAATAAAGGGATATGCTTTCATTAATCCAAAGGCGCCGGATGCAATCGAAGAAGTCCACAGATGTCTCGGGGAACTTAAAATGGATGCAGTCAAATTTCATTCATGGAAACATGGATATTATCCGGACAATACGCCTGCGTTGCAAAATATATTGGCTGAGATTCAGGAATATGGAGTCCATGTGCAGACGCATGTGGGGACTGCGCCTTTTTCTACTCCCTATACCTGGGCGGAATATGCAAAACGTTTTCCGAACATAGATTTTGTTTTTACGCATGTTGGATATTATGAATTCGGAATGTCAACAATTGAGGCGGTAAAAGATTTGAAAAATGTTTGGGTGGAGACATCGGGACAGATGGATGTCGATGTTTTGCGCAAGGCAATTGATGTACTGGGAGCGGAGAGGGTGTGTTTCGGAACGGACTGGCCATATAAGCCTGTGAATATTGAGGTAGAGAAATTTTATGAATTGAAAGTACCGGAAGACAAACTGGAATATATTTTCCATCGCAACGCAGAATATCTGTGGAGAATGGAGGAAGAAAAATGATTCATATGATTGTCACTTCCCATGGCGGGATGGCGGAAGGAATGATGCAGTCGGTGGAGATGCTGCTCGGAGAACAAAAAGAGGTCGAATGTGTGAGCCTGGCGCCGGATATGGGGGCTGATGAGTTGAATGAGGTATTTGCAGAAAAGTTGAAGAATGTTTCTGAGAAGGACGAATATCTGATTCTTTGTGACCTGAGAGGTGGAACCCCATTCAATGTGGTGTCCAGATATTCCTTTAAAAATGAACATATCGCAGTGATGTATGGTATGAATTTGCCGATGTTAATCGCAGCTTTGATGGAAAGACAGGGTGAGGGACAGACAGTACAAGAGTTGGCGGCTTCTATCTTGAAACAGTTGAAAGAAACGATGGGACTTAGCGAATTATAAAGCTTAGAAAAAGGAGAAAGAAACGATGAAAGTAAGTGTATTTCGGATTGATGACAGATTGATTCACGGGCAGGTTATCACGGCCTGGATTGCTCATGCGGACGCCGACACAATTGTGGTGGCAGATGATAAAGCCGCCAAAGACGAATTTACCCAGTCGCTCTTAAAAATGGCGACGCCGGACAGTATAAAATTAAAAATTTTTGGAGTGTCCGATGCCATCGCATATTTACAGTCTTCGGAAGAAGAAGGAAAAGCGCTGCTTCTTGTCAGAGGACCGGAGCAGGCTTTGCAGTTTGTTCAGGCAGGATTTAAGGATAACACCATCAATGTGGGAAACATGAACATGAAAAAAGGAAAGACAAAGGTTCTTGGAAATCTTTGGGTATTTCCGGAAGATGTTGAATTCGTGAAAAAGATTTATGAGGAAGGCGTGTCCTTGGAAGTAAGAGCGGTGCCAAGCGAGAGAAGCCAGGATGTCATGAATCTTTTGAAGAAAAACAAATTGGCATAAAAGACAGGAGGAAAAAAGTATGAGTTTATTTATGCAGGCGTTTTTGGTGGCTCTGTTTGTGACAGTTGCCTTCATTGATTCCCATACAACGCAAATACACATTTTCAGACCTATTGTAGTCGGTCCGGTGGTCGGTCTTATTATGGGGGATGCGGCGACGGGCTTTGCGGTCGGAGTGACGGTGGAGTTGATGTTCCTGGCAGTTATTTTCGTAGGAACGGCTGTGCCGCCTAACCCGACGATCAGCACGGCGATCGCGACGGGAATTGCCATTTTGGCAGGTGGCGGAACGGACATTGCGGTGGCAACCGCCCTCCCGGTTTCTTTCATCGGGCAGGTGGCGGAAACTGTTCAGAATTCTGTTATCAACGTATGGTTTATGCACCGGGTGGAAAAGGCTGTAGAGCGGTTGGACAAGAGAGGGATTGTGTTAAACAACCTTGTTTTTCCGATGATTGTTAATGCGGTATTGTACGGAGTGCCTACTTTCCTGGCGATATATTTTGGAGCATCTTATGTACAGGGGATTATAGACGCAATTCCTGACCAGATTATTACAGGCCTCTCCGTGGGAGGAAGCATGATCGGTGCTGTTGGATTTGCATTGCTGTTAGGTTCTATTAAAGCAAAAAAATTCTGGCCATTTTGCCTTCTCGGTTTTTTTGTGGCCTCCTACCTCGAAATCAATATGATAGGAGTTGCGGTTTTGGCAGTGGTTTGTGTTGCCATGTACTACTATTTTGTCATTGAGGGAGAGAAAGATTCCAAACAGGTTTAGGAAGAAAGGAAGAATGGAAAATGGGTGAGACAAAGCTTACAAATAAAGAATTATGGAAAGTATTCAGACACCAGCTGACGATACGAGGAGCAAACAATTATGAGCGGCAGCAAAATGCCGGATTCACGGAGGCCATGATGCCGGTCATTGAAAAATATTATGAGGATCCGGATGAAAAAAGAGAAGCATATGAACGACACATGGAATATTTTCTCACCAACGATATCACTTCTGCAATACCTGTAGGAGTGGCGGCGGCCATGGAGGAGCGGTATGCGACGGAAGGAGATATCGACCCGGATTCCATCAACGCCGTAAAAACAGCGCTGATGGGGCCTTTGGCGGGCCTTGGAGACTCTCTTTTAAACGGAACGGCAAGACCGATTCTGGCAGGATTGGCCATCTCTTTCGTAAACTCGGGCCTGGGATGGTTCGGACCGATTTTCTTTGTAATCGGTATGGCGATTGTGTCTCTTGGGGTGAGATATCTTGGCGTGTTCCAGGGATACAAACAGGGTGTAAAGTTTGTGGAAAAAATTCAGTCCAGCGGTCTGATCAGCAAGATTTCGGATTTGGCGGCCATTGCGGCATATACGATAGTCGGAGGATTTATTCCGGCCCTCGTCGTGATTAATATCCCTATAGAATATGCGAGCGGAGATACCGTGTTAAATATTCAGGAAATTTTAGACGGATTGATGCCGGGAGTTTTGGGACTGTTATATACGCTTGTGATGTACTGGATGATTACAAAGAAGAAAATCTCAGCGGTCAAATTGATTTTGATCACGATGGTCGTAGGCATTGTGGGAGCCTGGTTTGGAATTTTAGGATAAACAGGAGGAAGTCTGATGATAATTGATATTCATTCACATATTCGAAGATTGGGAGACAACCAGAAAAAGGCGGAAGAAGAACTGCTTTTTGATATGCAGAGGAATCATGTGGATTTCAGAGTGGTGTCCTGTCTGGACGGAGGCAGTGTGGAAGAAAATAATGAATACATTTCTGCCTTTGTATCAAGACATCCTGATAAACTGGCGGGTTGTGCCGTTATCAACCCGAAAGAAAAGGATTGCGTGGCGCAGTGCGAAAAGGCGCTCAGCATGCCCGGAATGAAAATGATAGAACTTCAGCCTTTGCGGCACGGATATTATCCTGACCATTGTGAGGGAGTGGAGGAAGTGATAAATGCTGCGGAGAAGATGGGAGCGGCGGTGAAAGTCTTTACCGGAATGGGAGCGAATGGAATGCCGCAGCAGTGGATCAAGCATGTGGAGCGGCATCCGCACACTTCTTTTATCTTTTTACATATGGGATGTTTTGACTATGGTTACGGATGCGTGGACTTGGCGTCTCGTTATCCGAATGTATATCTGGAGACATCCAATCAATATGAAGTTCAGATTCTAAAAAAATCCATCTCGGCAGCGCCGAGGGAGAAATTGTTATTCGGTTCCTCCTATCCGGAGCGTCTGACAAGATGTTCTCTGGACGTGTATGATATGTTTCATATGGATGAGGAATGGAAGGCAGATGTATTTGGCGGAAATGCCGACAGATTATTACATTTATGGGAAAAGAAATAACGATTCAGCTATAGCATCCCGGGTTTGCAGCTGACACTGCTGCCCGCTGCTATCGCAGCAAAACCCTCGATTCCGGCGAAAGGCCATATACCTGATAAATGACAATTCCCTGTGTGATCGGGCTTACGTTGGGCATTGTCTTTATCAGGAGTGGCTGAACCGTTATGACAAAGAAACAGGAGTAAGAAAATGGAGAAATTAGTCAGAGAGATTTTACCAGACGGGGTCAGAGAGTCTTTTGATGCCATCGTAGAGCAAAAGATTCTGGGAGCCAGCCGTCATATTTCGATGATAGGAGAAATGTTTGAAGAAATCGCCAGGCGAGGTGCAGAAGAAAAGAGACAGACCGGGCAGGTCATCGGAGAAATAAAACAGGTTGCGGATTATTTTATTTCTACAAGGGGAGAGGCCAGCCAGGCAGTTGCTAATGCAATAAGAATTATGATTCAGGGCATAGATAACTATGCTGCAATGGAGATAGATGAGGCAGCAAAAGAAATCATCCATACAAAAGATGATTACAGACGGAAGGCGGCAGAGGACGTCAGCCAGTGTGTGAAGTTTGGAGTCACATTGGCAAAAGACATGAAAAACATTTTTGTTTATGATTATTCCAGCACGGTGGAAAAATTTTTGAGGGGGCTTTCTGAGAATGGACATGAGTACAATGTTCTTGTGGCGGAAAGCCGGGTCATCGACGGCGGAAAGCCTTTTGTGAAAGCTTGCAGGGAAGCAGGGCATCATGTAAAGTTCATTCCGGAAGCGTCCATGATGTACTACATAAAAGAATGCGATGCAGTATTTATGGGAGCGGAGACATTTTATCCGGATGGAACAGGATTTAATACGACGGGTTCGGATATTGTGGGATTGTTATGTAAATATTTTGATATCCCACTGTATTTTATCACTCCGATGATAAAGTTGGATGTCAGGCCGGCGTTTGGAGGGAAAAAGAATCTGGTTTTCCAAAATCTGGAACGGAAGCTGTCGGAAGGCTGGACTTCAGATGAGGCGGCGGAAGACATTGATTTTATCACGCCGGAACTGGTTGGAGTGAAACCGGAATTCATACATGCTTTTATTACGGAAAAAGGAATCATTCCTTCCGGTCAGATGTATGAAATATCTATGGATTATAGCAGGAAACTGAGAGGAGAATAAAAGAAATGAGATATTTACGCGGGATAGAAAAGATGGTGCTTTCCATGATTCAGCCGGAACCTCTTCCGGGAAGTTACAGACATCGCGATATGAGCGTGGATAAAATTGTTGACATGGCTCTTCGGGAGACGGAGATGGTGGCAGAAAATCATTTTGACGGAATTATTGTCCAGAACATGAACGATATGCCGATACGGCAGATTTCCAGACCGGAAGCAATTGCATATATGACAAGAATTTCTTATGAAATAAAAAAGAGGTTCCCTGAGTTGGTTATGGGAATTTTGGTAAACTGGGATGGCGTGGCAGGATTGTCGGTGGCCGATGCGGTGGGAGCAGATTTTGTGAGAGTAGAACATCTTTATACCGGGGCCAATGTGACCAGCGCCGGGATTCTTCAGGGACAATGTGTGGAAATTGCGGAGATGAGAAAGAGAACAGGATCAAAGGTGCCTGTGTATGCAGATGTATATGAGGTACACGGGATTCCTTTGGGAAGGAAGCCGATAGAAGATGCTGCGTGGGAATGCGTCCATGAAGCGTTTGCCGATGGATTGTTCATGTCCGGAAAAACTCAGGAAGAAAGCATTGAGATGATTCAAAAAGTGAGGAAAAAACTTCCGGATACTCCGGTGATTCTCGGAGGCGGTGCAACGGGAGAAAATATTCGGGAGCTGATGAAATACTATGACGGAGTTTCTGTCGCTACCTGGATTAAAAATGGAAATATGAAAAATCCGATTGATCCGGCAAGGGCAGAAATATTTATCAAAGAAGCAAAAGGGGAGTCGCTGCGGTAGCGGCGGACGGCAGTGTCGGCTGTGAACCTGAGATGCCAGGGGGAACGGTTACTTTTTTTGGATAGTTTATAAGAAAAAACTCTTGCATGAAAGAATGATTTGTGCTATCATTTCATAGTTGTGAAAAAAAGGTGGTCCGCTGTTACAGAAGAGGTATTAAGAACACCCAGATATATTAGGAGGTCACACATGAAAGATATTATCAAGAGCATCGAAGATGCACAGTTGAAACCAGAAGTTGACAGCTTCCGCGTGGGAGACACTGTAAGAGTATCCGCAAAGGTTGTGGAAGGTAACCGTGAAAGAATCCAGGTGTTTGAGGGCACGGTTATCAAAAGACAGAACGGCGGAGCAAAAGAGACATTTACGGTGAGAAAGTTCTCCAACGGAATCGGCGTAGAAAAGACATGGCCGTTACATTCTCCAATCGTTACAAAGATTGATGTAATTCGCAAAGGTAAGGTAAGACGTGCAAAACTTTACTATCTGCGCGGCAGAATCGGCAAGAAGGCCAAAGTAAAAGAATTAGTTAAATAATATCAGAACAGGAAATCGGGGCGAGTATTTATACTTGCCCTGTTTTTCCATATGGAGATTTTGCGATGTCAATAAAAAACTACAGGTATAAGGAAAGGCGAAACATGATGATTCGCCGCATCGGATTTTGGGTAGGAGAGATTGCGGGCGCTGTCTTTTTGGCCGGTTTTCTGATACAATTTTGTTTTCAGATTGTGGCGGTTCACGGAGAGTCGATGCAGCCGACCTATCAGGATGGCGACCGGGTTTTTGTCAATAAGCTGGGCTATCGTTTCAATGATCCGGCGAGGATGGACGTTACTTTGCTTGAGATAGAAAACGGAACGTCGGTACATTATACGGTGAAGCGGGTGATTGGGCTGCCGGGAGAAAAAATACAGATTGCAGACGGAAAAATATGGATTGACGGAAAGGAGACCGGGATATCCTTTGAGGAGGAGATTCTCTCTCCGGGGCTGGCTTCCTACGAGGTGGAACTTGGGGAAGATGAGTATTTTGTCATGGGAGACAATTGCAATAACAGTGAAGATTCCAGGGCGGCTAACATAGGGAATATAAAAAGAACACAATTTGTAGGTAAAATATCAGGAAGGATACAAAAAGGACAATAATGGAGGTATCTATGCATTTTCAATGGTATCCTGGCCATATGACAAAGGCCAGAAGAATGATGCAGGAAAACATTAAATTGATTGACATTATGGTGGAACTGGTAGACGCCAGAGTTCCCCTTAGCAGCAAAAATCCGGATATTGATGAGCTGGCAAAAAATAAGGCCCGCCTGATTGTGCTGAATAAAATTGATATGGCGGATGCCCGCATCACGAAGGAATGGGAGAACTATTATAAGGAAAAAGGTTTTTTTGTGGCGAAGGTCAATTCCCGGAGCGGTGCCGGAATGAAGGAAGTAAAAAAACTGATAGAGGAAGCCTGCCGGGATAAGAAGGAGAGAGATAGAAAGAGAGGAATCTTAAACCGTCCGGTTCGCGCAATGATTGCCGGTATTCCCAATGTGGGAAAATCGACGTTCATCAATTCTTTTGCCGGAAAGGCCTGCACCAAGACAGGGAATAAGCCGGGGGTGACAAAAGGAAAACAGTGGATTAAAATAAATAAAAACGTGGAGCTTTTGGACACGCCGGGAATTTTGTGGCCAAAATTTGAAGATCAGAAGGTGGGTCTTCGGCTGGCGTGGATTGGCTCCATCAAAGAAGAGATTTTGGACACAACCGAGATGGCAATTGCGTTCCTTGGATTTTTGCAGGAAGAGTATCCGGGCGCCCTGGAGGCACGTTATCATGTAGAAGAAAGGTCAAAAGCGCTTGCGGTGTTGGAGAACATTGCACTGGAAAGAGGATGTCTTGGAAAAGGGGGACAGCCTGATTTGGAAAAGGCAGGTCTGATTGTGCTGGACGATTACCGTTCTCTTCGCCTTGGGCTGATTTCGTTGGAGATGCCGGAGGGAAAGATGTTTCCTAAGGGAACGGATGAAAGAAAGATGTGAGATGCAGAGCGGAGGACGAAACCATGAAAGAAAATGAAAAGGACAAAGTTTCTGAAATAGAAGGTAACAAGGAGCAGGAGGAGAAGAAGGACAGCATGATGAGGGAAGTGCTGGGAACCATTGCATATGCGGCGATCATCTGCCTCATCGTTTTTGTCATTCTCCGCTATGTGGGCCAGAGGACGGTGGTAAACGGGGATTCCATGGATCCGACGCTGGCCAACGGACAAAATCTGATTATGGACAAGCTCACCTATCACCTCTCGGAACCTTCCCGGTTTGACATTATTATTTTCCCGGGACCGGAAGAGGGGGGCGAGCACCCTTATTTTATTAAAAGGATCATCGGACTTCCGGGAGAGACCGTGCAGATTTACGATGGAGAAGTCTACATTGACGGAGAAGAGCTGGAGGAAGACATTTACGGGATAACGGACTATATCGAAAATGGTGGAATCGCCGAGGAGCCATTTACTCTGGAAGAAGATGAGTATTTTTGTCTGGGAGATAACCGTCCCGTGAGCTACGACAGCAGATTTGAGGAGGTAGGTCCGGTACATCGCTCCGAGATTATCGGAAAGGTGTGGATTCGCATTTGGCCGCTGACGAAATTTGGTTCTGTAGATTGAGAAAGGTTCGTGTCGGAGGAGAGGGACAAAATGTCTGAAAAAAGTATTCGTGCGATCAAGGAAGAAATAAAGGGGACGCCGATAGAGAATCTGGAGGCGAAGCTGATTCTATATAAAGAGGACGAAAGAAAGGGAGTGCAGGATTTCATCAAAGTCCAGGAAAGACGGTGGATGCGCTATCAGGAAGAAAAACGGCGGGTGGAAGAGCTGTGCCGGTATGAAAAAGAATATGCGGAATTTTCTTATATCTGCGGCATTGATGAAGTGGGGAGAGGCCCCCTGGCAGGCCCGGTGGTAGCCGGCGCCGTCATACTGCCCAAAGATTCCAGGATTCTTTATATCAACGACTCCAAAAAGCTTTCTGCCAAAAAGAGGGAGGAGCTTTACGAAGTGATAAAAAAAGAGGCGGTCGCCGTGGGATATGGAATGTCCTCTCCGGAGCGAATCGATGAGATTAACATTTTGCAGGCGACCTATGAGGCGATGAGGAAAGCCATTGCCTCTTTGCCGGTAGAGCCGTCACTGCTGTTAAATGATGCGGTGGCGATTCCGGGAGTTTCGATTCCCCAGGTTCCCATTATAAAGGGAGACGCCAAAAGTATTTCTATCGGGGCCGCCAGCATCATGGCGAAGGTGACGAGGGACAGGATGATGGTGGAATATGACAGCATCTATCCTGGCTATGACTTTGCCTCAAACAAAGGTTACGGTTCCAGGGCACATATGGAAGCGTTGAGAAAGATGGGACCGACCCCGATACACAGAAGAAGTTTTCTGACTTCTGTTTTTTCCGAGCAGACGTTATGAGGACGCGGTTGGCGTGAGGAAAAAGAGAACGAAAAAAAGCTGTGCCGACGACGGTGCGGCAGGAAATATTTTTTATGAGAGGGAGAGGCATGGATTTTAGAAAAAAAGCAGGCAGGCTTGGAGAGACCGCCGCCGCTTCTTTTCTGGAAAGCCAGGGAGTGCGTATTCTCCTGCGTAATTTTTACTGCCGTCAGGGGGAAATTGACCTCATCGCAAAAGAGGGGGAGGTTTTTCTGGCGGTGGAGGTGAAGTGGAGAAGAAATAAAAAGCAGGGACAGCCCTGCGAGGCAGTGGACCTTAGAAAGCAGAGAAAGATTTGCCGGGCTTATGATTATTTTCGCTTGAAATATGATCTGGATGAGTATGTACCCGCCCGGTTTGATGTGGTGGAGGTCGATGGGGATTATCAATGCCGATGGATAAAAAATGCTTTTGAGTACCACTGGCCGTGAAAGGGAGGAATCTATGGATTGGATATATGCGAATCAAAATCATTCCACGCTGGAGAATCAAAAAGACGGGGTGGTGTATCTGACCTTCCCCAAGCTGGTAAAGGCGGGGGTGGTACATGGATTTTCCACTCGCATGGGAGGTGTCAGTAAGGGATGCCTGGGGGAGATGAATCTCTCCTTCACCAGGGGAGATGAAGAAGAAAATGTGAAGGAAAATTTTCGCAGAATCGGAGAGGCCATTGGCTTTTCATCGAAAGACCTTGTGCTTTCTTCTCAGGTTCATGGAACAAAGATTCGGAAGGTGGGTGCCGGGAACCGGGGAGAGGGCATAGTTCGGGAGAGCGTGCCGGGCGTGGACGGCCTTGTCACCAATGAAAAAAATGTGCCGATGTATACTTCTTATGCGGATTGTGTGCCTCTGATTTTTTATGACCCGGTAAAGAAGGTGGCCGCCCTGGCTCATTCTGGATGGAGAGGGACGGCGGGGCGTATCGGAGCCAAAATGGTTGCCTGCATGGAGAAGGATTACGGCTGTTTTCCCCGGGACATCATTGCGGCCATCGGCCCGTCCATCTGCCAAGATTGCTATGAGGTGAGCGAGGACGTGGTGGAAGCTTTTTCTCATGTTTTTTCGGAGGAGGCGCTGAAGATTGTCGCTAAGCCGGGAAAGCCGGGAAAATACCAGCTCGATTTATGGAAGGCGAATGAAATCATTTTGCGGGAGGCGGGAATTTTGCCGGAACATTTGGATGTGACGGATCTTTGTACCTGCTGCAATCACGATAAGTTATTTTCCCACCGTGCCAGTCACGGGAAACGGGGAAATATGGGTTGCTTTATTATGCTGACCTGACGGCGGTACGAAGAGAGCGGACAAAGACAAAATGTTGTGAGGAAAGAGGTTTGTATGGAAAAGATTTGGCACCGGATTACGGAAGTGATGCCGGGGAGCATTGCCGAGGAGTGTGGCCTGGAACCGGGAGACAGAGTTGGGTCCGTCAACGGCAGTAAAATTACGGATATTTTTGATTATCAATATTATATAGAAGACGACTTTTTGCAGATGGAGATTCTCACGAAGGACGGCGAGGAATGTCTGCTTGAAATAGAAAAAGATGAGGATGAAGATTTGGGAATTGTGTTTGAGACTTCCTTGATGGACGAATACAATTCCTGCTGTAATCAATGTGTGTTTTGTTTTATTGACCAGATGCCTCCGGGGATGAGGGATACGCTTTATTTTAAAGATGACGATTCCCGTCTTTCTTTTTTGCAGGGCAATTATATCACTCTCACCAACATGAAAGAGGAAGATATTGACAGGGTGATACGCTATCGTCTGGCCCCCATCAATATTTCGGTGCATACCACCAATCCAAAGCTGCGATGCCAGATGCTGCACAACCGGTTTGCAGGAGATATTTTGCCGAAAATTCGTCGTTTTTACGAGGCGGAAATTCCCATGAACAGCCAGGTGGTGCTGTGTAAGGGCATGAACGATGGGGAGGAGCTTGACAGAACGATTCGGGAGCTTGGACAGTTTCTTCCTCACATGGAAAGTCTCTCCGTCGTTCCGGTGGGACTGACCCGATTTCGCGATCATTTGCCTGACCTTGATGCTTTTACAAAGGAAGATGCCGGGAGAGTGTTGGCACAGATTCATGGCTGGCAGACACATTTCCAGAAAAAATATGGAACTTCTTTTGTCCATGCCAGTGACGAGTGGTTTATTCTTGCCGGGCAGGATTTCCCGGGAGAAGAGTACTACGAAGGATACGGGCAGCTGGAAAATGGCGTGGGCATGATGCGCCTGCTCATCTCCGAGGTGGAACAGAGGCTTTCGGAGCTGCCCGGCGGAGAGAGGGAAAATGCCGTATCCATCGCCACGGCGAAGCTGGCATACCCGACGATTCGGATGCTGGCAGATAAGCTGGAAGCGGCCTACCGAGGAATGAAAGTTCATGTATATTGCGTGGAAAACGTATTTTTTGGAGAGCAGATTACGGTGACGGGACTGTTGACCGGACAGGATATCCGCAACCAGTTAAAGGGAAAAGAGCTGGGGGAGAGACTGCTGCTTCCATGTAATGTTCTGAAGGCAGACGAAGATATTTTTCTGGATGATATGACGGTGGACGAACTGTCTCAGGCTTTACAAGTTCCTGTAAATATAATACAATCAGAAGGAGCAGATTTTGTAGACAAGATTCTCATGCTCTGAGGATGGAATTTCCCGGAAAATGATGAGAAGAGGCTCCTTTGCAAAGCAAAATAAAAAGATTTGGATACTGGCCGGCAGACTGTTCCGATATGGGCTGCCGGAGATAGAATGTGGTGGGAAACTTTCTTTGTCTTTTTGGGGAAACTTCCGGCGGATGTGCGGGCTTACATGAGGGTAGGTCTGTGAAACTGTGTATTGTGGAGATGCCGGTGTTTTTTGGATGAAAAGACGGGAGAGATTTTGAGAGCACCTGACAGAAAATGGAGGGAAAGATGAATAAACCAGTTGTAGCTGTCGTGGGAAGACCTAACGTAGGAAAATCCACCTTGTTTAATGCACTGGCGGGAAGCAGGATTTCCATAGTAGAAGATACCCCCGGAGTAACAAGAGACAGAATTTTTGCGGATGTATCCTGGCTGCGATACCAGTTTACTCTGGTGGATACCGGAGGAATCGAGCCGGAATCCAGTGACATTATTTTATCGAGAATGAGAGAGCAGGCGGAGATTGCCATTTCCACCGCCGACGTGATATTGTTTCTTACTGATGTCCGTCAGGGACTGGTGGATGCTGATTTTAAGGTGGCAGATATGCTGAGACGGTCCGGTCGCCCGGTGTTGCTTCTCGTGAATAAGGTAGATGATTTCCAAAAGTTCATGCCGGATGTATATGAGTTTTATAATCTGGGCTTGGGAGATCCGATTCCGATTTCCGCCGCCGGAAAGCTGGGCATCGGAGACATGCTGGACGAGGTGGTAAAGCAGTTCCCGGAGATGGAGATGGAGGAAGAGGAAGACTCCCGGCCAAAGATTGCCGTCATCGGAAAGCCCAATGCGGGAAAGTCCTCCATCATCAATAAACTTCTCGGAGAGGAGAGAGTCATCGTATCTCCCATTGCCGGGACGACGAGGGACGCCATCGATACTACGGTGACGAGAAATGGACAGGAGTATGTGTTCATTGACACGGCGGGACTTCGGCGAAAAAGTAAGATTAAGGAAGAACTGGAACGATACAGCATCATCCGCACGGTGGCGGCGGTGGAGCGGTGCGACGTGGCGGTTCTCATTATTGATGCCGAGGAGGGCATCACGGAGCAGGACGCCAAAATTGCGGGCATCGCCCATGAGCGGGGCAAAGGAATGATTATCGCTGTCAATAAGTGGGATTTGATTGAAAAAGACAATCACACCATCAAGAAGTTTACGGAAAAAATAAGGGAGAAACTTGCTTATATGCCTTATGCGGAGCTGATTTTTCTCTCGGCAAAGACCGGCCAGCGACTGCCGAAGCTTTTTGATATGATTGATGCGGTCATTGAGAACTGTGCCCTCAGGGTGCAGACCGGGGTGTTGAACGAAATTCTCACCGAGTCCATGGCGATGAAGCAGCCGCCGAGCGACAAGGGAAGAAGACTTCGTATTTATTATATTACCCAGGTATCTGTGAAACCGCCGACTTTTGTGATGTTCATCAACGACAAGAAACTGACGCATTTTTCCTACACCCGGTATATTGAAAATCAGATTCGGACTACCTTTGGATTCCGGGGGACGCCGGTAAGGTTTATTTACAGGGAGCGCAAAGATTGACAGGTTTTGTGTTTAAATCGTTTATCGTTTGGGGGATAAAATTATGACAAGTTTGATGTGGTATTTTGTGGGAGCCATCGTGGCCGGATATTTTCTTGGATGTATCCAGAGCGGATTTTTTATCGGAAAGATTGCCGGTCTGGATATCCGTCAGTATGGCAGCGGCAATGCGGGAACAACCAATGTGCTGCGAACGCTTGGAAAAAGTCGGGCGCTTTGTACCTTTCTGGGCGATGCGCTGAAAGGTTTTATTCCGGTGCTGGTGGTGAAATATCTGATGGGACCTTCTGTGCCGGAGCTGAATTCTGAGCTGTTGCAGCTGGTGATCGGATTTGCCGTAGTTATGGGACATGATTATCCGTTCTTCCTGAATTTTCGAGGAGGAAAAGGGATTGCGACCACGGCGGCGGTGATGATGGCCTTTGACTGGCGAATCGGTCTTTGTTGTTTTGTCATCTTTGTGACTGTCGTGGCATTGACCAGATATGTATCGCTGGCCTCCATCCTGCTCTCTCTTGGACTTCTTGTGGAGATGTTTGTGTTCCATCCGGGAAGATGGGATCTGCTTGCTGTCACGGTGCTGTATACTTTCTTTGCGGTGTACAGGCACAGGGCGAATATCAAGAGACTTCTGGCGGGAACGGAGAGTAAGCTTGGACAAAAGGTAGAGGTAAAATAACAGAAAATATGAGAAAGGGCAGCCTGCCCGAATGTGTGAGTGCAGGCCGCCCTTTTGGTAGTTTTTCAGCCGGGACAGGCGGTTGCGTCTGCAAGCTGTCGTCCATCACAAACCTTCTGGCGGAGTTTACTCGGACAGCTCCTCCCAATGTTCATAGAGAGTTAAGAGTTGCTCTTCGTTTTTTTCGTAGGAAGTGGATAACTCCATCAGTCGTTCCACGTCAGTGGCGATGTCCGGACGGCTCATTTCTTCTTTGATTTGTTCATTTTCTTCTTCCAGACGGGCAATCTCTTTTTCCAGTTTTTTGATCTCGTTCTCAATTTTTCTCTGTCTGGCCGCTTCCTCTCTGGATTTTTTCCAGTCTTCTTTGGAGGAGAGGACGGGAGCATCGGACTCTTTCGGGAGGGAGGTGACCGAGTCGCTGTCGGCCTCCACGTTTCCGGCCTCCTTTTGTTCCAGATAATAGGTATAATTTCCTTTATAATTGACGATGCCTTCCGGAGATAAGTCCAGAATCCGGGTGGCGGTGCGGTTGATGAAGTAGCGGTCATGGGAAACGTAAAACACGGTGCCTTCGTAATCGTTGATGGCGTCCTCCAAAATCTCTCTGGACTGGATGTCCAGGTGATTGGTCGGCTCGTCGAGAATCAGGAAGTTGGCATTAGAAAGCATGAGCTTTGCCAGAGATACCCGCCCTTTTTCTCCTCCGCTCAAAGTGCCGACTTTTTGGAAAACCCGGTCTCCCGTAAACAAAAAGGCGGCCAGGACGTTGCGGATTCTGGTGTTGGTCAGTTTGGGATAGGCGTCGGAAATCTCATCAAAAATTGTGTTTTCTTCATTTAAAACATGCTGTTCCTGATCATAGTATCCGATGGAAACTTTGGCACCATAGTGGATTTTTCCTCCGTCGGGACGAAGATGTCGGTTGATAATTTTCAGAAGGGTAGTTTTTCCGGTGCCGTTGGCGCCGAGGAGCCCCACGACCTCCCCCCGCCGGATGGACAGGTTCAGATTGCGAAACAGATGCTTTTCCCCAAAAGATTTGGTTAGATTTTCTATGGTTAAAACGTCGTTGCCGCTTAGAACTTCCGGTTCCAGGGAAATGCGCATTTTACTGTTCAATACCACGGGTTTGTCCACCCGCTCTATTTTTTCCAGCGCCTTTTCCCGACTTTCCGCCCGCCGAATGGATTTCTCTCTGTTGAAGGAGCGAAGCTTGGTGATGACGGCCTCCTGATGCTGAATCTCCTGTTGCTGGTTGAGGTATTGTTTCATCTGGGCATCCCTTTGCGCCTTCTTTTTTTGGGCATAACTACTGTAATTTCCCTGAAAGGTCTGGCTGTTCCCATTTTCAATTTCGATAACCTTGGTCACGACTTTATCAAGAAAATATCGATCATGAGAGACGATGAGAACGGAGCCTGGGTAGCCGGATAAAAAGCCTTCCAGCCAGTGAATGGAGTCCATATCCAGATGGTTCGTCGGCTCGTCAAGTAAAATAAGGTCAGGCTGTAAGAGAAGGATGCGGCTTAGCGCAACCCGGGTTTTTTGTCCGCCGGAGAGGGTGTAAATCGGAGTGTCAAAATCTTCCTCGGAAAAGCCGAGACCCTTTAAGACGCCGACAATCTCGCTTTTCCAGGCATAACCGTTGGCATGTTCAAACTTCTGGGTCAGCTGGGAATATTTTTCCATGGCGGATTCCAGCTCCTCTCCCGTCAGGCGGCTGATGTCCTGTTCCAGCTTTCGGATGGTCTGCTCCATGGTGATGATTTCTTGTTTTGCGTCAAGCATTTCTTCATAGATGGTGCGGCGGGACGACACGTCGATGACCTGGGAAAGATACCCCAGAGAGGCACCCTTTTGCAAGACGACCTCGCCGCCGTCCGCCTCATATTCCCCGGTGATGATTTTTAAGAGGGTGGTTTTTCCCGCACCGTTGACGCCGATGAGCGCCGCTTTTTCTCCCTCATTGATTAAAAAACTGATATCATTTAAAATCCTGTCGCCGCCGAAGGCTTTGGATATTTTCTGACAGGCTAAAAGCATAGAAGACCTCCTTATGTTATTGTCGATTTTGATCGTCGATGAGATGTATATTTTTTAACGAGGGCAGAGATAACCGAATCTGCCCTGCTGCAAAGTAGAAAAAATGCAGCAGTTTTGATTCAATGCACAACTTTTTTATTTTATCATGAATAAAAAAATAAGAAAAGAACAAAAAAGCAATTTGACAAATAGAAAAAATGTGAGTATAATTTATTTGTCTTATAAACAGGACGGAGAATGAGAAAAAATTGTCAAAGGGAGGCTCGTATGGGAGAGAAAAAAGTGGATATGAAACCAGTGAATGAAAAAGTTATTTCACCGGCTGTCATCAAGAGGCTGCCCCGATATTACAGATATTTGGGAGATTTGTTAAAAAATGATGTCGTCCGCATTTCCTCTAAGGAACTGAGCCGGAAAATGAACGTAACGGCTTCACAAATCAGGCAGGATTTGAATAATTTTGGCGGATTTGGCCAGCAGGGATACGGATATAATGTAGAGTTCCTTTACAATGAGATGGGAAGGATACTCGGGCTTGATAAAACGAACAACATCATCATTCTGGGAGCGGGCAATCTGGGTCAGGCTCTCGCCAACAATCAGGAGTTCGACAACAACGGTTTTAAAATCATCGGTTTGTTTGATGTAAATCCTCGTCTGATAGGCATGACCGTCAGAGGTGTGGAGGTGTATGACATTGATGCGCTGGGAGAGTTCCTGGCAAAACATAAGGCAGTGATTGCCGCCCTCACCCTGCCGAGGAGCAAGGCACCCAAGATTGCCAAGGAGCTGGTAGACCTGGGAGTGAAGGCGTTCTGGAATTTTGCGCCGATAGATTTGAACTTGCCGGAGGATGTTCTCGTAGAAAATGTACATTTGTCAGAAAGTATTATGACACTTTCCTATCGGATTCACAGCATAAATTCATAAAAGCAGGCGAAAAAGATGGAGGACTGAGGTCTTTCATCTTTCTTTTTATTCAGGCAGGCGGAAAAGAGTGGTTTTGTCAGGAAAAACAGGGGGTGAAACAATGTATTTTCTTGCTTCAGGAGATGAGATGCAAAAAATAGATCAATATAGCATAGACACCGTGGGGATACCGGGTATCGTCTTGATGGAGAGGGCGGCTCTTGCCATGGAAGAGGAGATATTGTCCCGCTTTCCGGATCCCGGAAAGGTGACCGTCGTCGTAGAAAGAGGGAACAATGGCGGAGACGGACTGGCTCTGGCGAGGCTTCTTCATGAAGATGGGTGGCGGGTATCGGTCTATGAAATCGGAGGCGTGAAGAAAGCTTCGGAATCCTATCAAACGCAAAAGAGGATTCTTACTCATATGGACGTCTGCTTTTGTGAGACGCTTCCCGTAGAGTCGGACATCTGGGTAGATGGAATCTTCGGGGTCGGACTAAAGCGGGAAGTATCCGGCCTTCAAAAAAAGGTGATAGAAGACCTGAATCAAAAGGAAGGAATAAAAGTTTCCGTGGATGTGCCTTCGGGGGTGGACGCTTCCACCGGGCAGGTTCTCGGCTGCGCCTTTCAGGCGGATATTACGATAACTTTCGGACTTTCTAAAGTGGGTCTGACACTGTTTCCGGGAGCGAGCTATGCCGGGAAAGTCGTGGTAAAAGATATCGGTTTTCCCCAGGAAGCGGTGCGAGCTGTGAATCCGGAGTGCATCACCTACGGGGAGGAGGATTTGGTTCGTCTGCCCCGAAGAATCCCGCAGTCTAACAAGGGGACGTACGGGAAGGCACTGTTGATTGCCGGAGCAAAAAATATGGCGGGAGCGGCATACCTGTCCGCGGCGGCAGCATATCGAAGCGGTGCGGGTCTGGTGCGCATTTTTACCTGCGAGGAGAACAGACAGATTTTGCAAACAAGGATTCCCGAGGCCATTTTGACTACTTACGCTTCCCAGGAAGAGGCGCTGAGCCTGCTGCCGGAAGCCTTGTCCTGGGCATCGGTGGTTGGCATCGGTCCCGGTTTAGGACGGTGTACGTTTACGAGAAGGATGTGCGAAAGCGTGTTGAGAGAAGGGCACATCCCCCTTGTGATAGATGCCGACGGGCTAAATGTGCTGGCGGACTGGAAGCAGGAGAGACCGGAAGAAATCAGGGAGCTTTACGGTCGGTATGATGCCGGGATGATACTGACCCCTCATTTGATGGAAATGTCTCGACTGACGGGGCTGTCTGTGGAATGGATACAGAAAAATCTGTTGGAGACAGCGAAGACGGCGGCGGATGCCGGTCATGTTTATGTGCTGAAAGATGCGAGGACGATTGTGTCTGACGGCGGCGTTCCTACATATATTAATAGGAGCGGTAATCACGGCATGGCAAAAGGCGGCAGCGGAGACGTTTTAACAGGAGTCATCTGCGGACTGCTGTGCGGCGGTCTGACGATAGGGGAGGCGGCGAGGCTCGGCGTTTATTGCCATGGCCTGGCGGGCGATGCGGCGGTGAAAACGCTGGGAACTTACAGCATGACGGCCGATGATCTGGTACACAATCTGCACCGTGCAGTAAGATGAGTCTTCGGGAATACTCACGACATTTTTGGGAAATACTTCATATGACAGAAATGGTATAAAGCAGAGGCAAGGCGGCGAGAACGAACGCGGCTTCAGGCAGAAAATGGAGTGAGTAGATTGATGATAAAAAGAGGAGACATATATTATGCGGATTTACGTCCGGTGGTGGGCTCGGAGCAAGGCGGTGTACGTCCCGTGTTGATTATCCAAAATGATGCGGGAAACAGGCACAGTCCCACGGTGATTTGTGCTGCCATTACCAGCCGGATGAACAAGGCGAAGCTTCCGACCCATGTGGAACTTTCCACGACAGAATGTGACATCAGTAAAAATTCTGTCATTTTGCTGGAACAGATTCGCACCATAGATAAGCAGCGCCTCAAAGAAAAGGTTTGCCATCTGGATGAAAAGACATTACAGAGGGTGAACCGGGCATTGAAAATCAGTCTGGAATTAATTACATAGGAAAAGCCTATGGTATTTGGAGGTAAAAAATGGACACAGACTCTTTATTGGTTCTTGCAGTTTTAATTATGGCGGCGGCGACGACGTTGATGGCCGTCGTGCTTTACCGGCTCACCGGAGATGTGAAAAAAATTAATTTTTCCCGTTTCAAAGAAGAGGAAGACAATGAATACGAGGAAGAAATTATGAATATCGCCCAGGAGGGTCACGAACAAGGAGTCATCCTGGCAGATGAGGCAGAAATGATATCCAATATTTTTGAGTTCGGAGATAAAGATGCCAAGGACGTGATGCAATTTCGTAGAAAGATCATCGGAATCGAGTCCCAGACAACTTTGGAGGATGCGATACATTTCATGGTGGAGCAGCATTATTCCCGCTATCCGGTGTACGAGGAAGATTTGGATCACATCATAGGGATGTTACATTTCAGGGATGCGGTGAAATGCTGGCTGAAGGAGCCGAATACGCTGGTGGACGAAATCATGAGGAAGCCGGTTTATGTCCATGAGGCTATGGATATCAACGAGCTGCTGACCCAGATGCGCCAGAGCCAGACTCACCAGGCCATTGTGGTAGATGAGTTTGGGCAGACGGTGGGATTGATTGCCATGGAAGACATTCTGGAAACCATCGTGGGAGATATTCTGGATGAGTATGACGTGGAAGAAAAAGAGATTGTGAAGCTGCCGGGCGGGGGATACTTCGCATCGGGAATGATACGGCTGGATGAGCTGGAGGAATACTTAAACATTACTTTTGATACCGATGAGTTTGACACGCTCAACGGATTTTTGGTCAATGAGCTTGGTCATCTGCCAGAGGCGGGAGAAAAAATCACCGTGTCGTTCAAAGGTTTTGTTTTTACGGCCATGGGGCAGGCGGACAAGGTACTTCGCCAGATACGAATAGAAAAAGAAAGTGAGGATGTTACATATGGACTTTGAACCGGCAGATAAAATGAAGAACTTTGAGGAGGGGATTTTTAACGTTCTGGATGAAAAAAAGAAGGAATTGGAACGCCAGGGACGAAAAATATATAATTTTTCCGTGGGAACCCCGGATTTTGAGACGCCGAAGGAAGTGATGGAGGCCATGTCAAAGGCCTGTCTTTTGCCCGGCAATTATAAGTATTCTCTGGGGGAGAAGGACGAGCTGTTGGAGGCGGTGGCAGATCGATATCAAAGGCGGTATCACGCCAGAGTAGAAAAAAATGAAATCATGGCGGTTTACGGTTCTCAGGAGGGGATGGCGCACATTTTTCTTCCTCTGGTGAATCCGGGGGACGTGGTGTTGCTGCCAAATCCCGGCTATCCGATTTTTTCTACGGGGGCTTTTCTTGCCCAGGCTAAAACGTGGCTGTATCCCCTGACGGAAAACAATCAATACCTGCCGGATTTTGGGGGTATCCCGGAAGACATAAAAAAGGCGGCGAAGGTGATGGTAGTGTCCTACCCGGCAAACCCAATCTGCAAGACGGCGCCGGATTCCTTTTATGAAGAGCTGATTGCCTTTGCGAAAGAAAACGAGATTTTGATTATTCATGACAATGCATACTCAGACATCATCTATGACGGAAAGGAAGGAAAATCTTTCCTGTCTTTTCCGGGGGCAAAAGAGGTGGGCGTAGAGTTTTATTCTCTGTCCAAATCTTACAATTTTACAGGTGCGAGAATGTCTTTTGTCGTGGGAAGAGCGGACATCATTGCCTTGTTTAAACGGTTCCGTTCTCAGATTGACTATGGTATCTTTTTGCCGGTGCAGGAAGGGGCCATTGCCGCTTTGCGCATGGAGGAGGAAGGTATTAAAAAGCAATGCGCCATGTATCAGGAGCGGCGGGATGCCCTTTGTAAAGGACTGCGCTCTATCGGGTGGGACATGCCGGACAGCGAGGGAACCATGTTCGCCTGGGGGCCGCTCCCGGAAGGCTATGAAAATTCCAATGCGTTCGTCATGGAACTGATGGAAAAAACGGGAGTCATCTGCACGCCGGGCAGCAGCTTTGGCAGCCTGGGCGAGGGCTATGTCCGCTTTGCCATGGTGCTTCCTCCCGATGAGATTCAAAAAGCGGTGGAAGCCATCCGTGATTCGGGGATGCTGACCTCTTGACGGTAAAAAAAATCGGTGTTAGACTAAAAAAGTATGTCCGCAGGGAGAAAGCTGCGGTCAGGAGAAGCGCGAGGATGGCGCAGGAACAACATAGAAATCATGCAGATAAGGCGGCATCTTTGTGCAGGTGCGGGCTTTGCAAGATAGAACAGAAGAAAAAGAGAGGAGATAACGATGTCTGGACATTCCAAATTTGCAAACATTAAACATAAGAAAGAAAAAAATGATGCGGCAAAGGGAAAGATTTTTACGGTGATTGGCCGTGAAATTGCCGTTGCGGTGAAGGAGGGCGGACCAGATCCTGCAAACAACAGCAAGCTGAGAGATGTCATTGCCAAGGCGAAGGCAAACAACATGCCAAACGATACCATCGAGAGAGGAATCAAAAAGGCAGCGGGAGATGCGGAGGCAGTAAACTACGTACAAAACACATACGAAGGTTATGGGCCGAGCGGAATTGCCGTGATTGTGGAGACGCTGACTGACAATAAAAACCGTACGGCCGCCAATGTGCGGGCCGCCTTCTCCAAAGGAAAGGGAAATATTGGAACCAGCGGCTGTGTGTCCTTCATGTTTCAGAGAAAAGGACAGATTATCGTGTCGAAGGAAGAGTACGAAACCGATGCCGATGAGTTCATGATGCTGGCTCTGGACGCCGGGGCAGAAGACTTTGTGGAGGAAGAGGACAGTTATGAAATTCTCACGGATCCGGAAAGTTTCGGAGAAGTGCGGGAGGCGCTTGAGAAGGAGGGAGTGGTCATGGCATCTGCGGAAGTGACCATGATTCCGGATAATTATGTCAGTCTTTCCGACCCGGATGACATCAAGAATCTGAATCGAATCCTTGATTTGCTGGATGAAGATGACGACGTGCAGGCGGTATATCATAACTGGGAAGAAGAATAGGACACACTGTTAAAAAACAGGGTTGTTTCCTTGGTGACAGGACAAATTTGCCTTGCATTTTTTGTCCTGTTGGTCTATAATACTTTAGTGTAGTAGATTGATGAATCTTCACATCCAAAAAGAAAAGACAAGGAAAAAGGAGAAAAGACTATGAAAAAGTTTATTGCTATGTTACTCGTTTCTTCCATGTGCGTAATGTCCCTGGCAGGCTGTGGTTCCGCAAAGGGCGAAAATACAGACGAGAGTACCGGAGCGGCGGCATCCTCCGACTGGGAGGATATCAGCGCAAAGGGAGAGATGACCATCGGCATGACGCTGTTTGCTCCGATGAATTATTATGATGAGAACAATGAGTTTGTCGGCTTTGACACGGATCTTGCCAATGCGGTGGGAGAGAAGTTGGGCATCAAGATGAACTTTGAAGAGATTAACTGGGATTCCAAGGAAATTGAGCTGAACTCCAAAAATATCGACTGTATCTGGAACGGCATGTGCAGCACGAAGGAGAGACAGGAAAACATGGCGCTGTCCGCTCCGTATCTGTACAACACCCAGGCGATGGTTATGAAGGCGGACAGACAGGATGAGATCATGGCTGATGTCTCCGGTCTTACCGTCACCGCAGAAAAAGGTTCCACCGGCGAAGGTAAGTTGCAGGGAACCATCGCAGACGATGATACGGTGGAAGTATCTGCGGCGGAATACTTCGCTGATTCCAATTACGTCGCATCAGACTCCATGGCGAAGGCACTCATGGAAGTGAAGGCCGGCACCGCTGATCTGGCGCTGGTGGACAGCGTGGCTGCCTATGGCATGGTAGGCCCTGACACAGATTACTCTGATATGGTGATCAACGTGGACAATAACTTTGGACTTCAGGAGTATGTGATTGGATTCCGCAAGGGAAGCGATTTGGAGGCGAAGGTCAGTGCGGCTATAGACGAGCTGTATGCAGATGGTACCGTGGATGCGCTGGCAGAGAAGTATAACCTCAGCGATATGTTAGTACAGAAATAAAACACAGAGATTCTTCTCACCTGTCCTGGTATGGAGAGGAGAGGAAGCAGTCAAGTATAGTTAATGATGGTAAGAGTCCGGATTTCCCGCAGCGCAGAAGCGCAAAAGGAGAGCCGGATTCTTGTTTGCGGCGGCAGCCGCGCCATGTGAAGAAAAAGGAGAGATTATCATGATGGCAGCCAGTCCGATTGAGTCGCTGACCAGCGGATTTTTATATAATATTGAATTGTTTATCGTCACCTTGTTGTTGTCCCTTCCACTGGGACTGCTTATCACCTTTTGCTCCATGTCCAGATTCCGTCCCATCAAGTATGTGACGAAGACCTTTATCTGGATTATCAGAGGAACGCCGCTGATGCTTCAGCTTTTTGTGGTGCTGTATGCGCCGGGGCTGATGCTTGGGATTCCGATGAAATCTCGTTTCACGGCGGCGGCTCTGGCTTTTGTCATCAATTATGCCGCCTATTTTTCCGAGATATTCCGCGGTGGTATCGAGAGCATTTCTGCCGGGCAGTATGAAGCGGGGGCTGTTCTTGGCATGACGAAGTCCCAAGTGTTTTTTAAGGTAGTTTTGTTGCAGGTAGTCAAACGAATTGTGCCTCCTATGAGTAATGAGATCATCACGCTGACGAAGGACACGGCGCTGGCGAGGGTCATCGGTATTCCTGAGATTATCATGAGCGCCGAGCGCTTTACCAAGATGGGGCTGATTTGGCCGCTGTTTTCCACGGGGATTTATTTCCTCGTTTCTGTCGGTATTTTGTCCCTGTTGTTTGGCTGGATTGAAAAGAAGATGGATTATTTCAGAGTGTAGGGAGGTAGAACGATGGCAATTTTAGAAGTAAAAAATTTAAAAAAGAATTTTGGAAGCCTCCAGGTGTTAAAGGGAATCGATTTTTCTCTGGAAAAAGGAGAGGCTCTTGCCATGATTGGAGCCTCCGGAAGTGGAAAGACCACGTTGCTTCGATGTCTGAATTTTTTGGAACGTCCTACGGAAGGCCAGATCATTGCCAATGGGACGGTGATTTTTGACGCTGCCAATGCAAAGACGGCCAGCGAGGCGGAGATCAGAAAAAATCGACTTCATTTTGGCATGGTATTCCAGTCTTTTCATCTGTTTCCTCAGTATACCGCCCTCAGAAACTGTACGTTGGCAAAAGAGCTGATGATGAAGGAGGAGCCGGGATTCAAGGAGAATAAAAAGAAAATCTTGGAGCAGATTCGGGAGCAGGGAGAAGCCATTCTCAGCAGCGTGGGGCTTCAGGATAAGGTGGATTATTATCCTCACCAGCTTTCAGGTGGGCAACAGCAGAGGGTGGCCATTGCGAGGGCGCTGATGCTCCAGCCGGATATCCTCTGTTTTGATGAGCCTACTTCGGCCTTGGATCCGGAGCTTACGGGAGAAGTGCTGAAAGTCATCCGCGGCCTGGCGGACAAAAAGACGACCATGGTTATTGTCACCCATGAGATGCAATTTGCCAGAGATGTTTCCGACAAGGTGCTTTTCATGGATAAGGGCATGGTGGCAGAGTACGGAACGCCGGAGCAGGTTTTTGAGCATCCGAAGGAGGAGAGAACCCGTCAGTTCCTGGAAAGATATTTTGAACAATAAAATTTAACCTTGGATGGAGCGAGAACCATTCCTTTTCTATTCTGATCCTGCATAGGGCAGCCGTGGGGAAGCAGGCCGCTGAGCCGGGCGGTCTGCCTTCCTCGGGCAGCGGTGCCATAAGGTGCGGGCATCGGATGGAGAGGAATGGTTTTTATTATCTGCCTGATATTCCGTATTCCCGTGCCAGCTCCTTAAAAATCGGCAGAGATTTTTGGATGCGCTCCGTCGGGACGCAGTAAGCGATGCGAAAATGTCCCGGACACCCGAAGATGTCTCCCGGCACGAGCATCAGATTTTTCTCCTGGGCTTTCTTACAAAAGGCAACGGAATCTGATTCCAGAGAGCGGGGGAACATGTAGAAGGTTCCGCCGGGTTCCACGCAGTCATAGCCGTAGGAGAGAAGGGCATCATAGAGAAGATTTTTATTCTTTTCGTAAACCGACAAATCTGAGGTGCGGCCGCACACACGGGAAATAGTGTGCTGCATCAGGGAGGCAGGGCCATTTTGACCGATGGTGCGGGAAATCTGCGGGCAGATGTCGATGATCTGCTTTGCGCCGACACAGTCCGGGCGGACTGCCAGATAGCCGATACGCTCTCCGGGAAGGGACAAAGACTTGCTGAAAGAATAGCAGGTCAGCGTGTCCCGGTAATGTCTGGCAACGTAGGGATTGTCCACGCCGTCGAACACGATGTCCCGGTAAGGCTCATCGGAAATCAGATAGATGGGATGACCATATTCTTCTGACTTTTGCATGAGGATGTCAGACAGCCGATCTAAAGTTTCGGCGGAGTACACGATGCCCGAAGGATTGTTCGGAGAGTTGATGAGGACTGCGGACACCGAGGGGTTCAGCATTTCGAGAAAGGCGTCAAAATGAATCTGAAAGTTGTCTGTATTTGCAGGCACGATGGAAAGCTTCAGCGAAGCTCCGGCAGTATAGGGCTTATATTCAGAAAAACAGGGAGCGAAAGTGATGATTTCATCTCCAGGGTTGGTGACTGCCCGGAGTGCATGGGCGAGGGCACCGGCGGCGCCGAGGGTCATAAAAATATGATCTGTCTGATAAGGAAGGCCAAAGCGGTCGGACAGATGCCGGGCGATGGCAGCCCTTGCTTCCGGCTGCCCCATTCCCGGACTGTAGCCGTGAAGAGACAGGGCATCCAGACTTTCGGTCTGTGAGATGATGGTATCATTGACAATGGAAGGTGCGGGAACAGAAGGATTTCCCAGACTGAAATCATAGACATGTTCGGCACCGATTTTTCTGGCCTTTTCCTGGGAAGCCTGAAAAATTTCAAAAATAATATCTTTTTCAGATAACATAGCAGTATAATAAGTATTAAGCATAATGGATTCCTTTCCTGATTCATCTGATGGTTTATAAACCGGGCTTCTTAAGTCCCTGTCTTCTCCGTTTGCCGCAGTGAAAAATAAAAATTTGTCCACACCCGGACAGAGGAGACGATGGGAAAAGCCGTGGGTTTATCATACAACATTTGCTGCGTTCTGTCGAGCAAAGAGAAATCGTCGTCGGACTATTGACAGCAAAAGAAGGATGCAAGTATACTTGAGACAGAAAACGACAATATAATAGAGATAACAGGAGATAATACATGGAGAATTATACAGTTTTGCCGGCACCTTACACGGTGGGGCCAAAGGCATATGAAAGCGTGGGAGATTATTGTAAATTATACGGAACGAAGGCGGTGGTCATCGGAGGGAAGAAAGCGATGGCAGCTGCAGGGGAGAAGATCAAAAAGGCGGCCTCTGCAGCGGGGATTCAGATTCTTTCGTTTGTGTGGTTTGGAAAAGACTGTACCTTTGAGGCGGCAAGTGCGCTGGAGCAGTGTGCCGAAGTACAGGAGGCAGATATGATTTTTGCCGTGGGAGGCGGCAAGGCCATCGACACGGCAAAATTAGTCAGCATTGATTTAAAGAAGCCTTACTTTGCCTTCCCGACGATTGCCTCCAATTGTGCGGCGGCCTCTGCTTTGTCCATCGTATACAAAGAGGACGGATCTTTTTGTGATTTTGTTCATTTTCTGGAGGCGGCGAAACACGTTTTCATTGATACGGACATCATAGCCCGGGCGCCGGAACAATATCTGTGGGCGGGCATCGGAGACACCTATGCCAAATATTATGAAGTTAGCATCTCGGCGAGAGGAGAAAAGCTGGAGCATTATAAGGCTCTCGGGGTCAACATGAGCCGGATGTGCATGGAGACGCTGGTGGAACATGGGGAGCAGGCATTAAAGGACAACAAGGCGGGGGTTCCTTCCTATGATTTGGAACAGGCTGCGCTGAGCATCATCATCACTACGGGGTGGGTGTCCATGCTGGTGGCAAGAGATTATTCCATGGATTATAATGGCGGCATTGCTCACGCTTTTTTCTATGGACTTTGCAGTCTGCCCGGCTTTGACGAGGATCACCTTCACGGCGTGGTCGTATCCTTTGGTGTGCTGCTGCTGTTGCTGATTGACGGGCGAAAAGAAGAATGTGAAAAGATGATTGCTTTTAATAAGACGGTGGGTCTGCCTGTCTGTCTTTCCGATATCGGCGTCACAGTGGAGCAGGTGGCTTCCTGCGCTAAACTCATGGTGGAGGACGAGGACGTGGAGCATTATCCTTATAAAATAACAGAAGAGATGATTGTTCGGGCGGCGAGAGAGCTGGACAGATAACGGAATATTTTCCAGAAGAAAAAACACAGATTCTTCATATTATGCAGTTATAATATCATTCACTTTTAACAAGATTTATTTTTTTACTCAGTGAGCGTTCTTTTTCCGGCTGGGCGCGAATTTTTTGACAGATGGCAGGAAGACGGACTTGTGTGTCTGAAAAGAGGGCACCGAGGACGATTCTGTTTTGACAAACGATGGTCATCTGTGGCTGTCTCGGTGCGGGCGTTCTCTCCGGTCGGGAGAGCAGTCCCGGCGGTTGATGGTGATACCGGCGGGAGGGCGCAAAATCATAAAGAAAGGCGGTAGAGACATGTACGGTTATGGATATGGGTACGGAGGATTCTTCTGGGACCCTACGTATTATCTTGTGGTCATCGGTGTGATCATCACGATGATTGCATCCATGAAGGTAAAGAATACTTATGCCAGGTATGAGAGGGTGAGAAGTCATTCTGGCATAACGGCTGCGGAGGCGGCACAAAAGATTTTGCAGGGAGCAGGCCTGTATCATGTGAGGATTGAGCATATCCACGGGCATCTCACGGATAATTATGATCCGAGAAGCAAGGTGCTTCATCTGTCGGATTCCACCTGGAATTCTACCTCCGTGGCGGCCATCGGGGTGGCGGCCCACGAGTGTGGACATGCGATACAGGATGCGAAAGACTATGCGCCGCTCCGTCTGAGAGGCGCCATGGTTCCGGCGGTAAATTTTGGGTCCATGTTGTCCTGGCCGATGATTTTGGTCGGCGTGCTGTTGAGCTTTAACCACTTTTTGATTACGTTTGGAATCGTTCTGTTTTCCCTGACGGTGGTATTTCAGCTTGTGACCTTGCCGGTGGAGTTTGATGCTTCCTCCCGCGCTCTGCGTATTTTGGGGAACTCTCATATTTTATATGAAGAAGAGCTTTCCGGTGCGAAAAAGGTATTGAAGGCGGCGGCGCTCACTTATGTGGCTTCAGCGGCAGCGACCATCTTACAGCTTTTAAGGCTGGTGCTTCTTTTCGGAAGAAGGGATGACTAAGAGAAGGCATGAAAGGAATTAAGATTCTTTGCGTCGGAAAAATTAAGGAGAAGAGTTTTCGGGAAGGTGTGGATTATTACCTTGGACAAATCAGACGGAAATGTCCGATAGAGATTGTAGAGTGCGCCGATGAGCCGACGCCGGAGGGCGCCTCCCCCGCTGTGGAAGATAACATCAGAAAGAAAGAGGGGGAGCGGCTTTTGCAGAAAATTTCTGAGGAGGATTACGTCATCGCCCTGTGCATTGACGGCAAAAGCTTCTCTTCAAAAAAGTGGAGGAGGAGAATCGCAGAGCGTCTGACGGAAGGGTCAGGGTGGCTTGTCTTTGTCATAGGCGGCTCTCTGGGGCTGTCCGCTTCGGTGGAAAGGCGCGCGCAGGAGAAGCTCAGCTTTTCTTCTATGACCTTTCCCCATCAGATGATGCGCCTGATTCTCTGCGAGCAGATTGCCCGGATATAGAGGATGTGCTGAGTACAGAAATGCTGTCTTCTTTAGAGGAAACAGCATGGAGAGCCGGAGTGGATTCCCTTTGGGATGAGACTTCGGCTCGTGACGTTTAAACGGTAAAACGCTCCACAATCCATTGCAGAAGGAAGAAGGACAGAACGTAGCAGCTGCCGCTGAAAAACAGAGCAAAGAGGGGAGAGAAGCTCTGGTTTAAAAGAATTTGGCAAAGCTGCCTGGATGCCCACCCGCAGCTAAATGCGAAGGCAGCCGGAATCAGCAGTGTTTTTTCCGGGAAGAACGGAAAGAAGGTGATGCGGAAGACGCCGGAGATATCCAGCAGAATTTGCAGGGAATATCCGGCCAGAAGGCCATAGAGATAACCTTTGATTCCGAGGGAAGGAATGGCTGTCAGAATAAACAGAATCCGAATGCCCATTCCAAGAAGATTGTGGAACAAGGTTTGTCTCGTGCACCCGAATCCGTTTAAAATGCTGGAAATCGTCTGAGAAACATACAAAAATGGACAGAGCAGGGCAAAGAGATGGACGTATTCTCCTGCCTGCTCGTTTGAAAAAACGAGACTTCCGAGAGATTTTCCGAACAAAAAGAAGGCAAAGCAGCTGAAAATTCCAATGACAATACAATAATGAAGACTTTTGGAGATGGTGCTTTGAATCTGCGCCATCTTTTTTTGCTTGTAGGAGGCAGAGATGGCGGGAAGGAGCATGACGGACAACGAATTTACGATGGTGGCGGGGAAAAATAAAAAGGGGAGTGCCATGCCCGTCAAAGTTCCGTAGGTTTCCAGCGCCAGAGTTCGGCTTCCGAGACGCCGCAGGAGCATGAGAGGGATGAGCATGTTTTCCAGACTGCTGATAATCGTCAGGGAAAAATGATTGATGGTCAGGGGAATGCTGAAATGAAAAAATTCCCTTATCATGGAGGGCAGGACGGCGGAAGATGGTGTGGGGGAAGGAAGAGGGAGCTTCCTCTTTGTCTCTCTGTGAACAGTGTAAAAATAGGCAAGCAAAGTGTAGATGGCGGAGACCATCTCCCCGATGACCATGCCCCAGGCTGCAATCCGGGCGTCCGCCGTATAAAGGTAAATGGTGACAGAGAGAAGGTAGATGCTTCCCACTCTCGCCGTTTGCTCTACAAGCTGGCTGGCAGCGGGCACGGCCGAGCGGTTTTGCCCTACATAATATCCGTGAAGACAGGATTTGATGGCGACGAAGGGGAGGGCGAGGGCGGCGATCTTTAAGGTGGAAGCCGCTGAGGTTTCGTGGAACAGATGCCGACTGAGCATTCCGGCTCCCGAAATCAAAAACAAAAGGAGGACGAAGGACAGGGATAAAGACAGCAGGCAGGCAAAACGAATCAGTCGATGAATACTTTTTTTGTCACCCTGTCCCCGATATTTGGAGGTGAGATTGGAAATTCCCGTCTCAAAGCCGTGGCATACAAGAGTAAAGCAGAGCATATACACAGGCATGATCAGCTGATAAATTCCCAATTCTCCGGCACCAATGAGCTTGGAGAGGAATATTCTGTTATAGAAGCCCAGAATTCTGGATAGAAATCCGGAAAAGGTGAGAATGAGCGTTCCGGTAAAAATCATTTTTTTATAGGACATAAAAACACCTGCCTGTGGTTTCCTTTGAAATATATGCCTCAAAGAGAAGGCTTAGAATAAAGAATATGGAGAAGGGAAGAACATGTCGATGATTTATCTGGATAATGCGGCGACAACGCCTGTGGATGAGGAAGTGCTGGCTGCCATGCTTCCCTATTACAGGGAAAGATACGGGAATCCATCGGGGGTATACCGGCTTTGTGCCGAGGCAAGGCAGGCGGTAGAGGAGGCGAGGGAGACGATCGCCGGGACGATAGGATGTGAACCGGAAGAAATTTATTTTACTTCCGGCGGGACGGAATCGGACAACTGGGCGATTTGCGGAGCAGTACATGGGACGAGGGAGAAAAGAGGGCACATTATTACCACCACAACCGAACACCACGGGGTACTGTATCCCTGCCGTCTTTTAGAAGAACAAGGATATGTCGTCAGCTGGCTTGGGGTGGATGAAACCGGGAGGATTTCCTTGCGTCGTCTGGAAGAAGCAATCAGGGAGGAAACCTTCCTGATGTCCATCCATTATGCCAACAATGAAATCGGCACGATTCAGCCGATAAGGGAGATTGGAAAGCTGGCAAAAAGATATGGAATCTGCTTCCATACGGATGCAGTTCAGGCATACGGACATTTGCCGATTTGCGTGAAGGAGGACAATGTGACCATGTTGAGTGCCAGCGCCCACAAATTTAACGGGCCAAAGGGAATCGGTTTTTTATATGCAAAGAAGGGGAAAGCGCCAGCGCCTCTGCTTTTGGGAGGTGGGCAGGAGAGGGGCGGACGCTCGGGGACGGAAAATGTGGCGGCTATTGTAGGCATGGCGAAGGCGGCAAAGCTGGCCCATGAGCAGATGAGGGAGAGGAGCGTCCATGTGGCCATGCTGCGGGATTATATGATAGAAAGGCTTTGTCATGAGATTCCGTATTGCCGGTTAAACGGAAGCAGGAGCCACAGATTAGATGGGAACTGTAACGTGAGCTTTCAGTTTGTGGAGGGAGGCGCTCTGTTGATACTGCTGGATGAGGCAGGAATTTGTGCTTCTTCGGGAAGTGCATGCAGCTCCCGCTCGGAAAAACAGTCCCATGTGCTTGCTGCTTTGGGAGTGCCTGAATGTATGGCAAGAGGAACCCTGAGGCTGACAATCGGCTGGCAAAATACGATGGAGGAGATGGAATATGCAGTGGAATCCATAAAAAAAGGAGTGAATCGTCTCAGGAGATATTCCGGTCAGTACGAAGATCTGGTCATGGAAAGGAAGAACGCAAGTCCGCAGTGAGCGGATTTGTTGGCTGGAAAAAGGAATGTCAACTGTGAACTGGGGATGTTATGGCTGCATCGTTACGATTGTTGTGAAAATAAAAGAAAAATCACTTGCAAAAATGTTTATTATATAGTATTATATACGTCGGACGTTCCATAACGTCATGGACCAGTAGCTCAGTTGGATAGAGCAACGGTTTCCGGAACCGTGTGTCGGGGGTTCGAGTCCCTCCTGGTTCGCTTCAGTTCAGGAGTATTTTCCAGCGAGATAAAAAGGACATGTAAAAAGAAAGATACGTCAGATGATAGAAGGATGGCAGAGAATAGTTTGTCCCGTAAAGTTTCGCCCTTTGGGCGGTGGTGATTAGAGAATCAATCTGGTGTGGGAGAGGTCGGCATAGCTTAGAAAAAAAGCTATGTCGTTTTTTTCACCCTTGTGGAGAAAAATCTTCGCAGAAAGGAGCAAAACATGGCAAAATCAAAAGTATATTACACGGATTTCAGGACAAAACTTGGGGAAGGACTTCCCACAAAATTGCAAAGGCTTATCCGAAAGGCGGGCGTGGGTGACATGGATATGGAACAGAAATTCGTCGCCATCAAAATGCATTTTGGGGAGCTTGGAAATCTGGGGTATTTAAGGCCGAACTATGCCCGAGCCGTGGTGGACGTGGTTCGCTCTCTGGGAGGAAAACCTTTCCTCACAGATTGCAACACGCTCTATCCGGGAAGCAGAAAGGACGCCCTGGAACATTTGGAGTGTGCGTGGCAAAACGGTTTTACTCCCCTGACGGTGGGTTGCCCGATTCTGATTGGGGATGGATTGAAGGGAACCGATGATGTGGATGTTCCCGTGGAAGGCGGCGAATATGTCAAGAAGGCCAAAATCGGACGGGCTGTCATGGATGCCGACATCTTCATTAGCCTGACTCATTTCAAAGGACATGAAATGACAGGTTTTGGCGGGGCAATCAAGAATATCGGCATGGGATGCGGTTCGAGGGCAGGAAAAAAAGAGCAGCATTCTAACGGAAAGGCGATGATCGTGGAGGAAGTCTGCCGGGGATGCCGCCGTTGTCAGAAGGAATGTGCCAATCATGGCCTGGAGTTTCAGGAAGAGACGAAAAAAATGGTGGTGAATCCCGATAACTGCGTAGGCTGCGGAAGATGTCTGGGAGCCTGTACCTTTGATGCCATCGCCTTTGTGAATGATGCGGCGACGAAGGAGCTGAACTGCCGCATGGCGGAGTACACCAAGGCGGTGCTTGATAAGCGGCCTCATTTCCATATTTCTCTGATTGTGGATGTGTCTCCGCAATGTGATTGTCATGCGGAAAACGATGCCCCTATTTTGCCGAATGTGGGCATGTTTGCATCGTTTGACCCTCTGGCACTGGATCAGGCCTGCGTGGATGCCTGTCTGCAATGTGAACCTCTGCCAAATAGTCAGCTGGCGGAGAGAATGAGAGAAAAAGACTTTTGTGATCATCATGACCATTTTGAGAATACCACCCCGGATTCAGAGTACAAAACCTGTCTTGCCCACGCGGAGAAGATTGGTCTTGGCAGCCGGGAATACGAATTGATTTTTATGAGTTGACATGAAATACGAAATTTATCTTTCCGATTATGAAAAAAACCCTTCTTTTTATAAAAAAGCCATCGCTGAGTATGAAAAAAGGCTGGGCAGGTATTGTGGCATATCCTGCCATTTCGTAAAGAAGGAAAAAGAGTGGAAAAAAATATGGGAATCTTCCCGGGAGGCCATTGTGGTTCTTCCGGGGGAATCTACCCTGACCTCGGAAGCCTTCAGCCGGCGCATCCATCGGTGGGAGATGAATGGAAAAGGCAGGCTGTCCATTCTCATCCCCTCTGAAAAAGAGGAGATGGGAGAAGGAGCGCCTGCCTTTGAAAAACTTCATCTGTCCCGGTTTACGATGAACAGCGCCATGGCAGCCATGGTACTCTGTGAACAAATCTACAGGGGATATCGCATTCTGCACAATCATCCCTATCATAAGTGATCTTTTATCCAAAACCCTTTCACACAAGAACTTTTTGATAGAAGGGCTTGTAATAAGAACTTGCTGGTTCCCCTCTCGCATAAGCCATCTTTTATGACAGGCCGCCTCTGCTTAGACCGGCGGGGATGGCTTGGTTTGGAGGGCTTTGCCCAAACCGGACGATTCGGTCTCAGCTTCCGTGTCCCAGCATTTCTTCTTCCTCGACAGGAATCTGTATGCCTCTTGGTTTTACGGCGGTGGAAAAGACAATCTGTGTCTGCGTGTTGCCGTATTGCTGTAAATGCCCGATGAAGGTATCCAGTTCCATGGTGCTTGGGAATGCGACCTTTAGCATAATAGAATAAAGACCGGTCACGCAGTTACATTCTAAAACGTTAGGGCAGGCCGTCACATAAGGATAAAATTCATCTTTCTGCTTGGGATCCAAAGTCAGATTGATGAAGGCGGTGATGTGATATCCCAGCATGACCGGATCCACGGTGGCGTGGTAGCCGGTGATAATTCCTTGTTTTTCCAGACGCTCAATGCGGGTAGAAACCGCAGGAGAGGATAAGAACACCTTCTGCGCCAGATATTTCAGAGGATATCGTGCATTTTCCTGTAACAACGAAATGATTTTTTTGTCAATTTTATCCATAAAATTACCTCCGGATTGATAAGATGTGAGAATCCAGAATCTGGAGTCCTCTGTGCGCAACAAAAATGTTATCAGCACTCCCTACGGTGACAAAAAACAAAAGGAGCATTCCCCTAGAGGGAACACTCCTTTGCGTTACTGATATTATATACGATGCGGAAAATTTTCGCAAGTGTTTTTCTTAAAGCAATTTATTTTTCAGAGGAAAAACTTAATATGTGAAAGAAAAACACCAGGTTGGCGATTAGCACACGCCCTGAGCAAGCATTGCATTCAGCACTTTTTCAAAACCGGCAAGGTTGGCACCGGCCACATAATCTCCTTCTTTTCCGTAACGTTTTGCAGCGTCATCCATGTTATGATAGATGTTTACCATGATGGTCTGCAATCTCTCGTCCACATCTTCGAAAGTCCAGCTGAGTCTCTCGCTGTTCTGGGACATTTCCAGGGCGGAGACAGCCACGCCACCGGCGTTGGAAGCTTTTCCAGGGACGAAGAACACGCCGTTTTCCTGGAGATATTTGGTGGCATCCAGCGTAGTAGGCATGTTGGCACCTTCCACGAGGGCGGTACATCCGTTTGCAACAAGCTGTTTTGCATCCTCGATGAATACCTCGTTTTGAGTAGCGCAAGGGCATGCGAGGTCGCACTTAATCTGCCATACGCCGCGACCCTCATGATATTCGCTGTTTGGACGGTATTTTTTATATTCGGTCAGACGGGCACGCTGTACTTCTTTGATTTCTTTTAATGCCGCTACGTCGATGCCCTCCGGATCGTAAACCCAGCCGTTGGAGTCGGAGCAGGTCACAACTTTTGCGCCAAGTTCCTGGGCTTTTTCGATGGCGTAGATGGCAACATTTCCAGAGCCGGATACGCAGACGGTTTTTCCGGCAAGTTCCATGCCGTGAGACTGGAACAACTCTGCTGAAAGATAAATCACACCGTATCCGGTAGCTTCCGTTCTTGCGAGAGAACCGCCGTAGCTCAATCCTTTTCCGGTCAGGACGCCCTCATAGTTTCCGGTGAGTCTTTTGTACTGTCCAAACATATAGCCGATTTCGCGGGCACCCACGCCGATGTCTCCGGCAGGGACGTCGCGGTCTGCACCGATGTGTTTGTAAAGCTCTGTCATGAAGCTCTGGCAAAATGCCATTACCTCTCGGTCAGATTTTCCTTTCGGATCAAAGTCAGCGCCGCCTTTTCCGCCGCCGATAGGCAGACCTGTCAAAGAGTTTTTGAAAATCTGCTCAAAGCCCAGGAATTTGATGATGCTCTGGTTTACAGAAGGATGGAAGCGAAGACCTCCCTTGTACGGTCCGATGGCGCTGTTAAACTGCACGCGGATTCCGGTGTTGACCTGAACCTGTCCTTTATCATCTACCCATGGCACGCGGAATTTAATCATTCTTTCCGGTACGGTCAGCCTCTCAAGAATGGCTTCTTTTTTATAAAGTTCTTCATTTTCTTCGATTAGCGGGCGGATGGTTTCCAAAACCTCCGTCACCGCCTGGTGAAATTCCGGTTCGCTGGGATTGTTTTCGATTACCTTTGCGAGTACGTCATCAACGTAAGACATAATAGTTCCTCCTTAAATTACATGAATCACGGGCAAAGATTTTTTGCCCGTCTTATTATACTATAACATTTTTCTGTAAGCAACAAAAACAGAGGAAAATTGACATGATTTGTGCAACTATTTAGGCATAACATTTCAGGTTTCCTATTGTCAGGTGCATGGAGAAATCCTTACACGATTGTTGCCGATTTGTTACAGTTTTTGTCACTTATAAGAAAGTAGGCTTGACTTTCTGAACTAAGAAAGTAGGCTTGACTTTCTGAACGGTTGTCCCAGCTGGAAGGGGCAGAATAAGGGGCGCTCCTATTGCTGAAGAGGGGAGGCCCGATGTTTTAAAATGCTTTTTCGGTAAGCGTTTGGCGTCATACCGTGGAACTTCTTGAAAATTCTTGTAAAGTAGCTGATGTCCTGGATGCCGCAGTAAGAGGCGATGGTCTGTATTTGCAAATCTGTGGTATTTAAAAGAAAAATCGCATGTTCCGTTCGTTTTTTGTTGACGTAATCCGTCAGGGTGACGCCGGTTTCTTTTTTAAAGAGCATGGAGAGATAACCGGCGCTGATATTAAACATCTCGGAAAGGTTTTTCAACCCCAGGTCGCTGGTCAGATTCAGATTAATCTGATTGATGACTTTTTGGAGAATCGGTGAGTAGCCTTTCACGGAATAGTTGTGTACAAGGAGGCAGTACTGACGGAGCATTGACCGCATGAGGGTATTGTCAGAAACGTCTGTAATTAATTCTATTTTTTTTGCAAATTTTGTGGAAATCTCATGAAGATAGACCGGGTGGACGGCTCCTCGCTCTGCGGCTTTGCGAAGCAGTGTATTCAGTATGATGAGATGATTTTTGTGGTCGCGGAGGGAGTCGGGCAGCCGGGGAATGAACCCGACATGTTCTCCCTTGGAGAGAATCTGATCCATCTGTGAGATGTTGCCTTGACTTACAATCTGCATATATTGTGCCTCAGTGGTGTATCGGGCCTCGATGGTTTTGGCGTTTAAAGGAATCATATAGCCCGGCGGCGAGGCGGGGTCAACGAACTCAAGGGCATGAGGAGGGTCAAAGAGCAAGTCGTTGGCCTCGGAGATTTGGTAGTTATGGGAGCCTCCCCATAAGGTGTCTGCAAAGGTGCCGATGACATTTCTGAATATGGTTTCCGCCTGTATGAAAGGCAGGGAAAAATAGTAGTTTTTGGCGTAGTACAGCATGGATGTCGGGATATCCAGATTCTCTACTATTTTCCAGTATGTCTGGTCGTTCATCTCTATATAAGTAAATGGGCCGGCGATGAAATACTCTCTTTTCTCCGGGTTTGGGAGCATCAGGCAGACATAACTGCAATAAAAGCGGTCTGTTACATAGTAAAGCATGTTGGGTTTGCATTTATCCATAAAAGAAAGAAAATTGTTCTGATTGTCGTTGTCGAAATTGTTCAACAGGCTGATGCGAAATCCCATATCAAGATTTTCCATATGTTCAAATGATTCATCACAGACGATGGTGGGAATGTGACTGTTTTCAAGGACTTTTCTCACATAAAGCAGGACGCTGTCATAATGCATAGACGATTCCCCTTTCTTTTTTCTTCACACAATTTTTATCTATTATCGTACTGTTTTTATTTTTATTCAAGTGGTTTATAAAATTGTGCTAAAAATAGTGAAAATAATACTCACGGCATTGGTGAAAAGGATGATAAAGTCATGATATCGAAAGAAAGGAAGGAGGATAATGTAGTATGCTTGTGAGCGTCTGTGATGAGAAGGGAAATCGGGTTTCGCCTTCTCCAGGAAAAAAGATATCCCGTGTGAACAGAAAAAGAGAGGGGAGTTTTCCAAGGCAAAGATGTTCCCAAATAACAGCATACTAAAAAATGCTGAGAGAAATAAGTGATTCAATCATGATTAGAGGAGAAATATTATGGAAAAACAAAATGCAGTCAAACCTTTTGGTATGAGTGACAAGATAGGGTATATGTTCGGAGATTTTGCCAATGACTTTACGTTTATTCTGGCGAGCATGTTCCTCATGAAATTTTATACAAACGTCATGGGTATTTCCGGTGCGGCGGTAGGTACGCTGTTCCTGGTGGCAAGAATCGTGGACGCCTTCACGGACGTGGCGATGGGAAGAATCGTGGACACGGTGAAACCGGCAAAGGACGGAAAGTTTCGTCCGTGGATTCGCAGAATGTGTGGTCCGGTGGCTCTGGCCAGTTTCCTGATGTATCAAAGTGGCCTTGCCGGGGTGTCCCTTGGCGTAAAGATGGTGTATATGTATGTGACCTACCTGTTGTGGGGAAGCGTGTTCTATACTTCCATTAACATTCCTTACGGTTCCATGGCGTCGGCCATCACCTCAGAGCCAAGTGAGCGTACTGCCCTGTCCACCTTCCGTGGAATCGGTGCAACGCTGGCAGGACTTGTCATCGGTATTGTCGTACCATTCTTTGTATATGATAGTGATAACAACATGGTGGGAAGCAGAATGACCATCATCGCCGGTGTATTTGCTGTATGTGCAGTTGTTTTCTACATTATTTGCTATAAATGTACGACGGAGCGAGTAAAAATAGAAAAATCTTCTGATGAGGCGCAGGTTTCCCTGGTGCAGGCGTTCGGAGAGGTGTTTAAGAGCAGAGCGCTCCTTGGCATCATCGGTGCTGCCATCTTCCTTCTTCTGTCCCAGCTTTTGATTCAGTCTATGAATCAGTATCTGTACCCGGATTATTTCCAGAATGCAAAAATGGTTTCTCTGTGGAGTACGTTGCAGTCTTTGTCCTCCCTGCTGGTTTCCCTGTTCACCGTGCAGATTTCAAAGAAATTTGGAAAGAAAGAGTCCGCAGCGGCAGGTGTGGCTATGACGGGAATAGTTTACCTGGCATTATATTTTATGCACACAGACAATGCGATGCTGTTTACCCTGGTTTCCGCTGCCGGATTTATCGGCGTGAATTTCTTTAACATGGTTATCTGGGCAAACATTATTGATGTCATCGACTACCAGGAAGTTCGCACCCATCACAGGGAAGACGGAACGATTTATGCCGTTTATTCTTTTGCAAGAAAGCTGGGACAGGCTCTGGCCGGAGGTCTGGGTGGTTATGTGATCACGGCTGTTGGATATGATGTGACGGCAAAAGTACAAAGCGGCGAAGTGTTAGACGGAATTTATATGGCATCTACTCTCCTGCCGGCGATTTTCCTGTTCGGCGTGGTAATTATGCTGGTGTTTGTCTATCCGTTAAATAAGAAAAAAGTAGAAGAAAATGCGGCAGAGCTGAAACGCAGACGAGAAGGAAAATAAGAAATAAGGAGTTGAGAGCATGGGAGTGTTTGATCAGTACGAAAAAAGGAAAGAGTATCTGATTTGTGTGGATTCCGACGGATGTGCCATGGATACTATGAATATCAAACATAACAAGTGTTTTGGCCCTTGCATGATAGAGGAGTGGAATCTGCAAAACTGGGAGACCGACATTCTGAAACGATGGAATGAAATCAACCTTTTTACTATGACAAGAGGAGTCAACCGCTTCAAGGGCCTCATGATGGCATTAAAAGAAATTAATGAGAAGTATGTGGCGATAGAAGGAGTATCCGAGTTGGAGGCCTGGGTGGAACAGACGAAGGAACTGTCCAACGGTGCACTGGAGAGAGAAATAGAAAAAAAGGATAGCGTCGTATTAAGAAAGGCACTTCACTGGTCGGAGATGGTCAATGAGAGAATCCAGATGTTGGATGAAAAAGAAAAGGTTCCTTTTGAAGGCGTGAAGGAAGCGTTGGCTTATGCCAAACAGTTTGCGGACATTGCCATCGTCTCCTCCGCCAATCTTCAGGCGGTATTGGAGGAGTGGAAGCTTTACGGTCTTCTTGAATATACGGACATCGTCCTGGCGCAGGATGCCGGAACCAAAGCGCACTGCATCGGAGAGCTTGTGAAAAAGGGCTATGGTAAAGAGAAGATTCTGATGGCGGGCGATGCGCTGGGAGACCAGAAGGCTGCAAAGTCCAATGGAGTTTTCTATTATCCTATCCTGGTCAATCACGAGAAAGAATCCTGGGAAGAATTCAAAGATGCGGCAGTGCCAAGGCTTCTTAACGGAACGTACGCAGGAGAATATCAGGAAAAGAAGAATGAAGAATTTGTAAAAAATCTGAGTTGATATTCCAATTTTGTGAAAAGTATGTTATAGATATTTAGTAGGAGGATTGATTATGATGGTAGAGTTGAAAAAAAAGCCGTATTTTTTGTCAGAGGAAGATTGTCAGTGGGTAGAAGATACCATTGCAGGTATGACTGACGAAGAAAAAGTAGGACAGCTCTTTTTCCAGCTGACACAGTCTCACGATGAAGATTACTTAAAAGAACTGATGGAGAAATACCATCTGGGAGGTTGCCGCTATAATGCGGCGCCTGGAAAAGATATTCAGGAGCAGAACAGAAAATTACAAAAATATGCAAAAATTCCTGTACTGATTGCCTGCAACACGGAGGCGGGTGGAAACGGAGCCTGCAAGGACGGAACCTTCCTCGGTTCCAAGGTAAAAATCGGAGCTACAGGAAAAGAAGAATATGCCTACGCATTAGGAAAAATGGCGAATGAGGAGGCGGCGGCGATCGGATGCAACATGGCCTTCGCCCCTGTCTGCGACATCGCATACAACTGGGAAAATACAGAGATTATTACCCGTTCCTTCGGAAACGATCCGGAGCGGGTGGCAAAGATGAGTGCTGCCTATGTGGAGGGCGCCCACACCGTGCCTGGATTTGCCTGCACTGCAAAACATTTCCCGGGAAACGGTCTGGACTGTCGGGATGCCCATCTGGCAAACAACGTCAACACATTCACACCGGAAGAGTGGGATGCCACCTACGGCATGGTGTACAAAACCTTGTTTGACAAAGGGGTGGAAGCCGTGATGGGTGGACACATCATGCTCCCTGAATATGAGAGAGCGATCAATCCGGATATCAAAGACGAAGAGATTATGCCTGCAACTTTGAGCTATAACATCATGACCACTTTGCTGAGGGAGAAGTTAGGATTTAACGGTATGGTTGTGACGGATGCCTCCCACATGGTTGGCATGACAAATCGCATGAAACGTGCAGATATGCTGCCGCTTTCCATCAATGCGGGTTGTGATATGTTCCTCTTCTTCAACGACCCGGATGAAGACTACGATACCATGCTGAAAGCATATAAGAATGGAATCATAAGCGAGGAGAGGATGACGGAAGCTCTGACAAGAATCCTCGGCCTGAAGGCGCACATGGGACTGCACAAGAAAGCAAAGGAAGACCTGGTTCCTCAGCAGGAAGTTCTGGAGACGGCTCTTGGCAAAGAAGAGTATAAAGAGATGCAGAAATCCATTAGCAAGGACTGCCTCACTTTGGTAAAATACAATCAAAAAGAAGTATTGCCGGTGACGCCGGAGCGTTATAAGAGGATTATGATCGTTCATGTGAAGGCGCCAGAAGGACCGCTGGCTGCCCTGTTAAAGATGATGACAGGTTCAAAGGAGACGAAAAATCCGGCCGAGCTTCTTAAAGAGAAGCTGTGTGCGAAGGGATTTGACGCATTCATTTACGAAAGTCCGATGGAGCGCATGAAAAAAAGGGCAGAGGCAGGAGAAGAGCTGGATGCCAACATTTATTTTGCAGGAAAGAATGCCATTGCAGATTTTGTCAAAGACATGGATTTGGTTATCACTCTGTGCGATGTGCCTAGCGGAAGGCCGGCCTTTGGAATGTCAAAGGGTGGCGGAGAGATTCCATGGTACGTTTATGAGCTGCCGGTCGTTGTAGTGGGATGTGGACAGCCTACTATGTTGATGGATATTCCTCAGGCACAGACCTACATCAATATTTATGATGCAAAAGACAGCACGCTGGACGCTTTTGTAGACGCTTTGATGGAGGGCGCGGAAGCCTTCCGGGGAGTGGATCCTGTTGACAGCTTCTGCGGTGTATTCGACACCCATCTGTAAAAAAGAGGACAGGAAACGAAAGTGAGGAGCAAATTTATGGAAATGACATTAAGATGGTACGGTTCTAAGTTTGATACCGTTACTTTACAGCAAATCAGACAGATTCCGGGAGTGACCGGAGTCATCACGACACTTTATGATACAACGCCGGGAGAGGTGTGGAGCAGAGAGAGAATCCGCGCCATGAAGGAAGAAGTGGAAGCGGCAGGACTTCGCGTTGCCGGCATTGAGAGCGTAAATGTTCATGACGATATTAAGACAGGCAAGGGAAACAGAGATCAGTATATCGCAAATTACATTGAGACATTAGAAAATCTTGGAAAAGAAGACATTCATCTTGTATGCTATAATTTCATGCCGGTGTTTGACTGGACAAGAACAGAACTTGCCCGCGTAAGACCGGACGGTTCCACGGTGCTTGCCTACACTCAGGAAGCTGTGGACGCTCTGGATCCGGAGAAAATGTTTGATTCCATCTCCGGGGATATGAACGGAACAGTGATGCCTGGCTGGGAGCCGGAGCGCATGGAGAAAGTAAAAGAGTTATTTACTGCATATAAAGATGTGGACGATGAGAAATTATTTGCCAATTTGAAATATTTCTTAGAGAAGATAATGCCTGTGTGTGATAAGTATGACATCAACATGGCCATTCATCCGGACGACCCTGCATGGAGCGTGTTCGGTCTTCCGAGAATCATCAATAACAAAGAGAACATTCTCAGGATGACGAAGATGGTGGACAACCCGCACAACGGCGTGACGTTCTGTGCCGGATCATATGGCACCAATTTAAAAAATGATTTGCCTGACATGATTCGCTCTCTGGAGGGAAGAGTGCATTTTGCCCATGTCCGCAATCTGAAGTTCATCACGCCGACGAACTTTGAGGAGGCGGCCCACCTGTCCTCTGACGGAAGTTTTGATATGTATGCGATCATGAAAGCGCTGTATGACATCGGATTTGAAGGCCCTATTCGCCCGGACCACGGACGTATGATTTGGGGAGAGGAAGCGATGCCGGGTTACGGTCTGTATGACAGGGCGCTCGGTGCCACTTACTTAAACGGTTTGTGGGAAGCGATTGACAAGTCTGAGAAAGCCGACAGGCGGTAAGAAAGCAAAAAGGATGGATAAACATGCTGTTAAATGAACAGGGATTACGAGAAGAAAAAGCAAAATGGGAGTCGGCCGGATACCGACTTCCTCAATATGACCGTGCCGCAATGGTGGAAAAGACAAAAGAAAATCCGTTTTGGGTTCATTTTGGTGCCGGAAATATTTTCCGTGCCTTCCAGGCGAATGTGGTGCAAGATCTGTTAAATGATAAAACCCTGGACAGAGGGTTGATCGCTGTCGGAGGACATGAGGCGATGGAGAAACTCTTTATTCCTCATGATAATTACAGCCTTCTTGTCACGTTAAATGCGGACGGAACGATTCAAAAGACCATCGTGGGCAGCATTGCGGAGTCTTTGACGACGGATGCGGGATATGAATCTTCTTATGAAAGATTAAAAGAGATTTTCAGAAAAGATTCCTTGCAGATGGCCAGTTTCACGATTACGGAAAAGGGTTACAGCCTCGTGAAGGCGGATGGAACCATGCTTCCGGCGGTGGAAAAAGATTTGGAAGCAGGTCCTGAGAACCCGGAAAGTTATATGGGAAAGGTGACGGCACTGCTGTATGAGCGTTATCTTGCAGGGGAGAAGCCGATGGCCATGGTGAGCATGGACAACTGTTCTCACAATGGCACGAGACTCCATGATACCGTGTCTGTGTTTGCAAAAAGATGGACGGAGAACGGTCAGGTGAAACAGGGATTTGCAGAGTATATCGACAATCCTCAAAAGGTGTCCTTCCCTTGGACCATGATTGATAAAATTACTCCTCGTCCTGATGCGTCGGTGGAGGAAATCTTAAATAAAGACGGAATTGCGGACTTAAAGCCAATTATCACGGAAAAGAAAACTTACATCGCACCTTTTGTGAATGCGGAGAAGTGTCAGTATCTTGTGGTAGAAGACGCATTCCCGAATGGAAGACCTCAGTTAGAAAATGGCGGTATTATTTTTACGGACAAAGAGACGGTAGATAAGGTGGAAAAAATGAAGGTCTGCACTTGTCTGAATCCGATTCATACTGCCCTCGCCGTGTTTGGGTGCATCCTTGGATATGATTTGATATCCGGTGAGATGAAAGATGATACCCTGAAAAAGTTGGCGGAGGGAATCGGATATAAAGAGGGTCTTCCTGTTGTGGTAAACCCGGGCGTTCTCAATCCGGAGGAGTTTATTGATACCGTGCTAAGAGAGAGACTTCCGAATCCTTTCATGCCGGACAGTCCTCAGAGAATTGCCACGGACACCTCCCAGAAACTGGCCGTCCGCTTTGGCGAGACCATCAAGGCCTATGCTGCTTCCGACACCTTGGAGGTATCCGAATTAAAATTGATTCCTCTTGTCTTTGCCGGATGGCTGCGTTATCTGATGGCGGTGGACGATCAGGGAAATTCCTTTGAATTAAGTCCGGATCCGTTGCTGGATTCCGTGTGTCCGGTTGTGTCAAAAATTACATTGGGGGAAGAGACCGAGGTGGAAAAGATTTTGAAGCCGATTTTAGAGGACGAGAAAATCTTTGGAGTCAACCTTTGCGAGGTAGGAATGGCCCAGTCGGTATGCCAGTATTTTAAAGAGATGACCAAAGGGCCGGGTGCGGTGCGCCTGACTCTGGAAAAATATGTGACTGATTGATGAGTTTTTCATTCCGCCTGCCGGCGGGAATCAGGAGGGATGATGAATCCCGCCCAGAGAGAATTTGTCAATCAGAACAAGGAGAACACTGTTGTGACAGATGACGATTCAGTCATAGCGTCCCGGGGATATCATTTCCCCTTGATTTGAGCGAAATGCCATGACCGGGCAGGAGGAGCTTCTCCCTGCCCGGGTGGACTTGTGGTACATTTTATCTCTATCAGGCGCATGGCTGGGTCGTTGCTGTGGTATTGAGAGACAGGAGACAGAATATGAAAGCATTTATGGATAAAGATTTTTTGTTGTCCACGCCGACGGCTCGGAAATTATATCATGAATATGCAGAGACCATGCCGATTCTTGATTATCACTGCCATATTGATCCGCGGGAAATTTATGAAGACAGAAAGTTTGAAAATATTACGCAGGTATGGCTGGAGGCAGACCATTATAAATGGCGTCAGATGCGCAGCAACGGAGTGGAAGAAAAGTACATTACGGGAGATGCCACGGACAGGGAGAAATTTCAGAAATGGGCGGAGACTTTGGAGATGGCCATTGGAAATCCCCTGTATCACTGGAGCCATCTGGAACTGAAAAAATATTTTGGCTACGAGGGATATCTGAGCGGAGAGACCGCAGAGGAAGTGTGGAATCTTTGCAATGAGAAGCTGCAAAAGGAAAACAGAACGGTCAGAGATTTGATTCGGATGTCAAATGTTACCTTAATCTGCACCACGGATGACCCTGTGGATACTTTGGAGTGGCATAAAAAACTGGCGGAGGATGAGAGCTTTGATGTGAAAGTGCTTCCGGCATGGAGACCGGACAAGGCGATGAACCTGGAAAAAGAAGGATATCTGGATTATCTGAAGAAACTGGAGGAAGTTTCCGGCACGGCCATTCAAAGTTTTGCTGATTTGATGGAAGCGATGAAAAAGCGGATGGATTATTTTGCCTCCGTCGGATGCAGCGTGTCAGATCACGGTTTGGAATATGTGATGTACGCACCGGCTTCCGCAGAAGAAGTGGAAGCAATTTTTGCGAAGAGACTCTCGGGAGAGGTTCTCACAAACGAGGAGATCAAGAAGTTTAAGACGGCATTCATGACGGCCGTTGGAAGAGAGTATCACAGAAGAAACTGGGTGATGCAGCTGCATTACGGAGTGAAGAGAGACAATAACGGAAAACTGTTTGGACAGCTGGGACCAGATGCAGGCGTAGACTGTATCAATAACTTTGCGCCTTCTTCCGAGATGGCGGATTACCTGAATGGTCTGGCAAAAAATGATGAGTTGCCAAAGACTATTCTCTATTCTCTTAACCCGACGGACAACGCCTCCATCGGATCAATTATCGGATGCTTCCAGGACAGCAGTGCCGTTGCAAAGATTCAGCAGGGAAGTGCCTGGTGGTTTAACGATCACAAGACCGGCATGACGGAGCAGATGATTTCTCTGGCCAATCTTGGATTGCTCGGAAATTTCATCGGCATGTTGACAGACTCCAGAAGTTTTCTTTCTTACACCCGCCACGAGTACTTCCGCAGAATTTTGTGCGAGTTGATCGGCGGATGGGTAGAAAATGGAGAATATCCGGAAGATGATAAGACTCTGGAAAAAATCATAAAAGGAATTTCCTACAATAACGCAGTGAGATATTTTGGTTTCCCACTGTGACAGACAGCAGGAATATACAGCAGACAGGAGGAAGAAAAATGGATGCAGTTTTAGAAAAGATAGCAAAATTTGGCGTGGTGCCAGTGGTAGTATTAGAAGACGCAAAGGATGCGGCGCCGCTGGCAAAAGCGTTGACAGAAGGAGGGCTTCCTTGTGCGGAAGTTACTTTCCGGACAGATGCGGCGGAGGAATCCATCAAAATCATGACATCGGAATACCCGGATATGTTCGTGGGAGCAGGAACCGTTTTGACGGTAGAGCAGGTGAAACGGGCGGTAAATGCAGGAGCGAAATTTATTGTAAGTCCTGGTTTTGACCCTGAGATCGTGGATTACTGCTTAAAAGAAGAAATTCCTGTCTTCCCGGGATGCATTACCCCGTCAGAAGTGGCGCAGGCTGTCAAGAGAGGCCTGAAAGTGGTGAAATTTTTCCCTGCAGAACCGTTTGGCGGAGTGAAGACCATCAAGGCCATGGCCGCACCTTATGTGGGACTGAAATTTATGCCTACAGGAGGGGTGAGCGCCAAAAATCTGGAGAGCTATCTGGAGTGTGATAAGATTGTCGCCTGCGGCGGAAGCTGGATGGTAAAAGGGGACCTTGTAAAAGCCGGAAAGTTTGACGAGATTCAGGCTCTCACGGAAGAAGCAGTCAAATTGGTAGATAACATCAGAAAAAACTAAGCAAATTTACAGACAGAGGAGAAAGAACAATGGCAAAAAAAGTAATTACTTTTGGTGAAATTATGTTGCGCCTTGCGCCGGAGGGATATTATCGCTTTGTGCAGGCAGATTCCTATGGAGCTACTTTTGGCGGAGGAGAAGCGAATGTAGCGGTTTCCCTGGCTAATTATGGGTTAGATGCAAAATTTGTCACAAAGCTTCCGGAACATGAAATCGGACAGGCTGCCGTAAATTCCTTGAGAAAATACGGTGTGGATACTTCCTATATCGCCCGTGGTGGTGACCGGGTTGGCATTTACTTCCTGGAAAAAGGAGCTTCCCAGCGTCCTTCCAAAGTAATTTATGACCGTGCAGGTTCTTCTATTGCCACGGCATCCCCGGAAGATTTTAACTGGAAAGAGATCTTTGACGGGGCAGAGTGGTTCCATTTTACCGGAATTACACCGGCGTTGGGAGACAATGTGGCAGCCATCTGCCTGGAAGCATGTAAGGCCGCAAAGGAAGCCGGCGTCACGATTTCCTGTGACTTAAACTACAGAAATAAATTGTGGAGCAAGGAAAAAGCCGGACAGGTGATGGGAGAGCTTTGTCAGTACGTTGACGTCTGCATCGCCAACGAGGAAGATGCTGCGGACGTGTTCGGTATCAAGGCGGCTGACACGGATGTGACTACGGGAACGGTAAACCATGAGGGATACAAGGATGTTGCCAGACAGTTGACAGAGCGCTTTGGATTCCAGAAAGTAGCAATCACGCTGAGAGAATCCCTCTCCGCCAACGATAACAACTGGTCTGCCATGCTCTATGATGGCACAGAGTACCATTTCAGTAAAAAATACAAAATGCACATCGTTGACCGCGTAGGAGGCGGAGATTCTTTTGGGGGCGGATTGATTTACTCTTGCCTGCATGAATCCGATTCCCAGAAAATCATCGAGTTCGCAGTGGCGGCCTCCTGCCTGAAACATTCCATCGAGGGTGACTTCAATCTTGTTTCTGTGGGCGAAGTGCAGAAATTGATGTGCGGAGACGGTTCGGGACGCGTACAAAGATAAGAGAAAAACAACGATAAAATCCGAAGGTTCCACCGGGGCCGGAAGATACCTATATTTATTATTATAATATCCTTTACTTTTCAGGGAGAGAAACCTTTTCGTTTCTCTCCCTGCTTTGTGTTTCATTCTAACGATGTAAAAGAGCGATGTGAAAGGAGGGTCATGAAGGAAGAGGCATCCCGCCCTGTTTTGGCGCTAGAGAATGGGAATCTGTATGGGCTGCTGTGCCCGATACATGGTGTAAGAAGAAAATCCGGCCTGGGTGAGAACCTTTTCGAGGCGTTCAAAATCGAAGGCTATGTCTTCCGGCCTGTGGGCATCGCTTCCGATGGTGATAAGCTTTCCGCCCATCTGCCGATATCGAATCAGAATATCCATGTGTGGATTTGGCCAGGGAAGGCCGCATTTGAGGCCGGCGGTATTGACTTCCAGAGATTTGTCGTGTCTGATCAGAAAATGAAGAATTTCATCCAGAACTTCTCCATAGAGAGAATAAGAAAAAGCCGGGCGGGGTTTTGGCAGGTAGCGGCAAATATAATCTAAATGTCCTGCGGACTGAAAATAAGGGAAGGTTTCCAGATTTTTTAAAATGGTTTCAAAATAAAGGCGGATGCCCTCCTCTGCACTGTATTTGTGAAAGAAGGAAGGTTCATAAGGATCTTCTCCCCTGACGATATGGCAGGAATTGATGATATAGTCAAAGCGTCCTCCGTAACGCACATAAAAATTGAGAAGTTCTGTTTTAAGATGAGGCTGTACCCCCACCTCGATGCCGTGGAGAATCTCAATTTGGGAGGCATATTTTTCTCTGAGGCGAAGAGAGGAAGTGTAATAGGAATCAAAATTCAATAAAAAATCAAGATTTTCCTCATTCTCAGGGTAATCCAAGTCAAAATGTTCCGTAAAGCACAGAGATTTTAAACCGAGACGAATGCCCTGCCTTATCATATCCTCCATAGACGCCTCAGAATCGGAAGAAAAAAAACTGTGCAGATGGGTGTCGATTTTTAACATAAGCGGCTCCTTTCTGGTGACATATGTAGAATGTCAGAAAACTGCGTGTACTCACATATCAATAATAACATAAATTAAAAGGAAATATTTTCTTTTTTTTATGCAATTTTTTGCTTGAAATATCGTCGTAAATTAGGTAAAATAGTTAAAGGTTTGACATAATAAGTCAACTCTTTTATGTGATGTGGACAGAGTTCCACATTGCCAATCTTTAACAATTTCTATAAACTTAGGAGGAATTATCATGGCAGTAAAAGTTGCAATTAACGGTTTTGGTCGTATTGGTCGTCTTGCCTTCAGACAGATGTTCGGAGCAGAAGGTTATGAAGTTGTAGCCATCAATGACCTGACAAGCCCGGAGATGTTAGCTCATTTGTTAAAATATGACTCATCACAGGGAAGATACGCATTGTGCGACAAAGTATCCTACGGTGAAGATTCCATCACAGTGGACGGACAGGAAATCAAAATTTATAAATTCCCTGATGCCAATGACTGCCCATGGGGAGAAATCGGTGTGGACGTTGTGTTAGAGTGTTCCGGTTTCTACACAAGCAAGGCAAAAGCACAGGCTCACATCAATGCCGGCGCTAAAAAAGTTGTCATCTCCGCACCGGCAGGAAATGATCTTCCGACTGTTGTTTACAACACAAACCACGAAGTATTGACAGCAGAGGATACCATCATCTCCGCTGCATCCTGTACGACAAACTGTCTGGCACCTATGGCAGACGCCCTGAATAAATATGCAGCAATCCAGAGCGGTATCATGTGCACCATCCACGCTTACACAGGCGACCAGATGACTCTGGACGGACCACAGAGAAAAGGCGACAAGAGAAGAAGCCGTGCGGCAGCAGTGAACATCGTTCCTAACAGCACAGGTGCTGCAAAAGCCATCGGACTTGTTATCCCTGAGCTGAACGGAAAGTTAATCGGTTCTGCACAGCGTGTTCCTACTCCAACTGGTTCCACTACCATCCTGACAGCAGTAGTAAAGGGAACGGATGTTACCGTGGAAGGCATCAACGCAGCAATGAAAGCAGCAGCAAACGAGTCTTTCGGATACAATGAAGACGAGATTGTTTCCTCCGATATCGTGGGAATGAGATACGGTTCCTTATTCGATGCTACACAGACAATGGTGGCAAAGATTGCAGATGATTTATATGAAGTACAGGTTGTTTCATGGTACGACAATGAAAACAGCTACACATCTCAGATGGTTCGTACTATCAAATACTTCGCAGAATTAGCATAATTGTTACAATATCGGTGACAGTTTGGCTGTTATCATTTTGTAGTATAAGATCCAGACATGGGTCCGGTCTATAGGACCGGACCCTGTTTTGCTTTTGAGTAAAAATGACAAACGAGAGGAGATTACCACATGCTGAACAAAAAATCAGTGGATGATATTAATGTAAAGGGCTTGAAGGTGCTGGTTCGTTGTGATTTCAACGTGCCGTTGCAGGACGGAAAAATCACAGATGAAAACCGTCTGGTGGCTTCTCTGCCTACCATCAAAAAATTAATCGCAGACGGAGGAAAGATTATTCTTTGTTCCCATCTTGGCAAACCAAAGGGAGAGCCGAAACCGGAATTATCCCTGGCGCCTGTGGCAGTTCGCATGTCTGAGCTTCTGGGACAGGAAGTGAAGTTTGCAGCTGACCCTGAGGTGGTGGGCCCGAATGCGAAGGCTGCTGTGGAGGCGATGAAGGACGGCGAGGTCGTATTATTAGAAAATACCCGCTATCGTGCGGAGGAGACCAAAAACGGGGAGGCTTTCTCCAAAGATTTGGCTTCTCTTTGCGATGTTTTCGTCAATGACGCTTTCGGTACGGCCCACAGAGCGCACTGCTCCAACGTAGGCGTGACAGAGTATGTGGATACCGCAGTGGTGGGATATCTCATGCAAAAAGAGATTGATTTTCTCGGAAATGCAGTAAATAACCCGGAAAGACCTTTTGTGGCCATCCTCGGCGGTGCAAAAGTTTCCTCCAAAATTTCTGTTATCAATAACCTGCTTGATAAGGTGGACACCCTGATCATCGGCGGCGGCATGGCATATACCTTCGCAAAAGCCCAGGGAAAAGAAGTTGGAAAATCTCTGTTGGAGGCAGATTATCTGGACTATGCCAACGAGATGGTGGAAAAGGCGAAAGAAAAAGGCGTCAACCTGCTTCTTCCTGTGGATACCGTTGTGGCAAAAGAGTTCAGCAATGATGCGCCAAGCCGCGTGGTAGAAGGCAGCATGGATGCGGACGAGATGGGTATGGATATTGGACCTAAAACCCGGACGTTATTTGCAGATGCTGTAAAAGAGGCTAAAACTGTTGTGTGGAACGGACCGATGGGCGTTTTTGAGATGCCGAACTTCGCAAAAGGTACCGTGGCAGTGGCAGAGGCACTGGCTGACATTGAGGCTACTACCATCATTGGCGGCGGAGATTCCGCAGCGGCAGTCAATCAGCTCGGATTTGGTGATAAAATGACTCATATCTCCACCGGCGGCGGTGCGTCTTTGGAGTTCCTGGAAGGAAAAGAACTTCCGGGTGTGGCAGCGGCCAACGATAAATAAATAGAGTCAATCAGGAAAAGGGGAAACGTTATGCGTAGAAAAATTATTGCTGGTAACTGGAAAATGAACAAAACTCCAAGCGAAGCTGTGGAGCTTGTCAATATGTTAAAACCGCTGTGTGCCAATGAAGAAGTGGACGTGGTATTCTGCGTGCCGGCCATCGACATCATTCCGGCCATGGAGGCTGCCAAAGGTTCAAACATCTCCATCGGTGCGGAGAATATGTACTATGAAGAAAGCGGCGCTTACACAGGAGAGATTTCTCCTGCGATGCTTGAAGATGCCGGTGTAAAATATGTAGTATTGGGACATTCTGAGAGAAGAGAATACTTCGGCGAGACCAATGCGGACGTAAACAAAAAAGTGCTGAAAGCATTTGAACATGGCATCACTCCGATCATGTGCTGCGGCGAGTCCTTAGAGCAGAGAGAACAGGGTGTGACCATGGACTTCATCCGCCAGCAGGTCAAAGAAGGATTTTACAATGTGAGCGCTGAGCAGGCGGCAACAGCGGTGATTGCTTACGAGCCAATCTGGGCCATTGGTACCGGTAAAACTGCTACCACAGAGCAGGCACAGGAAGTTTGTGCAGAGATTCGTAAATGCATCGCAGAGATTTACGATGATGCCACGGCAGCGGCTATCCGTATCCAGTATGGCGGAAGCGTCAATGCAGCTACCGCCCCGGATTTATTTGCGCAGGCAGATATTGACGGCGGCCTTGTGGGCGGTGCATCTCTGAAGGCTGACTTTGGAAAGATTGTAAACTACAATAAATAATCCGGGAGACGGAGCAGTTTTGCCGGATGACTGACTATGCCCGCGGATAAACTGTGTTCGCGGGCAGTCTGCTATGTCGATGTCTTTTTTTCACAAAGTAGAGGACATCGTGCAATTGACACTATCTTTACACAGGAGATTATATTATGAGTAAAAAACCAACAGTATTAATGATTTTAGACGGATTCGGCCTTAACGATATTGAGAAGGCCAATGCGGTAGTTGAGGCGAATACGCCGAATATCGACCGTCTTATGAGAGAATATCCATTTGTACCGGGGAATGCCAGCGGCATGGCCGTGGGTCTGCCGGATGGACAGATGGGAAACTCCGAGGTGGGGCACCTGAACATGGGGGCAGGAAGAATCGTGTACCAGGAACTCACCAGGATTACCAAATCCATCCAGGATGGAGATTTCTTTGAAAACGAAGCCTTTCTGGCGGCAGTGAAGAACTGTAAGGAAAATCATTCTACCTTACATTTATACGGACTGTTATCCGACGGCGGTGTACACAGTCATAATACCCATCTTTACGGACTTTTGGAGCTGGCGAAAAAAGAAGGGCTTACGGATGTCTGCGTGCATTGTTTCCTGGACGGACGTGACACCGCTCCGACCTCCGGCAAAAGCTTTATCGAAGAGCTGGTAGCCAAAATGGATGAGATCGGCGTGGGACAGATTGCCACCATCGAGGGACGCTATTATGTCATGGACAGAGATACCCGCTGGGAGCGTGTGGAGAAGGCTTATGTCGCCCTTGTATACGGAGAAGGAGTGAAGGCTTCCGATCCGGTACAGGCCATTGCAGACTCCTATGCCGGCGAAGTGACGGATGAGTTTGTGCTTCCGACCGTCATTGAAAAAGATGGCAAGCCGGTGGGCACATTGAAAGCCAACGACTCCGTTATTTTCTTTAACTTCCGTCCGGACAGGGCAAGAGAGATCACCCGTGCCCTCTGTGATCCGGATTTTACGGGATTTGAGAGAAGGAACGGTCTGTTCCCTCTGACCTACGTTTGCTTCACAGAGTACGACCCGACTATCCCGAATAAAATCGTTGCCTTCCATAAAGTAGAAATCACCAACACCTTCGGTGAATTTTTGGCGTCTCATGGATTAAAACAGCTTCGTCTGGCAGAGACGGAAAAATATGCCCATGTGACTTTCTTCTTCAACGGTGGTGTGGAAGTGCCAAATGAAGGAGAGGATCGGATTCTGGTGAAATCCCCATCTGTGGCCACCTATGATTTACAGCCGGAGATGAGCGCACCGGAGGTGGGAGAGAAACTGGTGGAAGCCATCCGTTCCGACAAATATGATGTGATTATCATCAACTTTGCCAACCCGGACATGGTGGGACATACCGGCGTGGAAGATGCGGCCATCAAGGCCGTGGAAGCGGTAGATACCTGCGTGGGAAATGCTGTGACAGCCATCGAGGAGGTGGGAGGTCAGATGTTCCTCTGTGCAGACCATGGAAACTGTGAGCAGCTCATTGATTATGAGACGGGGGCACCGTTCACCGCTCACACGACCAATCAGGTACCGTTTATCCTCATTAACTATGACAAGGACTACACTTTAAGAGAAGGCGGTTGCCTGGCGGACATCGCCCCGACGCTCATCGAGATGATGGGAATGGAGCAGCCTGCGGAGATGACAGGACGATCCCTTCTCATTAAGAAATAAAAAAATAGAAGATAAAGGTTTTTGCCCGCTCTCTGTGTAAACGGCGGGTGCGGAAGAAAAAGGTTTCGGCGTTTTGCCGGGGCCTTTTTCTTATTGTTCGCTTTTTATTTCTATAGAATTTCTATAGAAAAAACATTATCATGAAAAAGAAATTTATAGAAAATATCTATAAATACTAAATCCCTATAGGAATAATCAATTCGACCACAACATCAATTAATGTTATAATCCAAAGCAGGTTATCTTACGTTATGTTCAATGTATTGTAAAAAGGAGCGTAGTTATGAAAAAAAAGACAATTAGTATGATGATGGCTGTGGCCTTGATGTTGTCAATGACCGGATGTGGTTCTTCCACAAAAGAAACGACCGGCTCAGGAAACCAGGAGGCGACAACCGGACAGGAAAGCACGACCGTTTCCGAAGTGCAGGTAGAAGCTGTGGAACAAAGGACAGTGTATGTGACGCCAGAGTGGGTGTACAGTGCGATGAACGGTGACCAGGAGGGGTATGAAGATGTTGTCGTAGCAGAAGTGGGGTACGGAGATGTGAAGGATTGCGTTTCTTATAAAGAAGGACACATTCCGGGCGCCATTTATGTAGATAATTGTGAAGTGGAAGATGCCACCGGGGACGAAAAAGGTGCTTACAATCTTTTGGATGCAGAGGTGGTTAAGGATAATCTTCTTTCTCATGGAATTACGAAGGATACGAAGGTCATTCTTTATGGAGCAGATGCCAGTGGAACGGCTCGCCAGGCGTACGGTTATTTATGGGTCGGCGTGGAAGATGTTAAGATTGTAAACGGAGGAATAGACGCCTGGAAGGCAGCCGGATATGACACGGAGACAAAACAAAACGCAGGAAGTGAAGCAGGGGACTTCGGAACGGAGGTTCCAGCTTGTCCGCAGTACTGGACATCTATAGAGGAAGCAAAAGAAAGATTGGAAAATGATGATAATTTTAAGCTGGTAAGCATAAGAAGCGAGGACGAATGGTTAGGAAAAACCAGCGGTTATAATTATATTGATAAAGCCGGAGAGCCGGAGGGAGCCGTCTGGGGAAAAGGAGCAGAGACGGCCTTTGATGTGGCAGGTTTTACAAATGAGGACGGCACAATCAAAAATCTGGAAGGCTTGCAGGAAGTATGGAGTGATTGTGATTTTACCTTGGAAAACGACCTGGCCTTTTACTGTGGAACCGGATGGAGAGCCAGCGTTCCGTTTTTAGTTCTCTATGAGAATGGTTATGACAACGTGTCGGTGTACGATGGCGGATGGTATCAGTGGATTATGAACGAAGATTATCCGGTTCAGGTCGGAGATCCGGCCGATGAAGATTGCCAGCATGTCACTGTGGCTGATTTGCCAAATGATAAAGCGGCGAAATAAGAAAGAAAATGGTTCAGCTGTAGACAAGAAACCAACGCAATTGATACTTGCGTTGGTTTGTCTTATTATTATGGAGATAAGAATGAAAAAACTATGTTATATTATGACGGATGTGATGACAGCAGCTTTTCTGGGCGGCGCCTGGACGCTTCAATATTTTTCAAAAAGAAAGCTGGGAATGTCCAGATGGGTGGGGTATCAAACATCTAAGTGGAAAGAAAGGCTGCCGTTGGAGGCGCTTCGTTTGCTCGTTCCACTTGTGTTGCTGTTGTTTTTGGTTATTATCATAAGACACTACTGGAAAAAAAGGAAAAGCTATAAAAAAATCGTTCATGGAACTATGGTTCTGGCTGTCGGAATGAGCATATTGTGTCTGGGAATTATCCTTGTCAATACGCCGGAAACAATGAGAGCCTATTATCTGGTGTTTCCCCTGTTGTCGGCGGCATGTATCCTGCAAATGATAAAATTAAAAGTGACGATGGCAGTGTGTAAGAAATGAAAAATAAAAAAGTATGGATATTTATTGGTATCGTCGTAATAATGTTTGTTTTGAATAAAAAATTTGGCTGGTCGAAGTCCATTGACAATATGGACGTTGTGTGGTTACAGTCCGTGGTACAAAATAATTTTTACTATGCTGCGGTACTTTATCTTGGCCTGACCGTCATAGGGTGCGTTGTTTTGGCCCTTCCGGGCGTCACCTTCGCCATTGTAGCAGGCATTATGTTTGGCCCGTTTTGGGGAACGGTATTTTGTCTTGTGGCGACAACGCTGGGAGCCGTGTTATCTTTTTTGGCTGGACGGTTCTTTTTGAAGGATGCAATCAAGCCCGTCGTGTTAAAAAATAAATATTTAAAACGCTGGTTGTTTGAAGATACGAAAACACAAGGGATGTTTCTTTTGATGATTACCAGATTGATACCGCTCTTTCCTTATAATTTACAAAATTTTGCATATGGAATCACAGACATTCCCTTTTCAACTTACACGGCAGGAACGTTTCTATTTATGATTCCGGGCACGGCGATGTATACTGTCGGTGCTGCCGGGCTGTTGGAGCGGGAAAATAAAATGTGGTATATAGGAATTGCAGCTTTCTTTTTTTGTACGGTTTTAGGGGTTGGCACATTTTTAAAGAAAAAATATCTGCGGGAGAGTGAAGAATAAAAATAAAATGATGAATGAAAGCAGGAGACAATGCATTCACTGTCATCAATGTCAGGAATGTTGTGAGTTTTTAAAAAAATATCAATTGGATATCGGAGACAGAGAAGCTTTGGAATCACTGGCGTACCATTGTTTTTTGTGTGGAAAATGCGAGCTGGTCTGTCCCGTACACATCGATGGAAGACAGGAAGTTTTGGATATCAGAAAGGGGAAAGTCAGGGAAAAGAAAGTTTCGCTTCGCCGGGAAGGATATCAGAGGATTCTGCATGAAAAATCGGATTATATTTATCGAAATTACCGTCATCAAAAAGGGAGGTGGGCATTGTTCCCGGGATGTAATTTTCCTTCTTTTTATCCGAAAACAATGAAAATATTATCCGAAAAAATGGAGAAAATGGGAGTTGGGACAGTGCATGATTGCTGCGGAAAGCCGATTGCAGAATTAGGCATGGAGGAAGCAGAACAAAAACTTATAAAAAAAATGAAAACTCAGATGGAGAGCTCTGGTATTACGAAAATGATTACAGTCTGTCCGAACTGTTATTATTATTTAAAAGAACATCTGGATACAGAGGTGGTCAGCATTTATGAACTATTGGAAGAGCCACAATGGAGAGAGAGCATCATAGCAGAGCAAAATAAAAAAGTAGAAAAGGAAGCCCGGGTATATATTCCGTGCCCTGACTGGAAGGGACGGCATTGGTATCGGATGGTTCAAAAATATTTGCCAGACCGGCATCAGATCATTGAGGATATCCAATGCTGTGGTCTTGGCGGATGTGCGGCCGTTTGCGAAAAAGATCTGGCAAAGAATCTGGCGAAGAAAATAAAAGAATATCAGGAGGAACCCGTTTATACTTACTGTGCTTCCTGTGCGGGAAATTTCTCAAAGGTGGGACAAGTTCAAATCAAGCATGTGCTGGTGGAATTGCTGGGGACAAAAGAAAGGCCCAAAATACTGACTTCCTTTCTGCATCGGAAAAGAACAAAATATATATAGAGGTGTTTGTAATGCGAAAGAAAGCATGCATCATATTTACAAAGGTTCCCATTCCGGGATATACCAAAACAAGGTTGATGCCATATCTTACTCGAAAACAATGTGCCAGGCTGCATCAATGCTTTTTGACGGATATTTGCAGACAGTGCAAAAAAATAAATGCGGACTGTAGGATATACTATACGCCTAAATCGGGACAGGAGGTGATGGTTTCCCTGTTGGGGGAAGGATTGGCATATTATCAGCAAAAAGGAGATTCTCTTGGAGAAAAAATGAAAAATGCCATGGAAGAAACCCTTGCCGCAGGGTACGACGCCTGTATTTTAATTGGAAGTGACATCCCGGAACTGCGGGCGGAGGACTTCCGGCAAGCGTACCGACTGTTAAGAACAAAGGATGTGGTGTTTGGCCCGTCGAGGGACGGAGGATATTATCTGTTGGGGATGAAGAATCTGTATCAGGAAGTATTCCTGGAAGAATGTTATGCAGGGGGGAGGGTTCTTGAAAATATAAAGAAAAAACTTTTAGAAAAAGGGATTTCTTACGGCGATATCAGAATGTGCCGGGATATCGACGAGAAGAGAGATATTGCCGCATATCGGAAAAGGATGAGGCGGAGCCGTTTTTTGCGAAATTCTAAAACCGGGCGATATCTGACGCAGATCAGTAAAATATCAATCATTGTCCCTGTCTATAATGAGGAGACCACGATTATGTCCATACAGGAGCAGCTTTTGCCCTGGAAGGATGAATGTGAGGTTATTTTCGTGGATGGAGGAAGCACTGACGGTACCACGAAAAAAATAAAGGAAGCTTCATTTCGACTGCTGCATAGCCGGAAGGGCAGAGGCATACAAATGAATGAAGGAGCGAAGAATAGTGAGGGAGATATCCTGTTTTTTTTGCACAGCGACAGTGAACTGCCCGATGGATTTGTGAGAGAAATCAAAGAGGTGATGTCGCATTACAAAGCCGGGTGTTTCGGTATTGCTTTTCATTCTGAAAATTTTTTTATGTGGACATGCCGTCTGATTTCTAATCACAGGGCAAAAGGAAGAAAGATTATGTTTGGGGATCAGGGGATTTTTATAGATAGAACGCTGTTTTTTCAAATGGGGATGTTTCCGGAAATTCCCATCATGGAAGATTATCAGTTTTCTCTCTTGCTGAAAAAAAGAAAGATAAAAATCGGGATGACGAAAAAGAGGATTTATACTTCTGACCGACGATTCCCGGAGGGAACCATTCCGAAACTAAAAGTGATGTGGCGGATGAACCGCCTGAGAAAAAGATATCGGAGCGGGGAAGATATTATGGCAATTGCGGCGGACTATAAGGATATAAGAAGATGAAGCGAGTAGAAGGATTAGAAGAATATGTAAAAGAAGGTCGTTATCGGAAGGCGTTGGGGCTTCCGTCTCACAGGGAAGAAATTTACACCTGGATTGGGCAGGGAGAATACAATATCAATTACAGTTTTGTGCATCCTGTCAGCAGAAAAAAACTGCTGCTGCGGGTGAACTGCGGAAGCCAGATGCATCTGGAACATCAAATAGAATATGAGTATGATGCTTTGAAATGTCTGGAAGGTTCGGGGAGAACGCCACATGTTTATTATGTGGATGGAAGCGGAGAAAAAATAGACCATGGTATACTGGTGATGGAATTTTTGCCGGGCAGGGCGCTGGACTATCATAAAGAATTATATGAAGCGGCCTCTTGTCTGGCGGACATACACAGTACTTCTGTGGAAAATCACAGGCTGATTTGCCCGGAAAATCCATTACAATCCATTTTGTGTGAATGTGAAAGAATGTATGAAGTGTATGAAAAATCATCGTTGGGCAGCCCGGAAACCAAAAAGCAGGTGCGGAAGTTGCTGGAGATTGGACGAAAAAAAGTGGATGCGTTTTCGTATGAAACACCTTGGAGATGCTGTATTAATACGGAATTAAATTCTACTAATTTTTTATCCGGCGGGAAACATGGCACCATGTATTTGATTGATTGGGAAAAGCCACTGTATGCAGACCCGGCACAAGATTTGGGACATTTTCTGGCCCCGACAACCACCTTTTGGAAAACGGATGTGATTTTGACCAGAGAAGCAATGAAAGATTTTGTGAAAGAATATGTCCGTTGCGTGGGAGGAAGATTCCCCACGGAAGGAATGTCAGAAAGGACGCAGATGTTTATGGCAATAAACTGTCTAAGAGGCATCAGCTGGTGTGCTATGGCGTGGATACAATACCGGCAAAAGGGGAAAATGCTCGTCAATGAATCGACGAAAGAAAAACTGGATGCGTATCTGGACGATGATTTTTTGCAGAGGATTGATGCATGTGTACAGGCGGTTTAAAGAACGCCTGTTTGCTTTGCAAGTGAGGAAAAGATGAAACAAAAGAGGAAAATTAGTAAAATCATGATGGTAGCTGTGATTTTAGCAGCAATTGGAGTATATGTTTTTGTACCGCAGGCTCAACATTCTTTTCACAAGATGGTTTCTGTCTTATCCAGCGGTGACATTGCGGCTGTGAAAACCTTTCTTGCCTCCTACGGAAGCTATGCTGCGGCGGTTTCCTTTTGCCTGATGATTCTGCAATCAGTCGCCGCACCGATTCCCGCATTTCTTATCACATTTGCCAATGCCAATTTGTTCGGCTGGGTGCGGGGGGCGGTATTATCCTGGAGTAGCGCCATGGCGGGAGCAGCTTTATGTTTTTACATTGCAAGAATCCTGGGGCGGGAGGCGGCCGAAAAGTTGTCGGGAAAAATTGGCATGGAGCAGATGGATGTTTTTTTTGAGAGATATGGAAAACATAGCATACTCATCGCCCGGCTGTTGCCGTTTCTCTCTTTTGATATTGTAAGCTATGCGGCAGGATTGGCGTCCATGTCCTTTTCGGGATTTATGTTGGCGACTGGAATCGGGCAGCTTCCGGCCACGATCATTTATTCTTATGTGGGCGGGATGCTGACGGGAGGGGTAAAAAAGATGGTGACGGCCTTGCTGTTGTTGTTTGCCCTGTTTGCGGTGGTGGTGTTGCTTCGTCAAATATATAAAGAAAAACAGACGGAAAAAGGGAATGGAGGATGTTGCTGATGCAAAAAGAACAGATAAAACAATTATTTATGGAAGGGATTGACTGTTCCCAGGTGGTGCTTGAACAATATGCCAAAGAATTGGGGATATCCCGGGAAATGGCTTATAAAATAGCGGCGGCATTTGGAGGCGGAATGGGACAGGGAGAGACGCGCGGGGCTGTTGTGGGAGCGATGCTTGTCCTGGGCATGAAATACGGTCATGAAAGGCGACAGGATTTGGAGCAAAAGGAAGTCTTAAATGAAAAAAGAGAGCAATTTTTTCATTTGTTTTAAGAAAAGTATGGTGGGTGTACCTGCAAACATTTGCTGGGACATGATATTGCAAAGCCGGAGGGGTTGGAAGAAATTATAAAAGAAAATCTTCTGATGGATTTTTGCCCGGAAATCGTACAATCTGTCCTGGAACTTTTAAAACAGGTGTAGCTGAGTCAGGCCTGTAGGTGTGGCTGAGTCAGGCCCTCCTTGTCATTTTTGTAAAAATCGTATATAATCCATTCGTTGGCGTTTTTTTGCGGCGCAGTAGATGTGCGGGTAAAAAGGAAAGCCGTACAGAGAGAAAAGTATGGTTTAAGATATATTACATAGAAGATGGCTGCCACCTTTTTCTTTGGGAGACGAAGACAGATTGCCGCAGATATGTTCGGATGTTCAGAATAGGCGGACGTGGACGGTGGCAGAATGACAGGAGGTCACAGATTGAAGATAGGAAGAAATGATAAATGCTGGTGTGGCAGCGGCAAAAAATACAAAACGTGCCATATGTCCTTTGACAACAGAATTAAAGATTTTTGGAACAGAGGGTATGAAGTTCCTGACCATAGCATGATTAAGACGCCGGAACAGATTGCCGGGATTCGGGAAGCCGGGAAGAAAAATACGGAAGTTCTGGACTACATTGCTCCTTATGTAAAGGAGGGGGTAACCACGGAGGAACTGAATCAGAAAATTGAGGAGTATACGAGGAAAATCGGCTGTATTCCAGCCTGCCTTGGATATCAGGGCTATCCGAAAAGCGTCTGCATTTCCATTGATGAGGTGGTGTGCCACGGGATTCCCAGCGAGGACAGAGTGCTAAAAAGCGGCGATATTGTCAATGTGGATTGCACGACTATTTGTAACGGTTATTATGGGGATGCTTCCCGGATGTTTTGCATCGGAGCGGTATCGGAGGAAAAGAAAAAACTGGTGCAGGTGACCAAGGAGTGTCTCGACTTGGCTCTGGCGGCAGTAAAGCCGTGGGGAACCATGGGAGACATGGGATATGTGTGCAACAAGCATGCCGTGGAAAACGGTTATACTATCGTGCGGGAAATCGGCGGACACGGCTGTGGCGTCCGTTTTCATGAGGATCCGTGGGTAAATCACATCGGTATTCCCGGCTCCGGGATTTTATTTGTACCCGGCATGACTTTCACCATTGAGCCTATGGTCAACATGGGAGAGCCGGACGTGTATCAGGACGAAGAAGATGGATGGACCATTTATACCCAGGATGGCAAGCCTTCGGCCCAGTGGGAATATACGGTTTTGGTGACGGAAGATGGCACGGAAATTTTATCTCGTTAGATGATGAAAAGTTAGATTTCAGAGTAAAGTCAGATCTTGGATTATGGAAGGAATAGGCCACAGTACAACGGCGGAGAAATTTTTTGAACAACAGCAAAAGACGGAGAGACAAAACAGTGAGCAATACGACGAAAAAGAAATTTTATTATGCTTTTTTTGATGCAGAATACACCTGCTACATGGAATCGGATTCTTCTTTTGACCGAAGCCATAGCGGGGAGATATTGTCGGTGGGGGTGGTCCTTTGTGATAGAAATTTTCGACTGGTGAGAACTTACTATTCACCGATTTGTCCGCTTTACAATAAAAAGCTAACAAGATATTGCAAAAAACTGACCGGATTGACCCAGGAGGAAATCGATGCGGCGCCGTCTTATTCGGTCGTTTTTCAGGAACTGTGTCAATTGTTTCAGAGTTATCCGGTGAGAGAAATTTATACATGGGGAAACGATGCCCATACGATTTTACATGATATGGATGCCAATCATAAGTCGGTGCCAAGAAAATACAGAAAGATCGGCATCATGATGAAGGATATCACGAAGCGGCTTACCCGAAAGGTTTTTGATAGGGGTATGACGCTGAGTCTGTCCGACATGAAATATATTTGCGGCATGGAACATCACACTGCCCACAATGCCCTGGATGACGCCATGGATTTATATCGAGTGGCAAAATGTTGCGTCCAGGGAAACTATGATAAAAAAGCGGCGGATAACATGGAAGAATTCGTGCGAAAGAGAGACGTGTATCATCAGTACCGAAGGTTTAAAAAGCTGCCGGAGGAGTTGGACAGACAAAAAAAATCTTCTGGATTCGCAGAGCTGCAAGTTCTTTCGGAACGATATATGGAGCTGCTCATTCAGGTTTACAAAAATAAAGAAGGGAAGGTTCCCGTGGAAGTGGGGGCGTTTTGTGATGATATTTTAAGTCTTATGGGAAAAGAAAATAAGCATTTTCCCGAGCTGGAAGAATGAAAAGGTGTATGGGAAATCGGCAGGAGTCGGTTTATTCTCCTGTGAGAAGGAGAGAAGGACTTGGTCGTAATTGTTCGGTTTTACAGCATGAAAAGAAGGAAGCTGTCGGTGCAGTGATGAGTTTGCAGGATGACAGCCTCCTTTTTTGTTGTGCCTGTTTTTATAGTGCATTTATCAGGAGTGCGTATAAAATAAAGAAGTTATCTCAAAGAGTTTCCTGATTGTTTCCCAATTTAAAAATAGTCAGAGAAATATAGGCGTAGTTATAAGTGCCGCCGCTTCCCACGATATCCAGTGTTGTGGGCGCTTCCGTGACCTCGATAATTTGTGAAAATGCCATGTTGCTTGTATCATTGGTCAACTGGAAGGTATGATAGGCGGCTGTTCCCGGCACAGTTTCAGAATTTTGCCGTAAATATATCGAGAGCGTCAGCGGGAGAGAGGAGCCTCCCGGAGGTGCCATTGTTCCTCGGAAGTCCACATAATAATACCCCGGTTCCTGCACGACGAATTCCCCGGTCTCCGCAGTGTGAGACAATGCTGTGCCATATTGAAGAGCGTTGATGTCAAAAATCATAGGTGAATTTTCGGTTCCCGCCTGTGTCGGAGTGGAGTATGCGGACAAATATTCCTGAGAAGCGACACCTGCTGTACCGGTCGGTCCGGTAGGCCCGGTAGCTCCGGTCGGTCCAGTTGGTCCCGTGATTCCGGTAGGCCCAGTTGGTCCGGTCGGTCCGGTAGGTCCTGTGATTCCAGCAAGCCCGTCGATTCCGGTGAGCCCTGTGGCCCCGGTAGGCCCTGTGATTCCAGTCGGCCCCGTGGCTCCGGTAGGCCCAGTTGGTCCCGTAGGTCCTGTGATTCCAGTCGGCCCCGTGGCTCCGGTCGGTCCGGTAGGCCCGGTAGCTCCCGTCGGATTGACTGGGCCGGTCGGACAAAATGGTGGGGGACAAGGGCAGCACGGATTGCGTCTAAAGCAGTCAGCCTGATGGAGTTCCTCATTTTCATGAGTCTCTTCGTTTTCCTCTGTGCATTGTGAATCTATCACTTTTTTTAGCCAGGACATATGACGTCCTCCTATATTTTGTTTTTGTTCCTTGGAATTGCTTGCGCATCCCATATTAATATATGACTTTACTTTCTTTTCGTGAACAGGAGTTGCCATGGTCAGTTTGTCATGTCTCTGAAAAAATCTAAGGCAGATTTGCTGTTTATCTTTCTTCTTGCACTTGTCGTTTTTGGAAGTATGCCCGGTTTTGCTGATAAGCTTCTGAATTCGGTCTGTAATATCCTGCCAGATCGTTCCATTGTTCCGCCTCCTTCCTTTTTCCCATTCTATCACAACAGACGCACAGCATGATGGCCGGAAGATAGCCGTAACATGCTTCCTCGATAAATGCTCCCTGATATGATGCCCGTTTGGATTGAAGTGCCTGCCGATACCAGTAAGAAGCTTGATCGTAGGAGCTCCTTTCAAAAAAATATCGGCCCAGGCAGCAGCAGGTTTCTCCTCTGGGTACGTCGTATTCCAGTGTCTGTAAAAGTGCCTGCAGTTCACCCTCCCAGTCTCCCAGTTGTCGTCGAGCCTCCGCCAGCTGCCTGGCTCCATCAATCTTGTTTTCTACCCATCCATCGGGATGTGCCAAAAATTTTTCTAAAATATGGCAGGCTTTTTCCCACTGTCCGTGCTGTAGAAGCTCTCGTCCATAATAATACTGCGCTCTTGGTTCAAAAATTTCTCCTTCTCGTTCCATTTTTTCATAAATGCGTAAATTCCTGTCGCTGCTTCCCGTTTTTATCTTGCAATGCTTCACGGGAATGTCTTTGTGTACAATCGTTCCCCGGGGAACGATTGCCTCGTGGACGCGTCCCTGGAATCTCAATCCGCTGCTTCGTCTGATCAGGCGCTCCCTCCAATAAGAAAATGTACATGTGCCGCTTTCGTCGAAAGCAACCTGATAGGGCATCATGACAAGGGTGGCGTTCGATGACGGCGACTGTTTCCATTCGATTAGTTTCTCCTTGCTGTCTCTGGGAAGAACGTCATCGGCATCCATCCACAGCAAAAAATCTTTAGTTCCTCTGTCCAGAGAAAAATTCCTGGCCGACGCAAAGTCATCCTGCCAGGGGAAATCATACACTTTGTCGGTATATGCTTTCGCAATCTGTCTGGTGCGGTCCACCGACCCGGTGTCCACAATGATCATCTCATCCACAGCGTTCCCGACGCTGTCAAGACATCGTGCCAAAACCGCCGCTTCGTCTCTCACAATCATGCACAGACTGATGGAGATCATTCTGTTTTACCTCCTTTGCGAAACTCTTTTATATCATCTAATCTGATAGAAGCCACAAAGAAGCAAAGCGATTCCACTGTGGCAATTCTCTTAATCAGTATATGAAGTGTCTCTTATCTGTTGCCTCTGGGAGCAGATGTTTATGGATATCCTGGTTTGGGGTTGCCGATGTGGCTTCTGTAAAATTCAGCAGATGAAAATGTGGGGAAAACGGTACTTCGATTTTTACAAGCTCTCTGCTTCCGAGAAAAATATGTTGCTTTTGTAAGGATTATGTAGTAAAATCGAAAGAAGGAATAAGGACGTTCCGAACAATATATGGGGGAATGTCCTTTTTCCATATAGCAAACTATATAGAAGGAGGAGAAACAATGAAAAAGTTATTGACTGCGATGATGGTCGGTGTCCTGGCTGTGGGAAGTCTGGCTGGATGTAGCGGAGGCGGAGAAAAAGAAGAGAAAAAGAGTGCGGATGCATTTTATATCGGAGGTATTGGACCGACGACCGGCGCTGCAGCGATTTATGGTAATGCCGCAAAAAATGGCGCACAGATTGCCGTTGACGAGATTAATGCGGCCGGCGGTATCAACGGTGTTCCAATCGAGTACAATTTCCAGGATGACCAGCACGATGCAGAGAAGTCTGTCAATGCTTACAATACATTGAAAGACTGGGGTATGCAGATTCTTTATGGAACTGTGACGACAGGTCCATGTATCGCAGTGGCAGATAAAACGGCACAGGATAATATGTTCCAGTTGACTCCATCTGCATCTTCCACAGATGTCATTGTGAACGACAATGCCTTCCAGGTATGTTTCACAGACCCTAACCAGGGTATCGCATCTGCCCAGTATATTGCACAGAACAATCTGGCAGAAAAGATTGCCATCATCTACGACAGCTCTGACGTATATTCTTCAGGCATCGAAGAAAAGTTCGTAGAGGAAGCAAAGACACAGAACCTGAACGTAGTGTCCGTGGAGGCGTTTACCGCAGATTCCAAGACAGATTTCCAGACACAGCTTCAGAAGGCGCAGGATGCAGGCGCTGACCTTGTGTTCCTGCCGATTTACTATCAGGAGGCTTCCATCATCTTAAAACAGGCAGATACGATGGGATATGCCCCTACTTTCTTTGGTGTGGACGGTCTGGACGGCCTTCTTACCGTGGAAAACTTTGACACATCCCTGGCGGAGGGCGTTATGCTTCTGACACCGTTTGCCGCTGATGCGCAGGATGAGGCGACCGTGAACTTTGTCACAAGCTACCAGGAAAAATACGGAGAGACTCCGAACCAGTTCGCAGCAGATGGTTATGACAGTATCTATACCATCAAGGCGGCCATCGAACATGCCGGTGTGACACCGGATATGGATGCATCTTCTACCTGTGACGCTCTGAAGGCGGCTATGACGGAGATTACCGTCAATGGTCTTACCGGTGATGAGCTGACATGGGAAGCAACCGGTGAAGTGAGCAAAGCTCCGAAGGCTGTTGTGATTCAGAACGGTGCATATGTAGGAATGGAATAAAAGGGAGATATCAGACAGTTTGTCTTTGATAGGCCCAGAGAAGGGCTGCCAGAAGGCAGTCCTTCTTTCATTGTGACAAGTTCGGCAGGCGGCATTGCGTCTGTATGATTTTCCCTGCTTGATTTAAGGTCAGACAGGCGTTTGGAAGGGTATAATGCGGCGATGGTGGCTGTGGTGCCGAGCCGTTTTGGGAAACTATTATACATTTCCGAATGCTTGTAGGCTTCTCAACATGGAAGGAAATGAGCAGACAGGAGCAACCCCTATGCTCACGCATGATAATTTTACAAAGAAAAAAGAGGTGGAGAGATGAGTTTTATATCCTATTTGGTAAACGGCATCAGCCTGGGGAGTATCTATGCGATCATTGCCCTCGGATATACCATGGTATATGGTATTGCAAAAATGCTGAATTTTGCCCACGGTGATGTCATTATGATTGGATGCTATTTTGTGTTTACGATGATGACGAGCATGAATATGAATCCATGGATCAGCCTTCTGGCTGCAATCGCAGGCTGTACGATTCTCGGTGTACTCATTGAGAAGATCGCCTACAAACCATTGAGAAAGGCAACTCCTTTGGCCGTTTTGATAACGGCAATCGGTGTCAGCTATTTTTTGCAGAATCTGGCGTTAATTATTTTTGGGGCGGATACCAAGTCTTTTACGTCCATTGTGAATATGGAGCCGGTTCGTCTGGCGGAAGGGAAACTGGTCATTTCCGGCGTTACCATTGTGACGGTGAGCGTCTGTCTTGTGATTATTCTTGCCCTGATGGCTTTCATTAAAAAATCAAAGTCCGGCCAGGCTATGCTGGCGGTGTCGGAAGACAAGGATGCGGCACAGCTTATGGGAGTGAATGTCAACCGCACGATATCGCTGACGTTTGCCATTGGTTCGGGGCTTGCCGCCATTGCCGGCGTGCTTCTTTGCTCCGCTTATCCGACCTTGTCTCCTTATACCGGATCTATGCCTGGCATCAAGGCGTTTACGGCGGCGGTATTTGGGGGAATCGGTTCGATTCCGGGAGCGTTCATCGGCGGCATTCTCCTTGGCGTCATTGAGATTTTGGGAAGGGCGTACATTTCTTCTCAGTTGTCGGATGCCATCGTGTTCGCCGTGCTCATCCTGGTACTGTTAATCAAACCTACCGGAATTCTTGGCAAACCGGTTCATGAGAAAGTGTAGGTGCTGTTGCTATATGAAAAAGTTAAATATAAAAAATATGAAAAAGTCAACGAAAAGTAATTTTATTACTTATGCGATGGTGATTCTCGTTTTTGCGGTCGTGCAGTTTATGGTGTCCGGCGGCATGATGTCCAGCCTCATGCAGGGACTGCTGGTTCCGCTTTGCACTTATTCCATTGTGGCAGTCGGTCTGAACCTCTGCGTCGGATATCTGGGAGAGCTGAGTCTTGGACACGCCGGCTTCATGTGCGTGGGTGCCTTTTCCAGTGCGTTTTTTACGAAATACATGGTGCCGTCGGGGATGAATGAGACGCTTCGCTTTCTTTTGGCCATCGTGATCGGAACGCTGGTGGCAGCCGCCTTTGGATATCTCATCGGTATTCCGGTTCTGCGCCTCAGGGGCGATTATCTTGCCATTGTCACCCTCGCCTTCGGAGAGATCATCAAAAACGTCATCAACGTGATGTATGTGGGCAGGGACAGCGCAGGTCTCCACCTCTCTTTTAAGGATAAGGCATCCCTGAATCTGGGAGAGGACGGGGAGATGATCGTCGACGGAGCAAAAGGTATTACGGGAACGCCACATCAATCTACTTTCTTGATCGGCGTGATCATTTTGTTGATCAGTCTGGTGGTAGTGTTCCATCTGGTAAATTCTCGAAGCGGACGGGCGATTATGGCCATCCGTGATAACAGGATTGCGGCGGAATCCGTGGGGATCAACATTACAAAGTATAAGCTGATGGCTTTTAGTATTTCTGCGGCCATTGCCGGTGCGGGCGGTGTGCTGTATGCTCATAACCTGTCCACTCTGATCGCACTCCCGGCCAACTTTGGATACAATATGTCCATCATGATTCTTGTGTTCGTGGTTCTCGGAGGTATCGGAAGCTTCCGAGGTTCCATCATCGCCGCAGTGGTTCTCACCATGCTTCCGGAAGTACTTCGAGGACTGGCGGATTATCGAATGTTGATTTATGCGATAGTGCTGATTATTATGATGCTCTTTAACTGGGCGCCAAAGGCCATTGAATGGAGACAGAGATTTTCCCTGAAAAGGCTGTTTCATAAAAATACAGAGGAGGTACAGTAATTATGGCAATGCTGGAAGTAAAGAATTTAGGTATCTCCTTCGGAGGTCTGAGAGCGGTGGACGGTTTTGAAGTTCAGATTGAAAAAGGGCAGCTTTACGGACTGATCGGGCCAAACGGAGCAGGAAAAACGACGATTTTTAATTTGCTCACCGGCGTGTATAAGCCTGATGAGGGATTGATTCGTCTGGATGGAGAGGAGATTACCGGAAAGAGTACCATTGACATCAACAAGGCCGGAATTGCCCGAACCTTTCAGAATATCCGTCTGTTTAAAGACCAGTCCGTTCTTGATAATGTAAAAATCGGACTGCATAATCATTATAAATACTCTACGATGACGGGCATTTTACGCCTGCCAAAATACAGAAAGATGGAAAAGGAGATGGACGAGAGGGCAAGAGAGCTTCTTAAGGTATTTGAGCTGGAAGAAAAAGAGAACTATCTTTCTTCCAACCTTCCTTACGGAGAGCAAAGAAAGCTGGAGATTGCCAGGGCGCTTGCCACGGAGCCGAAACTTCTTCTTTTGGATGAGCCGGCGGCCGGCATGAATCCGAATGAGACAAAGGAATTGATGGATACCATCCGTTTTGTGAGGGATAAATTTGACATGACCGTCCTCCTCATTGAGCATGATATGAAACTTGTTTCCGGCATTTGCGAGGAGCTGACCGTGCTGAACTTCGGACAGGTTCTCGCCCAGGGAGAGACCAGTCAGGTACTGAACAATCCGGAAGTTATCAAAGCATATCTTGGAGAATAGGAGGAAAAACGTATGGCAATGCTGGAGATAAAGGACCTGGAAGTATACTATGGTGTGATTCAGGCCATCAAAGGAATTTCCTTCCAGGTCAATCAGGGGGAGGTCATCGCTCTGATTGGCGCCAACGGAGCGGGAAAGACAACGACGCTGCAAACCATCACGGGAATGCTGCCGGCGAAAAAAGGACAGATTATTTTTGAGGGTGAGGACATCACCAAGGTTCCGGGACATAAAATAGTTACCATGGGAATGGCCCATGTGCCGGAAGGACGGCGAGTCTTTGCTAATCTGACCGTGTTTGAGAACCTGAAACTGGGCGCTTACACGAGAAAAGATAAAAGTGAGATCAACGAGACGATCAAAAAAGTTTATCAGAGCTTTCCGAGACTGGAAGAGAGAAAAAATCAGTCAGCGGGAACGCTGAGCGGAGGAGAACAGCAGATGCTCGCCATGGGGCGGGCGCTCATGTCCAAGCCGAGGATCGTCCTGATGGATGAGCCGTCCATGGGGCTTTCTCCGATTCTGGTGGAAGAGATCTTTAACATCATAAAAGAAATATCCGCATCAGGCACCACGGTGCTCCTCGTGGAACAAAATGCGAAAAAGGCCCTTTCCATTGCCGACCGGGCTTATGTGCTGGAGACGGGGAATATCGTGTTAAGCGGAGATGCCAAAGAGCTGATGAACAATGAATCAATTAAAAAGGCATATCTGGGAGAGTAGGTGATAGCGTGGAACATACGGTAATAACGATTGCAAGAAGTTATGGAAGCGGGGGAAGAACGCTGGGAAAGCTTTTGGCTGAGGAGCTGGGAGTACATTGCTATGACAGAGAATTGCTCCGAATGGCTTCCGAACAAAGTGGAATCAACGAGGCGCTGTTTGGAGAGGTGGATGAGAAGGTTAAGAGTCTTCCGCTGTTTAGAATCAGCAGCAAAATATATAAAGGGGAAGTGTTTCCGCCGGAGAGCGAGGAGTTTACCTCCGACGACAATCTGTTTAATTATCAGGCAAAGTGCATCAAGGAGCTGGCAAAGACAGAGCCCTGCATCATTATCGGACGCTGTGCTGATTTTATCCTGAAAGATGAGCCGAATGTCATTAAGCTGTTTTTCTATGCCTCCAAAGAAGATTGCATCAAGAGGACCATGGAACAAAATGGAGGAACTAAAAAGGATATTATCCGAATGATTGAGAAGAGAGATAAATATCGCTCTGATTACTATAAGTATCATACCGGAAGAGAATGGAATGATGCCAGAAATTATGATTTTTGTCTGAATACTTCCAGCACCAGCTATGATAAGCTGGTCAGTGTGGTGAAGGAATATATCTCTATCTGCAAAAAATAATGTATATTTTTTCTTTTTTCCTCCCATACTCTGAACGCAGAATAAGCAGTTCCCCACTTCGGATGCGCGAAGCATTAAGTGGGGATAGAGGACGATTATTTCAGTGGGAGGGCGCAAAGCCCCTATTGAAAGCTGCGAAGCAGCCTGCGTTCATGAGCAAGTAGCGAAGCGGACTGCAAATGTCCGCTTTACTTGGAAAACAATAGTAAGATTTGTACAGGAGGATTATAATGAGCAGATTTTTCAAAAAAGAGCAGTTTGAAATTGAGGAAGTGCATGGCCTTGAGGTGCTGGATTCCAGAGGAAACCCTACGGTGGAGGTGACGGTGCGCCTAAAGAGCGGTGCCCTCGGAAAGGCCATGGTTCCGTCGGGAGCGTCCACCGGAAGATATGAGGCGGTGGAGCTTCGGGATGAGGAAAAGCGTTTTGGCGGTAAGGGAGTGGAGCGGGCAGTGACCAACGTCAACACCCGCATTCATGACCGGCTCTGTGGGCAGAATGCCTTACAGCAGCGGGAGATTGACCGTATTTTGATTGAGGCCGACGGGACGGAAAATAAATCCAAATATGGTGCCAATGCAATTTTGGGAGTGTCCCTTGCCACGGCGAAAGCGGCGGCTGATGGACTGGGACTTCCTCTTTATCGCTACATTGGCGGCGTCAACGGAAACACCTTGCCAACACCGATGATGAATGTCATCAACGGGGGTGCTCATGCCAAAAATTCCATTGATTTTCAGGAGTTTATGATTATGCCGGTGGGAGCGGAAAGCTTTTCTGAGGGAATTGTCATGTGTGCGGAGATTTATCAGCACCTGAAATCTATCTTACATGAAAAGGGATTGTCTACGGGCGTGGGAGATGAGGGCGGTTTTGCGCCTGATTTGGCCTCGGCGGAGGACGCTCTGGAACTGTTGATGGAGGCTTCGCAGGCGGCAGGCTACAAGCCGGGAGAAGATATCTGTTTTGCTATGGATGCGGCGGCTTCCGAGCTGTACGATGAAAATGCGAAGCGATATTATTTTCCTGGCGAGAGCAGGATGAAAGAGAAGGAAATCTACCGAAACGCCGAGGAGATGGTACAGTATTACGAGGAGCTGGTGGACAAATATCCGATTATCTCCATAGAAGATGGTTTGGGGGAAGAGGATTATGCCGGTTGGAAGGTGCTGACCTACCGCCTCGGAGAAAAGATTCAGCTGGTGGGAGACGATTTGTTTGTCACCAACACGAAAAGACTGAAAGATGGCATAGAAAAAGGAATCGCCAACTCTATTCTCATCAAGCCAAACCAGATTGGAACATTGTCTGAGACGCTGGATGCCATTTTGATGGCGCAGCAGGCAGGGTATACTACGGTCATCTCTCACAGAAGCGGTGAGACGGAGGACACTACCATCGCAGATATTGCCGTGGCGGTCAATGCCGGACAGATTAAGACCGGGGCGCCATGTCGTGCCGAGCGTACAGCCAAGTATAACCAGCTCTTGCGCATTGAGGAGGAACTGGGAGCTGCCGCCGGTTTTCAGAAGAAATAAAGTGTTGTGAGATAGAATGAACTGGTTTTTCAGATTTGGGATAAATGCTTTTAAAAAAGAAAGTGGGTTCCGGAGTCTGAAAAACCGGTTTTTTGTATCTTAGAGTATAATTATCATTGGCAAAAAAGAAAAAAATAAAGGGAAGAGATC
>JAUNJG010000096.1 GCA_030533385.1 Eubacteriales bacterium | reverse complement strand
CGAAAGAGAGCCATCATAGGCCCTCTTTCTTGCACTTATAAGTGGCAAACTCGGGATATAGCATAGCCGGTCAGGATTTTCAATCCAAAACCTAAGAGACCCTGCACAAGGCTTTTTCCGCAGCAAAAAGGGAAAACCCTTCCGTCTCCAGAAAAACAGCGTGCCCAGAAGGGGGAGAGCGAGGGGGAAAACGGGCTTCGCCACTCCGAGAGCCTTCCCCCTCGCACCTTCCGGTGGGAAACGGGCAGAAGCAAAAGGAAAAATTAGAACGCATAAAGGCGGCGGAGAGCTCCTTCTCCCGGTCCGGCTGAAGGGATACAACGTTTACGTATTGTCTGAAAAGACATACCTAATTATCTGAAAAGACATTTTTAATGTTGATTTTTGGCAAAATTCGGGATATAATGTACCATCCGGGAAAAGCTACAAGGCGTGGAAGTGTGGAAAACAGAATATAAGACTGAAATATAAGGTAGACCTATACTGGGATGCGGAATATTTCCGCAGGAGATGGGGGCCGATCGAAGGAAAACGGAGATCCTAAGTGCCGTGTGGGAATTTTGGGCAAAAAAAGAAACCAGAACACAGGTTCTGATTACCTTTTTGGTTACCTTCTGATCACTCAATCTCTGAAACCATTGATTTTATTGAAATCTCCAGTGGAGCATACGGGACTTGAACCCGTGACCTCCACACTGCCAGTGTGGCGCGCTCCCAACTGCGCTAATGCCCCATCGGGTGTTATTATAGCACAGATGAAGGAAGATGGGAAGATTTTTTTTTATTTTTTTCAACAAATTTGTGACAAATAATTTTTGTGCGGGAAAACAAGAGGAAAGAGAGGTTTGTCCCAATGAAAGAAAAGATATACACCATACCCCTGACGGATGCCTTTCAGGCGGGGGACGAATGCCCCTTCTGCTTTATTGAGCGGGAGCTGGAGCGGCATACCATGGATTTTGTGCTGGGGCCGGGCGCTTCCTATATGGAGGACGACGTGCGGGCCCAGACAGATGCGGTCGGCTTTTGCAGAACTCATTTTAAGAAGATGTATGAGTACGGGAACCGGCTGGGTGCCGGACTTATTTTGAAAACTCACGTTCAGAAAAAGAACCAGGAGCTTCATGATCAGATCAAAATGTTTTCTCCGGGCAGAGCCTCTCTGCTGGACCGGTTGAAAAAGCCGAAGGGGGGACAGGAGGCGAAGACCTCTATTGGGCAGTGGGCGAAGGAGCAGGAGGACTCCTGTTACATCTGCAGCTTTTATGAGGACTCCTGTCATCGTTACATGGAGACCTTTTTTGACCAGTATAAGAAGGACGGGGAGTTTCGGGAGCTTTTTAAGAAAAGCAGGGGCTTTTGTATTCCTCATTTCGGGGATCTGACGGAGGCGGCGGCCAGGCTGCTTTCGGAAAGGGAGCAGAAAGACTTTTTTTCGGTGTTATTTCCTCTGATGGAAGAAAATATGGAACGCATGTACCAGGAATTGGACTGGTTCTGTGATAAATTTGACTATCGGAACAAGGATGCGGACTGGAAGACCTCAAAGGATGCCCTGCCAAGAGGAATGCAGAAGGCGGCGGGAGGATATCCGGGGGATGAGCCCTATACAGCGGACAGATAGACTTTGATGTCCTATTTAGAGGATTTCATACAGGGGAGTCAGGGAGCTGCTCTTGTGCCTCGAGCCGGCTCTGTGGAGCGGGAGAGGGAAGCAGCTATGCTACAGAAGGGAGAGATGGATCATGGACAGGGTGGTACCCATGCAGGATATTTATTGTTCCAGCCAGGATTTTCAGAAAATATGCAGCTTGGATCTGGAGGTCATTGACAAGCCAACGACGCCGCTGCTCCACCGCATGTCCCGTTTTTGGCTCATCAACGAGGGACGGGGGGTCTTGAAGCTCCAGGGTCGGGAGTATGACCTGGCTCCCGGCACCATGGTGGCCATCCTGCCGTGGCAGATCTCAGATGTGATAAAGGTGGAGAGCCCTCTTCAGTATTACCTCCTGGCCTATTATTTTGATGACATCAACGACGTGGTCAAGCTGGGTTATCATACGGGGGGCACACCGGTGAATATCATCGAGGAGCTGGAGAAAAATCCCGTGGTCCGCTGTGGCCGGGAGGAATACCAGAATATGCAGAGGATCTTCCGAGAACTGTATCGGGAGCTGGGGATGGAGTCGGCGCCTCAGGAGGAGCATCCCGACCGGTACCATGACCTGTTCTTGAAAAACAAGCTGGTGGAGGTGATGCTCTCCTACCTTCGCATAGGGGAGGGAAAGAGGTCAGACTACCGGACGCCAGAGGGAGATGTCGGGAAAAGCGACATCCTGCGGTATATGTATCGCAACCTCAGCCAGAAGCTGACCTTGAAGCATCTGGCAAAGCTGTTTTTTATGAGTGAATCCTCCATCAGCGCTTACATCCGCCAGACTACGGGATTGAACTTTTCAGATCTTTTGAATGAAATGAGGGTGGGGAAGACAATCAATTTTCTTCTGTACACCAACCTGACCATGGAGGAGCTGGCGGAGATTCTGGGCTTTGTGGACAGCTCCCACATCTGCAAGGTGTTTGCCGCCCGGGTGGGGATGAAGGCGAACGATTTTCGGAAGACCTACCAGAATGTTTCTCAGATCTGCGATATCCGGCTTCCGGGGGATGCCTATAAGATCGTGTCGTATATATACCGCAATTACGGCAGTGAGCTGACGCCCCAGAACACGGCGGAGCACTTTCGGATCTCCACGAAGGAGCTGAACACCATCCTTCTGTACCAGGTGGAGAAAAATTTTCCCGATTTTTTGAATTATGTTCGCATAAACAGGGCCTCCGAGCTGCTGAAAAACACGGAGCTGGGGGTTCTGGACATTGCCCTGGAGGTGGGCTACCACAGCGCCAAGACCTTTACCAGGAACTTTTTAAAGTTTCGAACTATGACGCCGGCAGCCTTTCGCCAGAACATCGCCATGCAAAAAAACACCCTGTGATCGTCTGGATTTTCAGATGGAAAATGGACGCAGAGTAGTTTTTTTTGATGTTGGTAAGACAGTCTATCCTGCTGATGCTGTGTACGAGGATCTTGCGAAGGACAGCGGCGCAGCATTCTCTGCCCTGTTGTGGCTTCCGTATGTCTGGAACGACGGTGGGGAGCGTACGAGCGGGAAAATTGCTGTTCGACGGGGGCGCGTCAGGACTGGGCGGGGCATTCACTTATGGATGGAATTTTGAAAAAAGCTTCCGGTTTGTAAAACGTAGGCTGCTATGGTGTGACACAAGCAGCAGAAAAGGAGATTTTCTCAGCGGTGGCATAATAAAGTCGATATAATAATCTTCCGTTTCCGTCACAATGTGCTGCTGTCTTGACACAAAAGCAAAGCCCCTGCCCATTTCCATAAGAAAATCTCGAATATGGGACAGGATAGCGGATTCCAAATCACTTTCCAGATAGCTGTTCTGGCTTTTAAAGCCAAGAAACTCCGCAACAATAGGACTTTTTATAAGTTCAAACTGCGTTTTTGACAAATATGAAGATTTCTGCTTCATTTCAGCGATAACAGCTTCTCTCTTCGGAGACTGCAAAAGTCGATAATAATACTGTGCGCTGATATTACGGTCGAGCATACGCACATTCCAGTTTTCGTGAGCAGCTTCATTCATATACCAAATTCTGGCATCTTCATCCGACACGCACAAAAGGCTGCGAAAATGTGTCCAAGTCAAATTGTGAACGCACGAGTTCACAATCTCTGGGTCTGGAAAACATTGGTAAAATTTACGAAAATATTGAAGATTTCTTTTGGAATAGCTTTTGCCGTATTCCTTGGTCAGTTCCGATGCAAGGACATTCCATTATAGCCGTACCATATTCGGTTCTCTGATTGCCGTTCTGCTCCTGTTCTACAATGCGTCTGCCAACATTCCAGTAAGTCAATACCATTGCCCCGCTTGTGGCATTATAAGCGCTCTCCATATGCTGTACCCCTTGCATCAACCATCTTTCCATATTTTGAATGGAAATGGTAAGATAGACTACTTTGAGCAGTGCAAAAGATGTGTCCATAGCTACAAACAGAGTTTTCGGATAAAGGAAATTTGGTGGGGGAAGTTTATAGCAAAGGAATAGCTGGGTGAGGCATGTCACTGTATCTGGAAAGGTATGGTGGCATGTTTTTTGTATGTGTAATGGAAGTGGTGGAAAAGTTCATAAAGGAGAGGCATAATTTAAATTAATTGAAAACGACAAATAAGAATCTGTGGAGGAAACAATATGCAGCATGAATGCAAAATAACCGTTTTGGAAACAAAGGTTTTTCCAGACTTGCAGGAGAAGTATCTGGCTGACCCGCACTCCGGACCCTGTCCGTGCTTTAAACCCGGAGATATGTTTCTCTTGAAAAGGACGGCAGAGCAGGATGATTTTTACCATCTGATGAACGGGAAATTCTGCGGAGAAGCGTGGGATGCAGTAAGCAGATATGTTTATACCGCCTTGCAGGGGGGGTCAATTATGCATAAATGGACAAATGACGAGCGGATGATGATTACCTGTTGTAACGACGGAACCCGTCCTGTAATCTTTAAGATTGAACGAATCGATATTCCCGAAACGCCGGAGGAAGAAGCGTGGCTTGCAAAACAAAACTTCACCAATTCTGCCAAAGATGCCTATACGGGCTAATATTGTGGAACTATCAAACGCAATGCCAAAGTAATGAAATCTACTCATTCTATAAAAATATTGACAGACAAAGGGAAGGGAGGTATTTATAAAAAAATTATTATTGCGAACTATGGAAGTATTTGTTTTTCAAGCGATTGAAAGCAAAAAGTAAATTCCTGTAGGCTGCCGATAGGCTGAAATGATGTAGATTTGTTCATAGTCTTGTGCTATATTTGTTCTAAATAGGCGGAGCAACAAATCAGCTTTTGAGGAGGTGCCAATGTGAAAATAAGAAAGATTCATCAAGAATTTTCAGTATGTCAGGTGAAAGATTATTCGCTTGTAAATTTAGATTCCGAGTACAGTTTTATTGGAAAAACGGATGAAGAAAAATCCCTTGTATGTATTACCAGAGAAGTCCCATCAAATGTCATTCAACGGGACGATGGCTGGAAAGCCTTTAGCATTCAAGGTATCTTGGATTTCTCGTTAGTTGGAATACTGGCTAAAATTGCTACGGTTTTGGCTGATAACAACATTTCGATTTTTGCACTATCTACCTACAACACAGACTATGTTTTGATAAAAACCGAGAATTATCAAAAGGGATTGGAAATCCTTAAATCTATGGGATATGAGATTGTGGATTGATAAATTTCCAGTTGACCGAGATGAAAGCGAGGGATGCTTCTTGTCCGAAGGGCAAGAAGACGGAAACAAAATGAAAACAATAAATTATGATTTATGAAGGAGATATTTGCATACGTTTATTGATATCCGATTTTATGTATTTTTATACCTGGCATTATATATCAGAGTATAGTTATGAAATCAAAAAATAATGTTAATAAAATCAGTAAGAAACATTTGGTAGATATAAAGCTTTAATAAATCTGATCGACGATAAGGTGATTGTCCTCGATTCCTGCCACTATATTCTATAAAACCCAGATTCTCTAAATCTAAGGAATCTACATAAGAATCTATTACTCGGACAGAATTATCCTTATCTATTAAATCATCTAATGAAGTGGTAATCATTCTTGTTTGATAGCTATCTGCGCCAACAATATATGCCATAACGAATCCTCCTACGATACTGTATTTGGTAGTTTTATGATAACATTTTTCTTAATCGTTAGACAGTCTGACGTACGGTGGTGTGGGAGGTCGGTAGATAAAATAATTATCTACCTCCTACCCGATTGCGGAAAAATCGAAAGAAGGAATTTCTATGTCTAATATCCGATTTCGCTCTGCGGCTCATCGTGATTTCTTTCTGGAAATGATGAACGGGAGCAGAGTAAATGACTGTGATCACAGAGCCTTTGTATATGCCTTAACATTGATGATAAGCGGAAAATGATGTAGATTTGCTCATACTCTTGTGCTGTTTTTTTCAGTGAAACAGAGCGACGAACAGGAATTTGCCGATATGTTAATCTGCGTTGCTTGTCGCAACGAACATTTTTCTGTATAATTACAGTGGAGGTGATTTTGTGTTTCATGAAAATTTGAAGAACATCCGAAAACAAAAAGGATTTTCACAGGAGCAACTGGCAGTTAGATTAAATGTGGTGCGTCAGACAGTGTCAAAGTGGGAAACTGGTAATTCTGTACCAGATGCAGAATTGTTAATTAAATTAGGAGAAGTCTTGAATGTGCCTGTTAGCGATTTGCTAGGTAAAAAAATTGAAATTCCAGATGGAAAAGATGAGTTAGAAGTAATTGCATTGGAACTATCAAAATTAAATGAGCTGTTAGTAACATACGGACAAAAAATTTCAAAATTAAAAAAGAAAA
>JAUNJG010000095.1 GCA_030533385.1 Eubacteriales bacterium | reverse complement strand
CATTTGAAAGAAAAACAAAAGAAAAGTTGCCAACGTTTACTTGACACAAACAGTGGAGAAAAATCATTTGACAAATCTTCTATTTTGTGGTCTAATTTATAACATAGACGCAAAGAGAGGCCTTGTCTTACAGACGTGGCTTGCGGACTGCGTCGAGGCTCGCAGGAGAGTCTGAACTAATAAAGAATAAAAGAAACCGTTGAGGCGGAAGTAAAAATAGTTGTGCACGCACAGAGAGCCTGGGAAGGTGGAAGCCGGGCCGGACGCAGATTATTAAATGGGCCGCTGAGGGCGCTGTCAAAGGGATGAGTCAGAAAGGTTTTGTTAAAAAGGTTTTGGCTGGATTCTGAGTATATGGCGACGTGAGGCATACGTTAGTTGTCGGAGATATGAAGTATCTCGCTAAGAGCACAGAGATGTGAAGCAAGGTGGCACCGCGGATGATGTGCCGAGGAAGCCTTATGTTCTGTATTGATATACGGAAGGTAAGGAGAAGATTCGGATAGACAGCACCCGTCCTTGACAAAGTAGCAATACGTTGTCATGGACAGGTGTTTTTTGTTTCCTTCCATGACACAAGAAGAAATGGAGGATAACATAATGATTAAAGAAGCGATTATGAAACTGGCCAAAAAAGAAGATTTATCTTATGAGATGGCGGAGACCGTCATGAATGAAATTATGTCAGGGGAGGCAAACGACATTTTAAAGAGTGCCTATCTGACCGCCCTTGCCATGAAGGGGGAAACCATCGATGAGATTACTGCATCAGCTGCAGGAATGAGAGCGCACAGTCTTCGTATGCTCAACGACATGGACGTGCTGGAAATCGTGGGAACCGGTGGAGATCAGTCTAATTCATTTAACATTTCCACAACCTCATCCATTATTATTGCGGCGGGCGGCGTGCCGGTGGCAAAACATGGAAACCGGGCGGCATCGAGCAAGAGCGGCGCAGCGGATGTGTTGGAGGCTCTTGGCGTGAATATCATGGTTTCCCCTGCCAGAAGCGCCCAGATGTTGAAAGAAATTAACATTTGCTTCCTGTTTGCACAAAAATATCATACTGCCATGCGCTATGTAGCTTCCGTGAGAAAAGAACTTGGCATTCGCACGGTCTTTAATATTCTTGGGCCTTTGTCCAACCCGGCAGGAGCGAACATGCAGGTGATGGGCGTTTACGAGGAGGAGCTGGTGGAACCGCTGGCAAGGGTGCTTGCCAACCTTGGCGTGAAAAATGCACTGGTGGTTTACGGACAGGACAAACTGGATGAGATTTCTCTTAGTGCCAATACGTCGGTGTGCGAGATTAAAGACGGAGAGTTCAGTTCCTATGTGATTGAGCCGGAACAGTTTGGATTTGAAAAATGTAAAAAAGAAGACCTGGTGGGAGGAAGCCCGGAGGACAATGCCAAGATTACTCTGGCCATCCTTGAGGGAGAGAAGGGACCGAAGAGAAATGCGGTTCTCATGAATGCAGGCGCAGGACTTTATGTGGCCGGGAAGGCAGAAACTTTGGAAGAAGGAATTCGCATGGCGGCGGAGCTGATTGACAGTGGTGCGGCCAGGGCGCGTCTGGACGATTTCATCAGAATGTCCAACGAAGAATAAATATCTTCCCGTTTTCCGGCCGGCCAAAAGCTGTGCCGGAAAGGAAAATATATGACAAAGGATATGACGGCGGGAAATCCTCTCGCCCTGATTTTAAAATTTGCCCTGCCGCTTCTGGCAGGGAATTTGCTGCAACAGGGGTACAATCTGGCGGACGCAGCCATTGTGGGACGTTTTTTAGGAACGAAGGCACTGGCCTGCGTCGGCTCCTCCGGCAGCGTTCAATTTCTCGTTCTTGGTTTTTGTATCGGAACCTGCACCGGTTTTGCTGTGCCGATGGCTCAAAGATTTGGCGCCGGAGATTATGACAGCCTCCGCCGCTTTGTTTATAACAGTTTTTTGCTGACAGCCGGTCTGGCGGTGGTTCTTACGGTAGTCTGCGCACTGCTGTGCGAGCAGATTATACGGGTGCTATCCACCCCGCAGGACATTTTTGCAGGTTCTTGTCTTTACTTGTTTATCACTTTTCTTGGAATTCCTTTTACCTTATTATATAATCTGACTTCGAGCATGATGCGGGCGGTGGGAGACAGCCGGACGCCTTTCTTGGTGCTGGCATTTTCCACGGTGACCAACATTTTTCTGGATGTGTTTTGCATCACCGTCCTGCGGTGGGGCGTGGCGGGGGCGGCTCTTGCCACCATCACTTCCCAGGGGATGAGCGGAGCGATTTGCCTTTTTTACATTATAAAGAAATATCCTGCTCTGCGTCTGGATAAAGAGGTGTGCCAGATCAGCGCAGGTCATATGAAAACTCTCACGGTTATGGGAGTTCCCATGGGATTGCAGTTTTCCATCACGGCCGTTGGAAGCATGGTATTGCAGTCGGCCAACAATCATCTTGGCAGCGTCTATGTGTCGGCCTACACGGCGTCCTCCAGGTTGAAGCTGTTTGCCATGTGTCCTTTTGATGCTTTGGCGGCGGCGGTCTCCACCTTTTGCGGACAAAATTACGGGGCAGGAAAGGTGGACAGAATTAAAGAAGGTGTATGGAAGGGAACTGCCGTGAGCGTTGGATATGGCTTTTTCGTGGGGGCGCTGCTCATTTTCTTTGGAAGGGAGATGACTCTGCTTTTTGTGAGCGGCAGAGAGACGGAAGTCATTTATGCCTCGGCAAAACTTTTGTATTACGCAGGCTTTTTTTACTGGAGTCTTGGCATTTTGATTATGCTGCGCCTCTGTGTGCAGGGACTTGGATTTTCAGGCAGAGCCGTCTTTTGCGGAGTGGTGGAGATGATCGCCCGCATTGCGGTCAGCCTGCTGTTTGTGCCTTCCTGGGGATTTTTGGCCATCTGTTTTGCCGACCAGGCGGCGTGGGTGTTGGCGGTGGTGTACATTCTTCCCACCTGCGTCTGCTGTGTGAAAAGAGTGGAGCGGGAGTGTTCTTCGCAGAGATGACTCTTTTTTTGTGGAAGTTGCAAAAGATTTGTGATATAGTAAGTGAGATTTCGCAAAAGGAAGGCAGGACGGCTCAGGCGGCTTTCCCGCCGACATAAAAAGAAGCATGGAAACAAAGAGAGAGACAAGAAGCAAAGATAAGCGTAAAAAATAAGAAGAAAAATAAGAATAGAGACAGGAGGAAGTGACGTTGGCTGGAATGGACCAGAGTAAAATTCGTAATTTTTGTATTATCGCCCATATCGATCACGGAAAGTCCACGTTGGCGGATCGTATCATAGAAAAGACCGGACTTTTGACCAGCAGGGAGATGCAAAATCAGGTGCTTGACAATATGGATTTGGAGAGGGAGAGGGGCATAACCATCAAATCCCAGGCGGTTCGCATTGTCTACCGTGCCAAAGATGGAGAGGAGTATATTTTCAATCTCATTGACACGCCGGGACATGTGGATTTTAACTACGAGGTGAGCCGGAGTCTGGCGGCCTGCGAGGGTGCCATTTTGGTGGTGGATGCCGCTCAGGGCATCGAGGCGCAGACGCTGGCCAACGTATATCTGGCTCTCGACCATGATTTGGAGATTATGCCCGTCATCAACAAGATTGACCTGCCAAGCGCCGATCCGGAGCGGGTGGTGGCGGAAATTGAGGACGTCATCGGCATCGAGGCGGAGGACGCCCCGCAGATTTCTGCCAAAAACGGTCTGAACATCGAGGAAGTTTTGGAGCAGATCGTGGCGAAGATTCCTGCGCCGGGAGGAAATCCGGATCATCCTTTGCAGGCCTTGATCTTTGACAGCATTTACGACTCTTACAAGGGGGTCATCGTGTTTGCCCGCATCATGGAAGGAACCATCAAAAAAGGAACGAATATGCTCATGATGGCCACGGGAGCAAAGGCGGAGGTGGTGGAGGTGGGAACCTTCGGCGCCGGTCAGTTTATTCCCTGTGACGAGCTTTCCTCCGGCATGGTGGGTTACATCACCGCCAGCCTGAAAAATGTGAAGGATACCCGGGTGGGTGATACGGTGACGGATGCCGACAATCCGTGTGCCGAGCCGCTGCCGGGTTATAAAAAAGTAAATTCTATGGTGTTTTGTGGAGTATATCCTGCCGACGGCGCCAAGTATCCGGATTTGCGGGATGCGCTGGAAAAACTGCAATTAAATGATGCGGCTCTTCAGTATGAGCCGGAGACTTCAGTGGCGCTGGGTTTTGGTTTCCGCTGTGGTTTCCTGGGTCTTCTCCATCTGGAAATTATCCAGGAGCGCCTGGAGCGGGAGTACAATCTGGATTTGGTGACGACGGCGCCCAGTGTTGTGTACAAAGTGCATCTGACCGACGGAACGGTGTTTGACCTGACTAACCCGACCAATCTGCCGGACCCTTCTACCATCGAATATATGGAGGAGCCGATTGTGTCTGCGGAGATCATGGTGACGAAGGAGTACGTCGGTTCCATCATGAATCTTTGCCAGGAGCGAAGAGGAACTTACATTTCTATGGAGTATATGGAGGAGACGAGGGCGCTGCTTAAATATGAGCTTCCGCTCAACGAGATTATTTATGATTTCTTTGACGCACTGAAGTCCCGCTCCAGGGGGTACGCATCCTTTGATTACGAGATGAAGGGATATGTTCAGTCTGATTTGGTGAAGCTGGACATTTTGATTAATAAAGAAAATGTGGATGCTCTCTCCTTCATCGTGCATGCTTCTTCCGCTTACGAGAGAGGGAGAAGAATCTGCGAAAAAATGAAGGAAGAGATTCCGAGACATTTGTTCGAGATTCCGATTCAGGCGGCCATCGGCAGCAAGATTATTGCCAGGGAGACGGTGAAGGCAGTGCGAAAAGACGTGCTTGCCAAATGTTACGGCGGTGATATCAGCCGGAAAAAGAAACTGTTAGAAAAACAGAAGGAAGGAAAGAAACGGATGCGCCAGGTAGGAAATGTGGAAATTCCGCAGAAGGCGTTTATGAGCGTTTTGAAGCTGGATGATGATTAAAGAAAAAAGAGAACTGGAACTGTACCTTCATGTTCCGTTCTGTGTCCGGAAATGTCATTATTGTGATTTCCTCTCGTTTCCCGCATCGGAGGAGGAGATGACGGCCTACTGCCGCAGCCTGGAGGAGGAAATCAGACAGACAGCAGAATATCTTAGCGTGATGGAGGCTTCCCCGGAGGGGGGAGCCTTTTCTCCGAAAAAAATCAGGAGCATTTTTTTTGGGGGAGGCACGCCGTCCTTGTTGTCTCCGGGGCAGATGGAATCGCTGATGGACTGCATCAGAAAAAATTTCCCCTGGGAGGAGGACACGGAAATCAGCATGGAGGCCAATCCGGGAACGCTGGACGGAGAAAAGCTGGCTGCTTACAGGGAGATGGGCGTCAATCGACTGAGCATCGGGCTGCAAAGTACAAAGGATGATTGCCTGAAACTTCTCGGGCGGATTCACACCTGGGAGGAATTTCAGAAAAATTATGAGGAGGCCGGCAGGGCGGGATTTTCTAACATTAACATTGACTTGATGAGCGGGCTTCCGGGTCAGTCTCTCGCCGCTTATGAGGAGACGCTGAGGGAGGTGACGGCGTTAAAACCGGAACATATTTCGGCCTATAGCCTCATTTTGGAGGAGGGGACGCCCTTTTATGCTTCCAAAGAGATTCGGCGGATGCTTCCCGACGAGGACACGGAGCGGAAAATGTATGAAAGGACGAAGGAAATTCTCCTGGAAGGTGGATACGAAAGATATGAAATTTCCAATTATGCCAGGAGAGGAAGGGAATGTATTCATAATCTTGGATACTGGGACAACGTTCCTTATCTGGGTTTCGGCCTTGGAGCTTCTTCTTATTGTAACGAGGCCCGGTTTTCCAATGAACAAAATATGCGCGCTTATATCTCCCGGCCCTTTGTCCCTTTTTCTTCCAGAAAGGATTACGATTTGCTTTCGGAGGAAGAAAGGATGGAAGACTATATGATTTTTGGCCTGCGAAAGATGGTTGGTGTATCTCTCTCGGAATTTGCCCGCAGATTTTCCCGGAACATGGATGAGGTGTACGGAAAGATGATTACAAAATATGAAAAAATGGGCCTTCTGGAAATCTGTGAAGACAGGCTTCGTCTTACTGACGCCGGCATTGATGTGAGCAACCGGATTTTTGAGGAGTTTTTGCTGACGGTATGAAACTTAGGCAGACGGGCAGTATCTGAACACATCTGGCTATCAATTCCTGATTCTAAAATTATTTGCACATTCTGGTATCTTCGGCCGGAACAAAATAGTTACAGATTTTTATCAATATCAATCAAAAAACACTTGACAAGGCATGGAGTTAGTGATAGTTTATGTATAAAGATGTTAGCACTCGATAGAAATGAGTGCTAATAACAAGAAAGAATCAGGAAAGGAGGGAGTGCCATGAATCTGGATGAACGTAAGATGAAAATTTTAAAGGCAATTATTTCTACTTAT
>JAUNJG010000020.1 GCA_030533385.1 Eubacteriales bacterium | reverse complement strand
CATTTGAAAGAAAAACAAAAGAAAAGTTGCCAACGTTTACTTGACACAAACATAACATCACCGCTGCTTGATGTTCACTAAAAGCCATGATATAATGTGTCCAGTGAAACACCAATGAAAGAAGTACACATATGGAACAGATAATCATTACGGCTAAAATACGACTGGGCAGTTACAAGCCCATTATCTTTAGGTGATGGGGAGTTGACGAATGTTTTGGCGGATTGTCCAAAAAGGAATTGGATTATGGTATGATGGGGACAGAAAATGAGAAAAGGGGAGGTTTGAAGATTTCATGAATATTTCATTTTATCTTCTTCCAAAGAATGAGGTTACCCATGTTCAGGAAGAGGACACGGTGTCTCGCGCTTTGCGCCTGATACATAAAAACGGCTTTCAGGCAGTTCCTGTTATCGATAAAGAAGGCCACTATGTGGGAACGGTGACAGAAGGGGATTTTCTCTGGAATCTGATTGCGGATTATCACATGGATATGGAAGCCATGCGTCAGACGAAAGTGCGCTCTTTGCGTAAAAGATGGAACTATAAGGCCGTGAGTATTGACGCAGAGCTTTCAGAACTTGATGAATACATTACGAACCAGAATTTTGTCCCGGTGGTAGATGGACGGAATGTATTCATTGGAATCGTAACACGGAAAGAAGTGATCAGTGAGCTGATAGCATCAAAAAGGAAAAAGGAGAGTAAAAATGGCTGAATTACCGGGCAGATTTCTGGAGACGATGCAAAGACTGTTGGGAGAAGAATATGAGTCATTTCTTCACGGTCTGGATGGAAGACGTCAGTTTGGTCTGCGGGTAAACACGGCAAAGATTACTTTGGAGGAATTCGCAAGAATTGCTCCTTTTCCTTTGAAGAAAATTCCGTGGATTTCAAATGGTTATTTTTACAGAGAGGAGGATGCGCCGGCCTCCCATCCTTTTTATGCGGCGGGACTTTATTATTTGCAGGAACCAAGTGCCATGACGCCGGCTTCCCGCCTCCCGGTGGAGCCGGGAGAAAAGGTGCTTGATTTGTGTGCCGCTCCGGGTGGAAAGGCGACGGCGCTGGGGGCGGCTCTTCGGGGCGAAGGGCTGCTGGTGGTCAACGATATCAACAATGCCCGGGCGAAGGCGCTGCTTCGCAACGTGGAGCTGTTTGGAATTACCAACGCTTTTGTCACCAACGAGCCGCCGTATGTACTGGCAGAGAAATATCCGGCCTATTTCGATAAAATTATGGTGGATGCCCCATGCTCGGGGGAGGGAATGTTTCGGAAGAACCCTGCGGCGGTGGAAGCATGGCAGGAGAAAGGGCCGGAACATTTTTCCCGCCTGCAAAAAGAAATCATTCTCCACGGGGCGGACATGCTCCGCCCGGGGGGAAAGATGCTCTACTCCACTTGCACCTTTTCTCCGATGGAGAATGAGGCGGTGGTGAGCCATTTGCTGGAGTGTCGCCCGGAGATGGAGCTGATTCCCATGGAAGATTATGAAGGATTTTCGTCGGGACTTACCGCCTTTGACGGAGAGAAGTTTCGGGAGGAATGTCGGCTTTGCCGACGTATCTGGCCGCACAGGATGCCGGGGGAAGGTCATTTTATGGCGCTGTTTCGTAAGAAGGAAGAAGCTGTCTTCCCGGAGGAACCGGTGTCGGAGAATCGAGGATATCACAGAGCCGGCGGTCAGGAGAACGCAGCCGGTGCCGCAGGTGTGTCCGGGAAGAAGAAGGGGAGAAAGAAAGGCGGAGACCGGAAGGCCGGGGCAAAAACAGACAGATGGTGGGAGCGATGCCAGGGATTTTCCAGGGAGCAAAAGCAGGCGATGGGAGAATTTTTCTGTCATGTGAACAAAGAGTTTGCGCCGGAACAGATTGATGTGAGGGGGGAGAAGGTTTACTATGTGCCTTCTCAGGTTCGGGACAATCAGGGCTTGCATTTTCTAAGAAACGGGGTATATCTGGGAGATTTAAAAAAGAAACGGTTTGAGCCGTCTCAGCCCTTTGCCCTCACCCTGTCCAAGGAGACCTATGATCAATGCATCAATTTGGCGGAGGACGACGAAAAGCTGGGCAGATATTTGCGGGGAGAAAGCTTTTCTGCGGAGGAATTGGAGGAGAAAGGCTGCGGCTGGTATCTGATGACGGTGGAAGGATATGCCCTGGGATTTGGCAAACTTTCAAAAGTTATGTATAAAAATAAATACCCAACTGGATGGAGAAAGAATAATTAATATAATTAAGAGATAATGAAGGACTTTTAAAGAAAATAAAGCACAAAAAATATGACAGAAAAATTGTCGTGAATATGCTGAAAAAATACTCTGTAACTCTCATTTTTTAATGAAAATCCCATCTTGAATTATTCTATAAAAAGTGTAAACTATAGCTGTGGTTAGCAAAGGCGCTGAGACGAAAAGTTTCGGCGCCTTTTCTCTTTCTCAGGAGATACTTCCTGTCAAAGAGAGCTTCCAGCGCAGAGTTTTGAAAAAGAGAGCGCGCGTGTCTGTTTTCAAAAGATCTGTGAGAGGGCAGGAATGTTTCAGCGTTCCTGCGATGGCGCACAGACCGGCAAGTGCTGGCGGTAACAAGATGTGCGCCCGACATCTGCCGGAGGATTTGTCTTGCAGGAGATAGGATTTTCTCTGAGACAAATAGATAGGCCCGCCGCGGACAAGAGAGAAGTGGAGGTCTTCTCCGACGAAATAAAAAAGAAGAGGAGAGTGGCTGGTATGGATATGAGTGTATGGTTCCTGTTGGGAGCAGTGTTGGTATTTTTTATGCAGTGTGGATTCGCAATGGTGGAGACAGGTTTCACCAGGGCAAAAAATGCAGGTAACATTATCATGAAGAACCTGATGGATTTTTGTATCGGAACCGTGGTGTTTTGTCTGTTGGGATACGGCATCATGAACAGTGAAAATTATTTCTTTGGCATCATAGGCAAACCGGAGTACCAGATGTTTACTGATTTTACGAGCTTTAACTGGTCAAATTTCTTTTTCCAGCTTGTGTTCTGTGCCACGGCGGCAACCATCGTGTCCGGTGCTATGGCAGAGCGTACAAAATTCAGTACTTACTGTGTGTATTCAGGTGTCATCAGTGCCATCGTGTATCCGATTGAGGCGGGATGGACCTGGAATGGCCAGGGTTGGCTTGCACAGATGGGATTTGTAGATTTTGCCGGATCTTCCGTCATCCACATGGTGGGTGGTATCTCCGCACTGATCGGAGCAGCCATGCTGGGGGCGCGCATCGGCAAATATACCAAGGACAAAGATGGAAATACAGTAGTGCATGCATTCCCGGGACATTCTCTGACATTGGGAGCGCTTGGGTGTTTCATTCTCTGGTTTGCCTGGTATGGATTCAACGGTGCTGCCGCTTCCGATCCGGTACAGCTGGCACAGATTCTCGGCAACACCACCATCGCACCGGCAGTTGCAACGGTGGCCTGCATGTTGTACACATGGAAAAAGGGCGGTGCACCTGACGTATCCATGTGCCTGAATGCCTCTTTGGCAGGTCTGGTCGGAATCACCGCAGGCTGTGCCAATGTGGATGCTCTGGGTGCCGCCGTCATCGGCCTTGTGGATGGTATTCTTGTGGTAGTGGCGGTAGAGTTCGTAGACCAGAAGTTAAAAATTGATGACCCGGTAGGAGCCTTTGCCGTTCATGGATGCAACGGACTTTGGGGAACGGTTGCAGTGGGTCTGTTTGACTACAGCAACGGTCTGTTCTATGGCGGTGGCCTCCATCTTCTCGGTGTGCAGTGTATCGGTGTCCTCGCCATTGCCTCCTACACGGTCATCACGATGGGCGGTGTGTTCTATATTTTAAAGAAGACCATCGGACTGCGGGTCAGCGCCGAAGAAGAAATTCTTGGCCTGGATGCGACGGAACATGCACTGACTTCTGCCTATGCAGATTTCCTTCCGATTGAGGCCACAAACATGGGTGGAGAGACGACGGAGACCGTTGACGTGACAGATTTAAGAAAGGCGGTTCTCCCTACCGTAATTCCGGCGGGAGGAACCGTAGCGGAACGCAGATTTACCAAGGTCAGCATCATCTGTAAAGAAGATAGGTTTAACATTCTAAAAGATGCCATGACACAGATTGGCGTGACCGGCATGACAGTGGCTCATGTGATGGGCTGCGGTACGCAGAAAGGAAAAACCGGACAGTATCGCGGCGTCAAGATGAACATGAATCTGCTTCCTCAGCTTCAGGTGGATATTGTAGTCTCTACTGTTCCCCCGGAACTGGTGGTGGCAGCGGCAAAGAAAGCCCTCTATACCGGCGAGTACGGCGACGGAAAGATTTTCCTTTACGATGTGGAAAATGTACTTCGTATCCGCACCGATGAGAGTGGCATGGCTGCTCTGGATAATACAAAGGTACAGCAATAAACAGCGAAGTGGATGGCAAATATCCGCTTTAATCCCCCCCCCGCCTGGTACGACAATCCGGCGGGGGTTTTTGCAGGCGGTCAGAAGCGTGCCGGGAAAGACAGAGTATTTCTTTCCCTGAAAATTTATGGTATCATGTCTATCGACACAAGTCGGAGGAAGGCCGATGGAAGGGAAGCAAAGGAAAAGGTATGAAAAGACTGGAGAAGAAAGTAGGAAGGAACAATCATATGAGGCGATTTGACGTGATGATGGGCATCCTGTTTGGAATATTGGGGTACGTTTACATCAGAGGATATATGCTGTACCTGGTAGGAGAGCGAAGAGTCTGTTTTGGATATGCCCTGCTGTGCGGCATTTTGATTCTGTGGATTTTGAGGAGACTGGCCGCAGGGCGTTATTTGAGAATGAAGATGAAGAAGGTGGATAAATTGAGCGGGCGGGCCTTTGAAGAATATCTGAAAGTGCAGTTTAAAAATTTGGGGTACCGGGTGGTGTTGACGGAGTTCAGCCATGACTATGGGGCTGACTTGATTTTGAAAAAAAGAGGAGAAAAAATTGTGGTGCAGGCAAAGCGGTATGGAAAGAACGTGGGAATTGCCGCTGTGCAGGAGGTGGTAGGCGCCATCGCATACTACAATGCAGACAGAGCCATGGTGGTGACCAACAGCGGATTTACCAAAAGTGCCCGAAATCTGGCAAAACAAAATGACGTGGAACTTTGGGGGAGATATGATATTCAAAAAAAGTTTAAAATCCGAGAATGAGAGAAGGAGTCATAAACGGTATATTCTGGCCTTTCTCCCGCTGTTTGGAACAGAAATTGCGTCGGATAATCAGTTTTAATTGCTAAATATTCTGATAATTTAGTGAAAATAAATATAAAAACTTAAAAATAATACAAAATAAAATCAATTTAAAAAAACAAAAATATTTTTGAAAAATAGTATTGACAAAATGAAGTACATGATTTATAATACAGACATAAACAAAGCAGGACAGGCTAGTCCTTCATATAGATTTTGAAATTATTAATTTTTCAGTTTCTTTTAAAAGAAAAAGAGGTGAGAACACCAAGAGGATTAATGTAATTTCAGAATTTAAGTAAGTAAAAGGAGGTACGGACCACCAAAAACTTAAATTAAATCATCAAAACGATACTAGGAAAGAGAGGTACAGACCACCAGAAGTTTTAAGTAACGAATTCGAGAAAATCTGAAGGAAGAAGTACATAAAACGGAGAGGTTTAGATTAGAAAAGAAAAATAAAACCTACAGAATGAAACAAAAAAGTACAGATCACCGAACAGTTTTATCTTGGAATTCATAGGAAATGCACTTTGAAATTGGGATTATAAAAGAAAGTTCGCTGAAAATTTTAAGAAAATAAGATGGCGGATGAGAGATAGTATAACAAAAACAAGTTCTCTGATAGCTTTTTATTGAGAGATGACAGGAGTGCAGGTGTTGTATAATATCAGATTATATGGTGCATAGCAGAAGTTCATAGTAATAAAAAGTTTTGTATAGCATGTAATTAGAAGGTACGTTTATCCTAAATATTTATCCAGAAGATATTTATTTTATGGATATCACGGTACTATCAATACTGCTAAGGGAAGAATATTATTTGTTACTATCAAAGATTCTCGGATTGTTATTCTTAAAGTTGGAAGGAAAAGTATTTGAGGTGCGGTCCAACAAAAACTTAAGTTAAGATTTAAGACGATACTGAGAAAGAGAGGTATAGACCGTTGGACATGATATGTGAACAGTAAGAGAGAGCATCAGAATTGGTAGTCGGATGCTCTCTCTCTTTTTTTGTTTTGATACGATTTGGAGAAGCATGTCTGTCCGCCTGGATGTGTCAAGTCCGGAAAGCGGCATCCTTGCATGAAATACTGGTTATCTTGGCAAGAGGATTTGTACGGTATTTGTGATGATATATCCCTATAAAATGAGCGCATGTATTTGCCGCTGCAAAAGGGGATTTTCGGTTGACGTTTGTACTGTTTTGCGTTACAGTATTTGGAGGTACATTCTGTCGGAAGTATCTGGCAGGAAAGAAAATAGGAGAAAAAAACAGGAGATGGAAAAGAGGGAAAAAATGAAAAAAATATCGAAATGGACAGGCAGATATTTGATGGCCTTTCTTCTGCTGGGCTTCTTTTTTTGGGGGACCCAGAGCTTAGAAGGACGTGCGGCGATTGTTTCGACCGATCATCAAAAATATACTTACGGAGAGTTGAAAGAAGATTTAAAAAAACTGGAAAAAAAGTATGAAGAGCATTGTCAGGTCAACGTCATTGGAAAATCGGCGGACAATCGCAATTTATACGAGGTGGTCTTGGGAAATCCGGAGGCAAAAAGACATCTGCTCGTCATCGGAAACCTTCATGCGAGAGAATATATGACCACCCAGCTTTGCATGAAGCAGATAGAATATTATTTGAGTGATTATGAAAAGAAAGTAAACGGAACAAAGATTTCAAAGGTTTTGGATAAGGTGGCCATTCATTATGTGCCTTCCTGCAATCCGGATGGAACCGCCATCAGCCAGTCAGGCTTTGGAGCAATCCGTGATAAAGATTTGCGCAGGCAGTTGTACCGCATGCCGGGAAGCTCCAGAACATGGAAGGCAAATGCCAGAGGAGTGGACTTAAACAGAAACTGGGATGCGTCATTTAGAAGAGGGGGGCGCCGGGGATATGCCGGGTATCACGGCACGAAGGCGGCCAGTGAGCCGGAGGTAAAGGTTCTTGTGAAGTGGCTCAATGAGATAGAAGACACGGGAAAAGTAGTGGGAGTGGTGAGTTATCACTCTACCGGCTCTATCATATACGGAAGATGTGCCTCCAATGCGACAGGAAAAGTAAAAGAGCAGACGACAAGAATGTATCGAGTGGCGCAAAGCCTGACGGGGTACAGATTGATGCCGGCGGAGAGTCTTCGTTCCGCAGGAGGCTGTTCCAGAGAGTACTTTCTATATAAAAAGAAAATCCCATGCATTACCCTGGAGGTTGGCAGAAGACCGTGCCCTCTTAGCATCGGGGAGTTTTCTTCCATTTGGAAAAAGAACAAAGATGTAGTGATAAAAGAAGCCATGTTGTTTGACTGATGAGAAAACAGAATACATGAAATAAAACCGCTTCTCCCCGATGGAAGGCAACATCCCAATTGTTAGATTTCAAATCTGGCTTTTGGGTGTGCCTCAACGGAGAAAGCGGTTTTTTTATGGTACAGGCCTTGTGGCAGTACGGAGTTTCTAAGGATGTTATTTGTCAATAACTTTTGTAAGGTTTTTCCAGAAGTTTTACGACCTCGTAAAGGGTCATGGCCCCGACTCCGGTTCCGCCTTTAGAGTAAATCTCTTTATCGTCCTCGGATTCAGAAGTTCCGGCGATGTCGAGATGTACCCACGGTTTTTTCTCCACGAAAGCGTGGAGGAATCTTGCGGCAGCGATGGCGCCGCACTGGGTTCCGCAGTTGGCAATGTCGGCCACGGAGGAAGCGTTCAAATCGTTATATTCCTCGTCTCCAAGAGGCATTCGCCAGATGTTTTCTCCGGAAAGAATGGAAGCCTGCACTAACTTTGCGGCCAGGTCATCACTGTTGCTGAACAGACCGGTGTAGCAGTTTCCGAGAGCCGTCTGGCAGGCGCCGGTCAGGGTGGCTATGTCGATAATAGAGGTGGCGCCACATTCCCGGATGGCGTAGGTGATTGCATCTGCGAGGACCATGCGCCCTTCCGCATCGGTGTTTACCACCTCGATATATTTTCCGTTCATAGATGACACGATATCTCCTGGTTTCATAGATTTTCCAGAGACAAGATTCTCGCAGGCAGGAACGATGGCCGTCACGTTGATGCCAAGTTTTGCCTGAGCCACAGCGCCAATGGCGGCAATCACAGCGGCTGCGCCGCCCATGTCACCGTGCATTCCTTTCATGGAGGCTGACGGCTTCAGATGATAGCCGCCGGCATCAAAACAAATGCCTTTTCCGACGAGAGCAATTTTTTCCTCATCGGTAACACGCCCGTTGTATTCAAGAACAATCATCTTGGGAGCCTGTTTGGAACCTTTGGCAACGGCAAGAAAAGCGCCCATGCCGAGGGCTTCACATTCTTCTCTTCCCAGGATGGTACATTTGATGTTATTTTTTTCCGCAATTTCTTTGGCTACCTCCGCCAGAGCTTCCGGAGTCATGACATTGGCCGGTTCATTGACCAGGTCGCGGGCGGTAAAAACGGCAGAAGCCATCATGCGGGAATACTGTTCCTCTTTTTTAAAGGATGCCTGGTCTACGCCGGTCAGGATGCCGAGATTTAATTCGGGAGCCTCTTTTTTATCAGAATGATACTTGTCAAAAGAGTAATCAGCCAGCAGGATTCCCTTCATGGCGGAACTGAGCCAGTAAGAGACGTCATCGCCGATGGCCGTCATCAAAAGATTCTGCCCTTTTAATTTTTTCGCTTCTTTTAAAGCGGCGCCAAACTGGAGCTGGAATCTTCTCGGTGAAGCATGTTCAGGAATGCCAATAAAAATCAGGTTGTAATAAGGTTGTCCCTGATAAGAAAAATCTTTGCCGCGAAGGCCGTATACCTTGCTCCCGCCAACCAAATCATCCTCCTGCAAGGAATGGAAAATCTCGCTTACCTTGCCAAGTTCAATACTCAGTCGATTTTTGTGGTTATAGGTTACGAGCAATGTATCAAATTCGTAATCCTCCAGGTCTACGAGACGTTGTATTTGCATCTTGATACGCTCCTTTCTTAAAATTACGTCTGTGTTTCGCGGGGAAGAGAGGCGCATACAACTCCCCGGTATAAAAGATAGCTATAGTATAGCATAATTGTACTTTTAAAGACAGAAAAAACTTGTGGACAATACATAACTTTTTAGTGATAACAGGAAGAAATTTGGCAATACTTTTCATGGCCAGGGTAAAAAGTTGACAAACAATGGAAAAGCGGATATAATGATTAACATAGTTAATTAACATGGGAAACTACCGTATAAATTAACTGTAAAGAAACGAGGAGTTTGGTTTTGGATGATTTTATATAGTCTTAGGTAATCATGGAAAGGGGAGTGACAGATATGAATGAGTATTCTGCAATGACACCGGAGATTCAAAGGCTGGCTGCTATCAGCATGGAGCATGGGCAGATACCGGCCGGCCTTTATGACACTTACCATGTTCTGAGGGGTCTCAGAGATATGAACGGAAAAGGTGTGCTGGCGGGGCTGACGGACATTTCCACAGTGACATCCTCAAAAATGGTAGATGGGAAAAGTGTTCCCTGTGATGGAGAGCTTCGATACCGGGGATATAATATTAAAGATTTGGTACATGGTTTTGCAAAGGAAGAGCGGTTTGGATTTGAAGAGACGGCTTTTCTGATTTTGTTTGGTCGCCTGCCTGCGAAGGAGGAGCTGATACAGTTTCAGGAACTGTTAGGAAGTTACCGTACGTTACCGACGAATTTTGTCCGCGACGTCATTATGAAAGCGCCGGGCAAAGACATGATGAACACGCTTCAAAGAGGAATCCTCACTCTGTATAGTTATGATGATATGGCGGATAACACCCAGGTGGATAATGTGCTTCGCCAGTGTCTGCAGCTGATCAGCACCATGCCGATGCTGGCCGTATATGGCTATCAGGCGTACAATCACTATATAGAAGGCAAAAGCTTCTATATCCACTCGCCAAAGAAAGAGCTTTCCACAGCAGAAAATATTTTGCGGCTTCTGCGTCCGGACAAAAAATATACGAAGCTGGAGGCCAGAATTTTAGATATTGCCCTTGTGCTTCACATGGACCATGGCGGCGGTAATAACTCTACTTTTACAAACCATGTGGTGACTTCTTCAGGAACGGATACTTACTCAGCCATGGCGGCTTCTCTGTCCTCGTTAAAGGGGCCAAAACATGGCGGTGCCAATCTGAAAGTGGTACATATGTTTGATGAGATGAAAGAAGAAGTAAAAGACTGGACAGACGAAGAAGAAATTAAAAAATATCTGTTGAAGCTGCTGAATAAAGAAGCATTTGACCGAAGCGGTTTGATTTATGGTATGGGGCATGCAGTGTACTCAATTTCTGACCCGAGAGCGCAGATTTTTAAAGGATACCTGGATCATCTTGCCAGAGAGGAAGGGTATGCGGAAGAATATGAATTTTATGTGCGGGTAGAGAGACTGGCGACAGAGTTAATCCAAAGCCGCAGAAAAATTTACAAAGGTGTCAGTGCCAATATTGATTTTTACAGCGGATTCATGTACCGTATGTTGGGACTGCCGGATGAGCTGTTTACGCCTATGTTTGCGACGGCCCGCATCGTGGGATGGAGCGCACACAGAATCGAGGAGTTAATGAATTGTGATAAAATTATTCGGCCGGCTTATCAGAGTATAGCGGCAGAACGGGAATACGTTCAGATGGAAAATAGAAAGCCGTCTGACGATTGACATGTGTCAGGGAGAAATGGTATGGAATTAGAAGAAGCGGGAGCTGCAGGGCAGATACCGCAAGAGGAGAAAAAACAAGAAAAACCGGAACCGGAGATATCTGTGGATGATTATAAAAAGCTGGTGATGCAGATGCGGAAGACGAATCTGATGATTCAGCAAATCAGCGGCATACCGTTAGGAGAGTTGACCATGCTGCTGACAATCAGCCATCTGTCGAAGGAAAACGGAGAGGCAAAGGTATCTTGTCTGGGAGATTTGATGAAGTTGTCAAAGCCGGCAGTTTCCCGAACATTACATATTCTTGAGAAAAAAGGATATATAGAAATGAAAAACGGGGAAAAAGACCAGAGATATCTTTTTGTCCGACCGGTGAAAAAGGGGATGCAGTGTCTGGAAGAAGAGCTGGAAGATGGATATGAAATATTAGAGAGGGTAAAGAAACGCATGGGTGAGAAAGAAATGTGTGATTTTTTACATAGCTATGGACATTTTCACAGCCTTTTGACAGAAGAAATTATAAGATTAAATAAAGAAAAAGGAATCCGGCCCGTGTGAAATCGCTTTGGCGATGGGCCGGATTCTTTGCGTCTTTGTTGGTTGACATGCCGTCTTTTATGAAAAGGAAAAACAGTGTCAGAAAGGTGTGTCAGTCTCCTTGTCGCCTCTTTTTCCAAAGCGGCATCCAACTGCGAAAGGCAGATTATTCTCCGAAGACGGCGATGTAATCTTTCTGGAATTTTTCGATTCCGGCATCAGTCAGCGGATGTTTGGTCATGGTTTCGATTACGTTGTAAGGAACGGTAGCGATGTCCGCACCTGCCAGGGCACAATCGGTTACATGAATCGGATTGCGGACGCTGGCGGCGATGATCTGGGTATCAATGCCGGCAATGTCAAAAATTTCAGCAATTTCGCGAATCAAATCAACGCCTCGGACATTAATGTCATCGAGTCTTCCCAGGAAAGGAGAAACGTAAGTTGCTCCGGCTCTTGCGGCCAGCAGTGCCTGGTTGGCATTAAAAATCAGAGTAACGTTCGTCTTGATTCCCTCTGCGGCGAGAACTTTGACAGCTTTTAATCCTTCTACGGTCATAGGGATTTTCACGACCATATTCGGATGAATGGCAGCGATTTCGCGGCCTTCTTTGATCATATTTTCTGCATCAACGGTGGTTGCCTTTACTTCGCCGCTGATAGGTCCGTCTACAATAGATGTAATTTCTTTGATAACCTCGTTAAAATCCCGGCCTTCTTTGGCAATCAGAGATGGGTTCGTGGTTACTCCACAAATTACTCCCATGTCATTTGCCTTGCGAATGTCTTCGACTTTAGCGGTATCAATAAAAAATCTCATGGTATATCCTCCTGACGAATATAAAATAAAAATAATATGTTATCTATGAACAACAAATTCTTTATATAGAAAATGGTTCATTCCCCTTTGTCTTTTATTATAACAATGCCGGGAAGAAAAATCCATATCCTTTTCTTGTATTTTACATAGAAGAAATGATACTATATATTATAACAAATGTTCAGAGCCAGTACAGAAGCAGTTCTCTTCTCTTTTATCATAAAAAACAGAAAAAAATTTTGTACAAAAATCTTTAAAATCCAGAAGAATTTTTTCGTTTTTTTTGTGTATCATTACTGAGAATTGTGGAGCTTTGTATGCCAAAGAGGTCTGTGCAGAGATGTATCGGGCGCACAATGAGGAAAAATATAGCGGGGAAAGGACAGAGCCGCAGGACGAAAGAAGAGGCGGCGAGCCGGAAATATGAAAAAATTCAATTACAGAACAACGGTAAATATTAATCAAAATGTGATGCAGCTTGGATTTCGTTGCCGTATGCCGGATGAGATGAAGGGAAAGAAGATTCGCCTGCAAGCTGTTTTTTCGCAGAGACAGGTGGATCGGAGATTTCCTGTGGAGGTTCGGATAGAGGAGAGAGAAACCGGGCCGCAGATTATGGCAGATGCGGATATTTTACTGCCTTATGTGTTTCGTCAGGCGCCGAGGCATCGGGTCAACGTCACCTTTGCCCTTTGGTGCGGCACCGAAGAATGGGTGTTAGATGAGCAGCCGTTCCCGGTGGCAAAGGAGCTGTTTGCAAGGACGGAGCAAAGCGGCAACAGGAATTTGTTAAAGTTCATTGGCTATACCATGGCGCTGCCCTTTTTGTTGATGAAAGATTATATTGCGGAGGGAAAAGATAAGGAGAAGGCAAAAAAGAAGACAAATGAATCTGTCTACCGTGCCAGCGGTTACGCCTACAGTCCGAGACAGAGGAATACAGATTATTTTGCCATTAAGTATGCGCAGTATTCATCCGGGAGGAAAGAGATGTCGGGGAATAAAGTTCTGTTTTTGTCAGAGCGTCTGCCGGAAGAAGGAGGCAACCTTCAAAGAATCAAGGCGGTGCTGGAACAATGTCCGGATGTCGAGGTGACGGAGTTTATAAATACCCGGACGGTGGACGCATTAAAGAAAAAAGAATTAAAAGAATGTGCGCGAAAATGTGCCGAGGCGAGGGTCATTGTCTTGGAAGACTTTTACCCCCAGCTCCATCAGCTCAAACTGAGGAGAGAGACAAAAGTGGTGCAGCTTTGGCATGCCTGCGGAGCCTTTAAAACGTTTGGACTGACCCGCATCGGCAAGCCGGGCGGTGCGCCACAAAGTTCCATGAACCACAGAAATTATGATTTTGTCAGCGTCAGCAGTGAGAAGATACGGGGAATTTATGCAGAAGCTTTTGGTATACCGACGAACAAGGTGAAAGCTCTGGGCGTGCCGAGGACGGATATCTTGTTTGACTGGGAGTATAAAAAACGGGCGAGGGAAGCCTTGTATGCAAAATATCCGGAGATGCGGGATTCAAAGATTATACTCTTTGCTCCTACTTTCCGGGGAGACGGCAACAAGGATGCCTTCTATCCTGCGGAGGCGTTTGACGTCAATCGGTTTATGGACGCTATGCCCGAGGATGTATTTTGCATCGTGAAGCACCATCCTTTCGTGCATCAACCTGTGGAGATAGAGGCCTGCTGGTCGGATCGGGTGATGGATTTGACGGGAAAAGACCATATCAATGACCTGCTTCTTATAACAGACCTGCTCATTACCGATTACAGCTCCAGCATTTTTGAGGCTGCCCTTCTGGATGTGCCTATGTTATTTTATGCCTTCGACCAGGAGGAATATATGGCGAGCCGGGACTTTTATTTTGATTATGATGATGTAGTTCCGGGACCGGTGGAACATAATTTTAGAGGCATGATGAAAAAAGCGGCTCAGATGGTGTCAGGGCGATGGAATCCGGAAAAAGAGGAACGTCTTCCGGAAAAAATGCAGCAGTTTAGAGAAGCTTTTTTAGGTGCTTTGGATGGAAAGAGTACAGAGCGGGTGGCAGAGTACATCAAGTGTGAGATGCTCTCCGCACCCGACAGGGATATGGGCGGTGAGGATTAATCTCGTCACATAAAAAGAAAATAACGAGGCAAACGGGTAGTGAAAAGGGGGGCAGGAAGGAGGAAAGAGACATGACAGAAAAAAGAAAGACAAATTGGAGGGCGGTAGTTTTGTTTCTGGCGGTCACAGCTCTGCTGTGGATTCGTGCTGAGGACGTCCAGGCAAAGGCAGCAAAGCCGGTGACGAAAAAACAAAATCTCCATATGAAAAAACTGACAAAAAAACTGAAAAAGAAGATAGCGGAAAGTACGCCGGAGGAAGGTCCGGACAGCGATTTGGCGTTGATTCACGGAGCCACCCGGCTCTCGACTGCAAGAATTCCTCAGGGATATACCCACGACGATACTTACTACTATTTCCTTTCTCAGATGTCCAGCAAGGGAAAGGCAAAAAATGATTTGCGCCTGACCCGAATCAAATACAAAGGATTGGGGAAGTATAGTAGCACTTACATGACGCTAAAACAGTTTGGTCACGGCACGAATATAGACTGTGCTGTCTCCGAAGGAGTAACCTGGCTGTGGACCGGCAGTGATCCGCAAAAGTCGGGGGAGACGACGACCGTCAGTTGTTTCCGGTTTCGACCAAAAAAAACGCTGCGTCGTCACGGAGAAAAGGTCTATCGCATCTCAATGCAGGGGAATAAAAAACGTTACGGGACAAACTGTTATCCGGCCATCAGCGCCGACGGAAAGCAGCTGGCAGTCCGCTTTACCAACAACGGAGACCAGCAGTTTCAAATATATGACCTACATAATGCGACGGAGATCAATCCGGACAAAATCAAACATCAATTTAAAATGAAAAAAACGGTGGGGGATTTCCAGGGATTTGACTTGCACGAAACGACCATTTACACTCTCGAAGGCAGTGCAGAAAAATCCGAGTTGCGGGAGCTGGGAAAGGCGTCCCGCTATGCGCCGATTTACATCCGCACCTTCGACTATGCCACCGGGCAGACGACCAGCAAAAAAATAACGGGTGCCGTAAAGCTTGATCACCGGGAGCCGGAAGGAATCCAGGTGGAAGTCGATGGAAGCATACAGGTCATGATAGCGTCCCATTATAAAGAGCTATACACCTGTGCCAATGTGTATGGGGTGAGATGATGGGGATGCGCTGGGTCGAAAAGAAGCGGCCTGTGTGCCTTGATATGTGTGGAGTCATTCGTCGTCTGTCCGCTTTTCATGCGACTGGACGAGGCGTAAGTGGCGCCTGAATTTGGTGGAGGTTCACAAATTTGAAATATTTTTGTGATTGTGTATCAAGAAGGAGTATGGTATATTGTATGTAAATTATGCCTATTTTCAGATGGTAAACGAACAGGAGGAAAGATAACGATATGAAAGGAATTATCTTGGCGGGGGGTTCAGGCACCAGACTGTATCCGCTCACAAAGGTGACCAGTAAACAATTGCTTCCGATTTTTGATAAGCCGATGATTTATTATCCGATGAGCGTCATGATGATGGCGGGAATTCGGGATATTTTGATTATCTCCACGCCAACAGATACGCCAAGGTTCGAGGCTCTCCTGGGAGATGGACACCAGTTCGGTGTGAACTTAAGCTACAAGGTGCAGCCGAGTCCGGATGGACTGGCGCAGGCATTCATTCTCGGAGAAGAATTTATTGGAGACGATTCTGTGGCCATGGTGCTGGGAGATAATATTTTCCATGGACATGGTCTGAAAAAACGTCTGAGAGCCGCAGTGGAAAGAGCAGAAAAGGATTCCGGCGCTACCGTATTCGGTTATTATGTAGATGACCCGGAACGATTTGGCATTGTGGAATTTGATAAAGAAGGAAAAGCAATTTCCATTGAAGAAAAGCCGGAGCATCCTAAGAGTAATTATTGTGTGACCGGTTTGTACTTCTATGATAACCGTGTGGTTGAGTATGCCAAAAACCTGAAGCCATCTGCCAGAGGAGAGTTGGAAATCACAGATTTGAACCGCATTTATCTGGAAAACAGTGAGCTTCATGTGGAACTTTTGGGTCAGGGCTTTACCTGGCTGGATACGGGAACTCATGAGAGTCTCGTAGATGCCACTAATTTTGTCAAAACGGTGGAGCAGCATTCTCACAGAAAGATTGCCTGCCTGGAAGAGCTGGGCTACATCAATGGCTGGATTGGTGAAAAAGAGATTTTAGAAACTTATGAGGTTATGAAAAAGAATCAATACGGACAATATCTGAAAGATGTATTGGATGGAAAATATTTAGATTAGAGGAGAACGGCGATTATGACAATTTTAGTGACCGGCGGAGCTGGATTTATAGGAGCAAACTTTGTATACATGGAGTTGAAGGAGCATCCGGAAGACAGAATCGTCTGCATTGATAAGCTGACCTATGCAGGAAATCTGGAGACATTAAAAGAAGCCATGGAGTATCCGAATTTCCGGTTTAAAAGAATGGATATCTGTGACAGAGAAAAGGTATTTGCCCTGTTTGAAGAAGAAAAGCCGGATATCGTGGTGAACTTTGCGGCAGAGAGCCATGTAGACCGCTCTATTGAAGATCCGGAAATTTTCTTAAAGACCAATATTTTAGGTACGCAGGTGATGATGGATGCCAGCCGTAAATATGGTGTAAAGCGTTACCATCAGGTATCTACAGATGAAGTGTATGGAGACCTTCCACTGGATCGACCTGACTTGTTTTTCACGGAGGAGACTCCTCTGAAAACAAGCAGCCCATACAGTTCTTCCAAGGCCGGAGCGGACCTTTTGGTGAATGCGTACCATCGTACTTTCGGACTTCCGACTACCATTTCCCGCTGCTCCAACAACTACGGCCCATACCAGTTCCCGGAAAAACTGATTCCGCTGATGATTGCCAATGCGCTGGCGGACAAGCCACTGCCGGTTTACGGGGAAGGATTGAATGTTCGTGACTGGTTGTATGTGGAAGACCATTGTAAGGCCATTGATTTAATTATTCGTCAGGGAAAGGTCGGAGAAGTGTACAACATCGGCGGACACAATGAAATGAAAAACATTGATATTGTAAAGCTGATTTGTGAGGCGCTGGATAAGCCGGAATCTCTTATCACCCATGTAGAAGACCGCAAGGGTCATGATATGCGTTATGCCATCGACCCGGCCAAGATTCACGGCGAGCTGGGATGGCTGCCGGAGACAATGTTTAAAGATGGAATTAAAAAGACGATTCAGTGGTATCTTGACAACAAGGAGTGGTGGGAGCGAATCATTTCCGGAGAATACCAGAGTTATTTTGCTTCCATGTATGGAGAACGTTTAAAAGACGCAGAATAATTGAAAAATGACCGCCCTATTTTGATGGAAATTGGAATAGGGCTTTCACTGCGTTAAGAGATACTTTATCTGAGCAGATGGAGATTTTTCATCAATGCAGCAGAAATACTTGCCGCCATGCCTGTGGCGGCGGTGAGTAAATAAATGAAAAATGCAGTTTAGGAGAAGAAAAATGAAAGTATTTGTTACCGGAGTAAAGGGACAGCTTGGCTTTGATGTGGTAAACGAGCTGGAAAAAAGAAATCATACCGCAGTTGGTGTGGACATTGATGAATTGGATATTACCGATGCGGCGGCGGTGGAGAAGATGCTTCGGGAGGTAAATCCTGATGCGGTCATCCATTGCGCCGCTTGGACGGCAGTGGATGCAGCGGAGGACAATGTGGAAAAATGTCGTCAGGTCAATGCCGGAGGCACAGAAAATATCGCAAAGGTGTGTAAAGAACTGGGATGTAAGTTGATGTATATTTCCACAGACTATATTTTTGACGGGCAGGGAACCCGCCCGTGGGAGCCGGATGATCCGGTGACGACGCCGCTTAATGTATATGGTCTGACCAAATATGAAGGAGAAGAGGCGGTGCGCCGTTATGTGGAGAAGTTTTTTATTGTCCGTATTGCCTGGGTGTTCGGAAAAGGGAAAAACTTTATTAAAACGATGATCAATCTTGGAAAAACCCATGACAAACTGACTGTGGTTAATGACCAGTTTGGAACGCCGACTTACACTTACGATTTGGCAAGACTTTTGGTGGATATGATAGAGACGGAGAAATATGGAAATTATCATGCCACCAACGAGGGAGGCTATATTACCTGGTATGACTTTGCATGTGAAATTTTCCGTCAGGCAGGCATAGAGGTGCAGGTGGAGCCGGTGAGTAGCGCAGCTTATGCGGCAAAGGCGAAGCGGCCGGAAAACAGCCGCATGAGTAAACAAAAACTGGTAGATAATGGATTTACATTGTTACCGACCTGGCAGGATGCCTTGGGCAGATATTTAAAGACGATGGAAGAATAAATTTCCGGATGGGAATAAGTATGGGTAGAAAAAAGCATATCTTTATCATTGGTTCAAAAGGAATACCGGCATCTTATGGAGGGTTTGAAACCTTTGTGGAAAAATTGACGGAGTATCGTCAAGCCGAAGAGATTCAATATCATGTGGCGGTATTGTCTGACCATTGGGGAGAGTATGAATATCATGGAGCACATTGTTTTCAGATAAAAGTTCCTGATGTGGGAAGTGCGAAGGCCATATATTACGACTGCGCAGCGCTGCAATATTGTATCCGCTATTGTAAAAAGCATCCGGAGATTACGAACCCGGTGATATATGTGCTGGCCTGCCGCATCGGCCCTTTTGCCGGATATTTCCAGAGACAAATTCATCGTCTGGGAGGCAAATTTTATGTTAATCCGGATGGGCATGAGTGGAAACGGGCAAAGTGGAATAAGCTGATCCGCTTTTATTGGAAAATTTCAGAAAAAGGGATGGTTCGCAAGGCGGACTTATTAATTTGTGATAGCATTAATATTGAGCGATATATCAAGAAAGAATATACCGCATATCGTCCCATGACGAAATATATTGCATATGGTTCGGAGACAACTCCTTCTGTGTTGAAGGATACTGATACAGAGTGGGTAAGCTGGTATCAATCTCATCAAATAGAGCCGGGTAATTATTACCTTGTAGTGGGGCGATTTGTCCCGGAAAATAATTACGAAATTATGATACGAGAATTTATGAAATCGCATACAAATAAAAAATTTGTTCTGATTACAAAGGTGACCGATAAATTTTTAGAAGAATTAAAAGTCAAAACAGAATTCCAGAAAGATTCCCGTATTCATTTTGCAGGGACAGTCTATGAACAAGAACTGCTCAAAAAAATCAGAGAAAATGCTTACGGCTATTTCCATGGGCATGAAGTAGGTGGAACCAATCCCAGTCTGTTGGAAGCACTTGGTTCTACAAAATTGAACCTGTTATTAAAGGTAGGATTTAACCGGGAAGTGGGAAAGCAGGCGGCGTTGTATTGGGATAAGACGCCGGGCGACTTGGCGGCGCTGATTGATAAGGCAGACCTTTTGTCTGCGGAGGAGATTCAGGCATTCGGAAACAAAGCGAAAGTCCGCATAGAAGAAGCCTATACCTGGCCATATATTGTAAGTCAATATGAAGGATTATGGGAAGCGTGAACAATAGTTTCGCGATATAAGAATACAGCTATTACGGAAAACGGAGGAAAATATGGGACAGATAAAAGTAGAAAAATGCCCGATTGAAGGGCTTTATATCATTGAACCGGCAGTGCATGGAGACGAAAGAGGTTATTTTATGGAAACCTATAATCAAAATGATATGCGAGAAGCCGGATTGGATATGGTGTTCGTACAGGATAATCAGTCCATGAGTAAAAAGGGTGTGTTGAGAGGACTCCACTATCAGAAACAGTATCCGCAGGGGAAATTAGTGCGGGTAATCAAAGGCTCGGTATTTGATGTGGCAGTGGATCTTCGTGTCAACAGTAAAACCTACGGACAGTGGTATGGTGTGGAACTGACAGAAGAAAATAAAAAACAATTTTACATTAGTGAAGGGTTCGCTCATGGATTTTTAGTGTTATCAGAGGAAGCAGAGTTCTGTTATAAATGTACTGATTTTTATCATCCGGGAGACGAGGGCGGTCTTGCCTGGAACGATCCGGATATTGGAATAACATGGCCGCAGCTTTGCGGAGAATATAATGGTACGCCATCTGCAGAAGGATATCATTTAGAAGATGGTACGCCGTTAAACCTGTCAGAAAAAGACCAGAAGTGGCAGGGCTATAAGGATACCTTTAAGTTTGAAGGATAAATCGATGAGCAAGGTCTGTGAGTATCCGGAAATATTAATCTGTATGGCAGTATATAATGGGGCGCATTATCTGGAAGAACAACTGGAGTCCCTGCGCCGCCAGACCTGCCAGAATTTTCTTCTGCTCATCCACGACGATGGTTCGACGGATGGAACAGAGAAAATTTTGGAAAAATGGGAGAAAGGACAGAAGTTTCCGATTCGAGTCATAAAAGACGGCTACTGTCTTCGAGATTCCTCAAAAAACTTTGCGCATATTTTGTCCTGGGCGGAAAAAAATCTGGGAGAATTTTCTTACTATATGTTTTGCGACCAGGATGATGTGTGGAAAGAAGACAAGATTGCCATAACTTTTCAGGCTATAAAAAAAGCAGAAAAAGAGAATGATGGGCCAATTTTAATTCATACAGATTTGGAAGTGGTGGGAGAACAGCTAGAGTCGATTTCATCTTCTTACCTGCGGTATCGTTCCATAAATCCGTATATTACGCAAGTAAATCGTATGTTGATACAAAATAATGTTACCGGATGTACGATGCTTTGGAATAAAAAGTTGAATTGTCTGCTGCAGTGGGATAAGATGAGGCCAGCCATGCACGACTGGTGGATATCTTTGACGGCGGCGTTGCTCGGACGCATTATTTTTGTGGATAAAACGACGATTTTATATCGACAGCACGGTGATAATGTGGTGGGGGCAACAAAGGTAAACTCAATAGGTTTTATTATATTGAGATTATCTAATTTAAAATATGTCAAAAAGAAATTTCGGCAGTCAGTAAGGCAAGCACAAGATTTGTTGTGCCTGCATGGTGCAAGATGCAGCCGAAAAAACAGGGTCTATCTGGAACAATTTTCAAGATTGTATCAGGTGAATAAAATAAAAAGAGTTTGTTTAATTTTAAAATACAGGTTTTTGAAGCAGTCTCCGATACAGGTGATAGGAGAGCTGTTATTTATTTAGTTTTGGGTACGGCCGAAGGTAAAAAGACAGGATGTTACCGCAAGGAGACTAGAATGAATACAATATTTTCTATGATAAAAAAGGGAATACTGTACTGGAAGATAAATGGATTTTCTCAAACAAAAGAAAAAGTATTACATTATATAAAATATAATGGCGGAAAAATATTGCCATTCAATGAATCGTATAAACAATGGATAAAAAATTGTGAAAAAATAGATGAAAGTGAAATTCGCCGAGAGATGCAGAGCTTTTCTTATCGTCCTTTATTTTCTGTTTGCATCCCTGTCTATAATGCGGAGGAGAAGTGGCTTAGAAAGTGTCTTGCCTCCATAGAAAATCAGTACTATGAAAACTGGCAGATTTGTCTGGCGGATGATTGTTCTCCCGATGAGAGAGTCAGAGAGATATTACGAGAGTACGAGAAAAAAGACGATAGAATTAAGGCGGTCTACCGAAAAGAAAACGGACACATTTCCAAAGCAACCAACTCAGCGTTGGAGCTGGCGGAGGGAGAGTTTATTGTTTTGATGGACAATGATGATGAATTGTCTCCTGACGCATTGTTTGAGGCTGCAAAATTGTTGCAGAAACACAAAGATGCGGATGTTATCTATAGTGATGAAGATAAAATCACAGAATGGGGGGAAAGGATAAATCCTTATATGAAACCGGATTATTGTCCGGACACGCTATTGTCTTATAATTATATTTCTCATCTTGGCATTTATCGAAAAGAAATGGTAGATAAGGTGGGAGGATTTCGTACCGGAGTGGAAGGTTCTCAGGATTATGATTTACTTTTAAGAATCACGGAGTTTACGAATAAGGTTTATCATATACCAAAGGTACTTTATCATGGGAGAGGTGTTGAGGATTCTGCTGCTTTGGATGGGGGTCAGAAAAACTATGTTTATCTGGCCGGAAAAAAGGTATTAGAGGATGCAGTTATACGTAGAGGCTACCATGCGGAGGTGCAGTTTCTGGAAAAAATTTTATGCTATAACGTTCGCTTCTTTCCAACAAAGCAGCATCTCATATCTATTATCATACCGACAAAGGATAAGGCAGAAGTGTTGGAAAGATGTTTGGCCTCCATTTATGCAAAGACCAAAGAGCAGGCATTTGAAATTATTATAATTGATAATGATTCAAAGGAAGATAAAACCTTTGCTTTATTCCATAGATATGAAAAGGAGGAAAATTTTCGAGTTATCACTCTGGCGGAGCCTTTTAATTTTTCAAGACTAAATAATAAAGCCGTGAAAGAGGCAAAGGGTGATTTGCTTCTGTTTCTGAATAACGATATAGAAGTTATTACGGAAGATTGGCTTACTCTTATGGCAGGGGAAGCAGAACGCCGGGAAATCGGAGCGGTGGGAGTTAAGCTCCTCTATCCAAACAATACGATACAGCACGTCGGAGTGATTCTTGGACTTGGATCAGTAGCTGGACACATAGGAGTAGGGAAAGACAGGTACGATAATGGTTATATGTCTCATCTGGCCACCCGTCGAAATTACAGCGCTGTAACCGCCGCTTGTCTCATGATAAGAAAGGAAATCTTCGAGGAAGTGGATGGATTTGAAGAACAGCTGGAGGTAGCTTATAATGATGTGGATTTTTGTTTAAAGGTCAGAGAAAAAGGATATAGAAATATTTATCTGGCGGATGTGGAGCTATATCACTATGAGTCATTAAGTCGAGGAATAGAAGATACCTCAGAAAAGATTATACGCTATGGCTCCGAAGTGTCTTTTATGAATGATAAATGGGGAGAACAGCTTAAGGCAGATCCTTGCTATAATAAAAATTTTGATTTAAATAGGAGAGAAATGCAGTTGAGGACATTTCAGGAAAAGTAAAGTAAAATCAAGGAAGGATGCAAAATAAGTTTTGCACTTATAATAGGTGAGAAATGAATATATTGGAATTTTTTCTAAATATGTACAGGAATAGAACTTTAATAGGGAATTTAGCGAAAAATGATTTTAAAACGCGATATGCGGGATCTTATCTGGGTATTACCTGGGCCTTTATACAGCCGGTGGTGACGGTACTTGTATATTGGTTTGTGTTTACAGTAGGTTTGAAATCTCCAGCTGTTAGTGATTTCCCATTTGCGCTTTGGTTAATGGCGGGAATTATCCCGTGGTTTTTTTTCCAGGAGGCTTTGCTGGGTGGAACCTCAGCGTTGACGGAATATAGTTATCTGGTGAAAAAGGTAGTATTTAGAATAGATATTCTTCCGATAGTGAAGATATTATCTGCATTGTTTGTTCATTTATTTTTTATTGCTTTCGTGATAGCGGTGTTCATCATAACTGGACATATGCCATCCATTCATATCGTACAGGTAATTTATTATTCATTTAGTTTGTTTTGTTTATTGACAGGCCTCGTATACATGACTAGTGCTGTGATGGTGTTTTTTAGGGATTTGAGCCAGTTAATTAATGTACTTTTGCAAATTGGAATCTGGCTCACTCCAATTATGTGGAACATGGAGATATTGCCGGAAAAATTTAGATGGATTTTCAACGCAAACCCTATGTTTTATATTGTGACTGGATATAGAGATGCCTTTATTTATCATGGATGGTTTTGGCAGCATGCAGGGACAACGATATATTTTTGGATATTGACTATTCTGATGTATGTGGTTGGAACAAAAATATTTAAAAGTCTGCAAGTTCATTTTGCGGACGTATTATAGGAGGAGACCATGAGTGAATATGCTATTGACGTACAAAACGTTAGTAAAATATACAAACTATATGAACGTCCGAAGGATAGATTTAAAGAGGCTCTTCATTTGACGAAGAAAAAATTGTCCAGGGATCATTATGCTTTAAATCAAATTAATTTTCAAGTAAAAAAAGGGGAAACTATAGGAATTATAGGAACAAATGGTTCTGGAAAATCTACCATTTTGAAAATTATTACAGGTGTATTGAATCCTACTGCGGGAGATGTAAAAATTGACGGTCGTATTTCTGCATTGTTGGAATTAGGCGCCGGATTTAATATGGAGTATACTGGGGTTGAAAATGTTTATTTGAATGGAACAATGATAGGTTTTTCAGAGGAAGAGATAAAAAATAAAATGGATGATATCCTCTCTTTTGCGGATATTGGAGAATTTGTTTATCAGCCTGTAAAAACATACTCCAGTGGTATGTTTGTTCGTCTTGCTTTCGCAGTCGCCATTAATATTGATCCGGAAATATTAATTGTAGATGAAGCTTTATCTGTAGGAGACGTTTTTTTTCAGGCAAAATGTTATCATAAATTTGAAGAATTCAAGAAACAGGGAAAGACCATTCTTATGGTAAGCCATGATTTGAGTAGCATCAGTAAATATTGTGATAGAGTTATTTTGTTAAATAAAGGAGATAAGCTAGCAGAGGGAGAACCGAAACAAATTGTAGATTTATACAAAAAATTGTTAGTAAATCAGCTGAGTGAGGACGATTTGTCTAAGTATAAAAAAAATGGAGAAGTTGAGAAAAAAGAAAAGAAGAGTAGTAAGCAAGAAAAACAGACGAAACAGAATATAAATTCTTCGGAGGTTACGCCAGAAAAAGCAGAAGAATCTGGGAAGCTATGGAAAGACTATATGGCGGAGAATCCTGAAATCATCGATTATGGCAGTAAAGAAATTGAGATTTTAGACTATTGTATTTTAGATGAAGAAGGAAAAATATCAGATACGATAAAAAAAGGTGCAAAGTATACGGTGAAATTTAAAATATATTGTAATCAGGTGGTAGATGAGCCGATTTTAGCCTTTACAATAAAAGATATTAAAGGAACGGAAGTAACCGGGACCAATACGATGTATGAGAAGATGTATTTGAAAGTAAAAAAAGGAGAAACTAAAGTTGTAAGTTTCACTCAAAAAATGAATTTATCAAGGGGGAATTATCTGCTATCTTTTGGATGTACTGGGTTTAGAAATGGTGATTTCACTGTATATCATAGAATGTACGATGTAGTCAATATGGGAGTGATATCGGATAAAGATAATGTTGGATTTTTTGACATGTTTTCCGATGTTACTGTAGAGTAAGCAACTATCGTTAATGCCCAGGGGAACTGTATGCTTGTATGGAGGATGGAATGAATAAAATGGAGGCTGTTGGAAAAGTTTTAATTGATTATACTTTTTACTCTGGAGAGGATTTGTATTCTGATGGAAAAATAGAAGATGAGCTTCTGGATATTGTCAGGCAGTATAAAGAAGAGGATTTTGGAAGGATTATTAATGAAAAAAATGATTGGGTATACTTATACCACCTTTCTCAGGTTCGTAAAAATATTGTCAGTTGGATTCCGATGAAAAGCGATGCTAAGGTTTTGGAGATTGGTTCTGGATGTGGAGCAATTACAGGAGCATTGGCAGAAAAAGGAGAAAAAGTGGATTGTGTGGAGCTTTCTAAAAAACGTAGCCTGATTAATGCCAATCTTAATAAGAATCTTCCAGGAATCACAATTAAAGTAGGTAATTTTGAGGAAATAGAACCTTATTTAGATAGGGATTATGATGTCATAACTTTGATTGGAGTATGGGAATATTCGGCCATGTATCTATCGGGAGAAAATCCATTTTTCCATTTCTTAGAATTATTAAAAAAACATATGAAGAAAGATGGTATGATTATTGTCGCCATTGAAAATAAGTTTGGTATGAAATACTGGGCCGGGTGCAAAGAAGACCATTCTTCTTTATATTTTGAAGGATTAGAGGGATATACAAGAACAAATACGGCAGTTACCTTTGGACATAAGGAGTTAGAGAAAATATTTAGAGAAATGTCATATCAGGCTAAATTTTATTATCCGTATCCGGATTATAAGCTTCCGTTGCATATATATTCTGATGAGTATTTGCCTCAAAAAGGAGTATTAAATGATAATGGGAAAAATCTGGATAATGACAGGGTAATTCTCTTTGATGAAAGAAAAGTGTTTGATTCTGTTATTCAGGATGAAATGTTTCCTTATTTTTCTAACTCCTTCTTAATTATTCTGAGAAACGAGCAGGTTTTTGATGAAAACAAAGTGATATATACTAAATACTCTAACGAAAGAAGGCCTGAATTTAGAATTCGAACGGACATTATTCAAGATTCTGAGGGGAATAGGGTTGTTAAAAAGTATCCGATGCACAAAAAAGCCCAAACGCATATTCAAAATATTTTGAGGGCAAAGGCGTTGTTAGATGAACGTGCAAAAAATCTTCCTGTAATGTTTAATAAATGTAAATTGGATGGAGATGTAGTGACGTTAGAATATGTCAAAGGAAATAATCTGGAAGACGTTTTAGAAAAACTTTTGTTGGAAGGAAAAGAAAACGAAGCAAAAGCGTATATGATAAAAGCAAAAGAGATTGTTTTGTCTATGGTCAATGCTACATTTCGTGAGACGGAAGAATTTGTATCTGTTTTTGGAAGTTATGCAAAGGAAGGGGAGCCGGCTGTAGAGGGGGCAGATATTGATTTGATTTTCAGCAATATTATCTGCCAGGAAAATGATTGGAATATTCTGGATTATGAATGGACTTTCCGTTTTCCTATACCAGCGAAATACATTTTATATAGAATGATTTTATATTTTCAGGCGCCTCAGGGCTATGATAAGTCTAAATTATATGCATTATTTGAAATATCAGAAGATGAGCAGGCAATGTTCTATAAGATGGATCAATCTTTCATGGAATATGTGTATTGTGGCGAAGTAAGAATTGCAGATTCTAAAATTATTAAACCAAAATACAGAATGGATGAATGGATTTTGGAGAAAACACCAGAGGAATATGGTGTGAGTATATATTTTGACTATGGTTTAGGGATGAATGAGAGGGATAAAAAAATAGTTACTTATACGTCTCCTGAGGATATTAGTATTGATATCGGGGTGGATTCTTCATTGCAGGCAATACGGCTGGATCCGATGGAACACAGTGGAATTGTGTATATGAAAAAAGTGGAGGCGTTTTCTGATGCAGGAGTCTATGTACCGAATTTTCAAATAAATGGTTATGAAGTCGGAGACGGATATTATAGTTTTGAAACAGAAGATCCATGGTTTTATTTCCAAGATTGGGAAAATAACACAACGAGACTGCATATTGAATTGGAAATTGGGAAACTTTCGCCAAGAATCAGTCATCGGATGCTTGAAAAAATAAAAGAAATAATGAGGGAGGCCGAGCAAGCAGTAGAAAAGGCCGAGCAAACAGTAGAAAAGGTAAAAATGAAGGCTGAGCAGGCGGTGAAAGAGGCTGAGAAAAAAGAGGAGAAGGCAAAAGAGGAAGCGTTGGAAGCGAAAAGAAACGAGAGTGTGATAAAAAAGAAGTTACGCCATTTGTTTCATAAAATAAAATACAAGGAGTAAATATGAATTTAAAAAATACAGTTTTAGTAAAGATAAGAAAAATTTTGAAAGGACTAAAAATACTGGCAGTAGAAGGATATACGGCATTTTGTTATCGTCTGGAGAATAGAGGAATCGAAAGCAAGGCACAGTTTGGCTTGTATGAAAGATGGATTGCTGCTAATGAAAAGGATAAAAATTCAGTAAAAAAGCTTGAATATAATCCGTTGATTTCTGTTGTAATACCTGTTTATAATGTTCCGGATAATATGTTAATTGAGTGTATCGAATCTGTACTGGCGCAAACTTATGAGAACTGGCAGCTGTGCTTGGCGGATGATCACTCTTCCTGGGAGAGCATGCGAACTATTTTAAAAAAATATGAAGATAATCCTAAAGTTAAAGTTGTTTACAGAGAAGAAAATGGACACATCTCTCGTGCAACGAACAGCGCCATAGAAGTAGCAGATGGGGAGTTTATTGCTTTTATGGACTGTGATGATATAATTCCGGTAAATGCGTTATATGAAGTGGCATGTAAGTTAAATGAAAATCCGGATTATGATTTTATTTATACAGATGAAGATAAAATCGATGAGGAAGGGAAAAAACGATGGGATCCGCATTTTAAGCCAGACTGGTCACCGGATACATTAATGACGATGATGTACACTTCGCATCTGGGGGTTTATCGAGCTAGCATAGTAAAAGAATTGGGAGGATTGCGCCCTGGTTTTGAAGGTTCTCAAGATTACGATTTTACATTACGCTTTGTGGAAAAAACAAAGAACATTGGACATATTGCAAAAGTGTTATATCACTGGAGGCAGCGGGAGGGATCCACTGCGGCTGAAGCGGGTGCAAAGCCATACGTATTTGAGGCTGCCAGGAAAGCGAAAGAGGAAGCCTTTGCGAGAAGGAATGTAAATGGATCGACAGACGAAGAAATTCAATATAATCAAATACATGTAACATATCATAATGATGATAATATATTAGTGAGTATTATTATTCCGTCTAAAGATAATTATGAAGTATATAGGCGATGTGTAGAAACATTAAATGATATCACAGATTATTCAAACTATGAGATTATTCATGTTGACAACGGAAGTAATGATGAAAATAAAAGAAAGTATGAAGCGTTAGATAAAAAATTTGGCCATCATTATTTATATGAAAAAATGGAATTTAATTTTTCTAGAATGTGTAATATAGGCGCCAAGATAGCGAAAGGACAGTATTTATTGTTTTTGAATGATGATATTGAAATTATCCGTAGCGAATGGTTGGGTCTGTTGCTTGGACAGGCATCATTGCCTCATTCTGGAGCGGTTGGTGCGAAGTTATATTATCCGAACAGTACGCTCATACAACATTGTGGAGTTGTGAATATTGCACCGGGGCCATCTCATATTTTATGTGGCTATGATGACAAAGAAATATATTATTTCGGAAGAAATAAATTAGAATATAATGTGATAGCCGTGACAGGTGCTTGTTTAATGATAAAGAAATCAAAATTTTATGAGATTGGTGGGTTTGACGAAAGTTTAGCGGTGGCATATAACGATGTTGATTTATGTTTTTCGCTGTTGGAAGCCGGGTACTATAATGTGGTGAGAAATGATGCTATACTATATCATCATGAATCTTTAAGCAGAGGATATGATACTGTTGATGAGAAAAAGATGAGGCGCCTGGAAGAAGAAAGAAATAAATTGTATAAAAAACATCCAAATTATTATAAAAAGGATCCTTTCTATAATGATAATTTAACACAAAACAATGTGAATTTTTCAATAAGAGAAGAAAAATATCAAGGGAATAATTCATTAAAAGTGTTACAAGCCACTAATGATTTTAATGAAGATAGAAATATTTGTGCAGAGTTTGATTGCATTACTGTGATGGAAGAGCAGTCTGTCTTTTTACAAGGCTACGCTTATTATAAAAATAGATTTTTTAACAATCATGGCCGAGTGCAAGTGTTGCTACAAAGTGAGACAGAAAATTTATTGGTGGAAACAAATAAAATATACCGTCCAGATTTGCAGCATATTCAAAAAACGAAACGACATATTAATATGTCAGGATTTCAATGCTATATTGACAAAGATAAGCTGAAGGATACAAAATATGATATGGCGATATTATTGGATGGAAAGGCGTCTGGAGAGAAAGGATTGTTAGAAATATAAAAAATAATTCCTCAAATGAGTTTATGTATAGAGACTGTTTCCTATATTGTATATAACTAAACTACTCTCGTTCTCATAAATATATTTGTTGGTGATAGGAATGTTTACTGCTTTATTATATTTTACGCAGTAGAATGGAAAGAGGATTTTAATGCAGAATAAAAAAATATTGAATAAAATGATTATTTTTTTAATATTGGTTGCCAGTAGCGTTTTTATAGATGTTTTTGCCTGTAATTATAAATACTGGACGAATGACAAGATTACTCTTGGCACAGTATTAAATGACAAAATAAAATATCAGGACATAACCGATAGAAATGGAAGGTTAAAGATAGTTGGAGAGAATCCATATTTTAAGATAGAAGAAAAGGGATATTGCGGGTACCTGTCGATAGACATAAAAGGAAAGCAAGGGTATGGATTGTCTATACAGCATATGGATGGAGACCACATTGTAAAAGAGAAAATACAGAAGGTCCGTAAGGTTGGTAAAAATAATGCAATAATAGAAGTTAAAGATAATCTGGAAAATGTTCGATTTGTTCCGGTGGCCACTATGGAAAATGATTTGTCTCACAAACTTCATTTAGGGAAAGTGAGTGTCATAGATAACATAGAAGTAAATTATTACAGGATATTTGCATTGATTTCTTCTTTTATGTTGGCTTTTGTTCTGGTGACATATAGAGAAAAGTTGTCGGAGAATCTTCATATTGCCTTTGTACTGCTAGCTGTTACAGTTGGATTGAATATTTGCATTATGAATCCTATGCATTATTCCTATGATGAAAAAGAACACTTTATACGGGCATATGAAGTATCAAGGTTCGATTTTGGATTGAGGAACGAGGTTGAACATTTTTGGATAGATAATGCGGATAAATTTTTAGAAAAAATATATCCAGTACATCAAAATAATAAAGAAAAAAGTAGTTATGTAAGGCAATTCTCTTCGACGGAATATCCAAATAAAGAGTATTTTATTTCTACGGCATCGACGTATCCTTTTGTACCATATATAATGGGAGGATTGGGCATATTAATAGGGAGAATGTTGCATCTTCCGTTTATAGGGACGTTTTATTTAGGGCGTATTATATCTATGTTGGGTTATGTGGCAATTACGGCTTGGTGCATTAAAAATATAAAATTTGGAAAGAAGATATTATTTTTGCTTGCTTTACTTCCTGCGTTGATATTTTTAACAACGGCTTATTCAGCAGATACATACACTTTGGCTGCCGGTTTTTTTGCAATGACGTTATGGATCAACATGATAGTGCAGAATGGTAGAATACAGAAAAAACAAATGTTTGGATTTGCGGGAGCTTTGGCAGTTATGATTATGTGCAAAGTAACATATGCACCTTTGTGCCTGCTGTTTTTTTCTGTATCATCAGAAAAATTTAACTCAAAGATGCAAGCTTGGAAAAATAAGATTTTAGTATTGTTGTCTAGTGGAGTTGTTGCAATTGGGACTTTTTTGTATTCCAATTCAAAGGGTCTGAATCAATGGAATATGCCAGGGACGGATGTTGGTGGTCAGATAAAATATATTTTTGCTCATCCTATTAGATATATCTGTCTTGTGGGTAATGATATGGCACATAATATAAATGTATATTTAACAGGAGTGACCACTTCTTTGGCTTATAACAAGCCGTTACCAGAAGTTTTTATAGTAATATTGGTTGTGATTCTATGTGTGATTGCAGTTGTGAATGATGAATCAGAGCAAATGATTTTAAATAAAAAAACAAAAGGAATTTTATTGTTTAGTATTATAAGTTCTTGGGGATTAATAAGTACAGCTTTATATATTACGTTTACCCCGGTAGGTTCCATGGTAATCAGTGGAATTCAAGGCCGATATTTTGCTCCATTATTATTTCCGGTATTATTATTGTTAAAAAATAATAAAATATATTCTAATATTAATGCAAATAGATTAAATATGATGTTGATAGGGACATCTGCATTCTTTTTATTATGGGAAATGTGGTCAATTTTAAACGGTTGTTGTGGATAAAATGATAAATAGAGGAGAACAAATGAAAACTTTAGTTATTATACCTGCATTTAATGAAGAAGAAAATATAG
>JAUNJG010000094.1 GCA_030533385.1 Eubacteriales bacterium | reverse complement strand
TTCAGTACGGAAATGGAGGGATTCGAACCCTCGCGCCGGTTGCCCGACCTACCGCATTTCGAGTGCGGACCCTTCAACCACTTGGGTACATCTCCAATTTAAAAACGCATCGACGTTTCACTGCGGCGCACAGGCCGGCAAAAGCCGGCGCCATAGCCTGTGCGCCTGTCATTCGCCGGAGGCTTTGGTCTCAGATGGAGGCTGAACCTCCCACTGAGACGGAGATACGCAGCGCACCACCAATGAAAACAAAAGCCTTCTCCGACGAGATATTTTAATCTACATTCAACTATTCTATCAAAAACAAAGAGAAAATGCAAGAAATTCTTTCTGAAAATCACGGCAAGTGCCTGGCCTGACAAGAAGTTTTCTTTAGCACTGCATTTCTTTCAGTGTTTGAAAGGCCTGTGCCATCTCCTCCTTGACCAGCCGGGTCTTTCGCTCATACTGCCGGCGATAAAATGCATGGTTTTCCTGATTCGGAGTGCAGGAGGCTTTCAGATGAAGATTGTCTGTCAATGCCTGTTCCAAATCTTCCACATCTCCCACGGCATAGGCGCCAAAAATACAATTGGTCATGACTGCTCCCGCCGCATTTTCGAGAGTGACTGTTTCGCTTCCCAGCATGTCCGCCTTCATCTGGTTCCAAAGGGCATCCCTGCTTCCTCCCTCCGTGATGGTAATACGGCTCAAATCAATACCGGCAGAGCGATACAGATCGGTGATTTCCATGTAATCATAGCCGATGGCTTCCAACACGGCTCTCCACAATACGGCCTGATCGGTATCCATGGTCATATTTAAAAAACATCCCGAGGCATTCTTGCTATCGTTGGTTCCACCTGTCAGATACGGCAAAAATAACACGCCGTTAGAACCTGCCGGAATCCCTTTTGCCTGGCGACTCAGTTCCTGATAGTATTCTCCGTCCGCCTCCTTGCGGCAAATATTGTCTTTATACCAGCGAAGTGCCAGACCTCCGGTGCGGATGTAACCCCAGTAAAAATAAGTGTCCGGCATCGTTCCACTGTTAAAAATCAACCCCGCTCCCTTTTTGCTCAGCTCCGGTATGATACCGCTGGTAGAGACGCAGAACATGGAACAGGTGCCCGCCACATCTACTGCCTGCCCCGGCTTGCGATTGCCGCTTCCAATCATGGACTGCATTGTATCTCCCGCTCCGGCACAAATCGGCGTTCCCTCCGCAAAGCCTGTCCGCTCTGCCATCTCTTTGGTCAATCCTCCCACGATATCCCATGGCTTCACAATTCGGGGCATTACAGATTCCGGTATTCCCAGCAAATCAAGCTGTTCTTTTGACCAGCATTTTTCCTCCACCTTATAACCAAGTCCCCAACCGGACATCGTTCCCCAGTCGATGAACATATCTTTCGCCTTCAGCCCTGCCAGATGTGCCAACACATACGGTGCGTCATGGACAAACTTGACGCCCCGCTCCTGAAACTCTGGGGAATTCTTCAAAAACCAGCGAGCAAACAGTGCCGGAAACATGCAGCTTGCCTCCGGATTTCCCGTCTCTCTTCCCCAGATATCCAAATCCCAGCTGTTGATGAGGGCGGCATCTTCCTCCGTCCTGGAATCCAGATAGTTGATGTACGGAGTGATGGCATTTCCTTCTTCATCCACACCGCAAATACCACAGATGATGCCATCTCCCATGATGGACTTGACATCTGCCGGATTCAATCCCATCTCCTTCATCTTATCTGCACATTTTCTCATGCCCAAAACTGCCAGCTCCAGGTACTCATCACAATCCATGGCAACCCATCCCGGGTGCGGATAGGTCAAAGTGGTCGGGGCGCTGCTTGATACCACACAATTCATCTTTTCGTCATACACAGCTACCTTCACACTCTGCGTCCCTGCATCAAATCCTAAATAATACTTTCCCATTGTATCAATCTCCCTTCTGTCCTTCCATTTCTATGTAAGTCTTCCACGCTTCATGGATTGGGATACCTCTGTGATTTGTAAATCTGACCTGGCAGACCGGGAGCATTTCCCATCTTCCTATCATCAAAAAACCCCGACATCGACGCAACAAACCATCCGACATCAGGGCTATTCTCTCTATCCATCACATATGTACAACTTTCAGACCCGCCTGCAAAACATGGCGCAGGATGCGTGCCGTATCTTGCGGCGTCTTTCTCATCCGCAACTTTTCTGCATTTTTTCCGCATCTGTCTCCCTGTCTTTGTACATTCTCATAAAGCGCACGCCAAACAGAAAATGTTCTGAATGTTGATGCAATGCTCATACAAAAACACCTCTCACCGTCTATGCTATGCGTTTAGAAGCGGAAGCTGTCTCCTCTTTGAGACACATTGGCTGTACACTCCAATCTTCTTCCATCCGGACTATGACCGTCGGCTCCGGAATCTCACCGGAATCCTGCCTCTCGGCTCGCGGGCTTACACATCTGTGATTACCGCCGGTAGGGAATTACACCTCACCCCGAAGACTTCATGAAATTGTCTCTGACATTATAACCTATTATTTTCTATAATACAAGAGTTTTTTGTTACATTTCACGAAGACTTATCATCCTATCCTTCGTTCTCTATTAACAGATTCCTGTATCGACTCTCCGGAACGGGTTTGGAATAATAAAATCCCTGCGCCAGATGACATCCCCATTTCATCAGGGTGTCCGCCTGACTCTTTTCCTCCACTCCCTCCGCCAGAATGGTCATGCCAAGCTCCTTTGACAGGCAGATGGTAGATCGAATGACGGACTCCGCCTTTTTCTCTCCGATTCCGTCAATAAAAGATTTATCCATCTTAATCACGTCAAACTCATTGGATATCAAAGAGTTCGGACCGGAAACTCCCATGCCGTAGTCATCCATATTGACCTTACATCCCAGCTTATGAAGCCTGTCAATTACCTTCTTTAATGGCTCACTGTCTTCATAGAGAGCGCTCTCTGTAATCTCAAAGGAAAGATTTGACGGATTAACGCCCGTCTCCTCCAAAACCGCTTCTATCTTCTTTAAAATTCCCGGATATTTTAGATGAACCCTGGACAAATTCACTGACACGGGAAGAACCTCGATTCCTTCTTCCTTCATCTCCTTCATCTGATGACACACCTTCTCTATCATCATTTCGTCCAGCATGACAATCTGACGATTTTTTTCAAAACACGGGATGAACGCCCCCGGAGAAATCATAGTTCCATCTTCTTTCACCCAGCGGACAAGCGCCTCCGCTCCCACAACCTTTTCTGTACGCATGTCATATTTCGGTTGATAATACACCTGGAACTCGTCATATTTTAAAGCTCTGTGGAAGTCTGATTCCATTTCCATAAACTCAATTCGCTCCCGCCTCATCTGTTCATCATAAAATGCATATTTTTGTACATGGTTTCCCTTTACCGTCTTTTTGGCAATGAGTGCATCGCTATGTACCGTCCTGATGCCATCTCCCTTTTTCAACATGCGGATTCCTATCGAAATATCAAAAGGCTGTATTTTGTTTTTTTCGATATCCTCCACAATGCGGGCAAGGAGGCTTTTTATTTTATTTTCCACCTCCTCCTTATTTTTTCCATCTACCATAGCGACGAACAAATCGGCAGAATAGCGAAATATCTCGTCCTTCGGCAGCACCTTGTGGAACGTCCGGCTGATATATTTTAACAGGCGGTCACCGGATTCATTCCCATGAATAAAATTAAATTCTTTAAATTTATCTACATCCAGGGCAATGAAGGCCTTTTGTTCCATTTTATCCTCCGGGATATGCTGGAAGTAAATTCGCATATATTCCGCATTTTTTTCTTTTAACAAATCATCGTAAAAAACAATTTTGTGAGTTTTTTCCTGAAATCGAATAGACAGCAGTATAATGAAGGCCACGGACCACACAATCTGTATCCACAAAAAGCCCATACACTGAAATACACTGCTCAAAATCGCATGGAATCCTTGAAAAACGGTTTCCTGTTTATAGCAAGTCATCAGACACCAATCGTTGATATGTAAATCTTCAAAATGAGCATAATATAAGTCTCCATTATACTCAAAATCAATGGTTTTTCCCTGACTTGGAGAAATGTTCATGTTTTTATTGATGTGCCTCATCAAATCCAGATATTCTTTATCCTCTCCTGCCTTTGGGTAAATCGCCATATCACCCTGGCTGTTGAGCAGATAATTATATCCCTGATCATGCAGTGCGCTCGTGTTCATATTTTCCGCCAAATCATAAGAATAATAGGTGGCCGTGATAATATACTTTAGTTTTCTTCCTATGTATACCGGCGTTGACATCAAATTTACATTTTTATCCCCTCCATCCAAAGGCATAAAACTTTCTGATATCATCGGCTGTCCGTTCAGGGCATCCTTATAAGGAGAATCTTGCAGCGTGATATCTACCACCTTGCCGCTGGTCGTGTGCAACATGCCATCCGGCGTCATGACACCCATATTATAAAAGTTGTAGTTGTTCACATACAACAACATTTTATCTATAATCTCATCCACATCTTCTATGTGACTTGCGGCAACGTTGTCAGACACCGCCTTTAGTAAAATCTGTCGATTTGAAATTTCCCTGTACACGGCATCGGCATTTAACTCACTGATGTTGGTAATGTTCCTCTGTGCCTCCTCCAGAACCACACTCTCTATCTTGCTTTTTAATTTCACATAAAAAAATATCGAGATAATAAGAAACATAAGAATCATCGCATACATCGACAACCTATATTTCCCATCCAAGCCAAACTCTTTTTTTAAGATTTTCTCCATAGCACTTAACTTTTTCCTCCCCCCATCATCCATCGTGCTTTTCTCATCGGGCAATATCCCCATATTCTTCCGACAGACCGCAAAATGCCGCCGCCAACAACCAGCAGTCCTTGCCGCCGCCGAAACTTCTCCTCTTATTTTTTATTGTTTTCATCTTCGATAACCTTTCCTCCAAAAAGGCCACAACATTTTGAAATTATACCACAGACAATATATTTTTTCTATCGTTTTTATATATAAATTTTATATAGCAGGAACCACAAAGTCACATCCGAGCATGGACAACATTTGACACAAGCCTGCTCGCATGGAAGATTGTATATGCCTTTTTCCCAAATGGAGGGCAAAATTTATTGTATTTTTATTTTTTATCTTATATAATGTTATAATGTACGATGATGCATTATATGACAGAGAACCGCATTTTTCATTATTTTTTCAAGTTCTCTATATACCCCCATTATCCGGGGAGAAAGGAAACATCCAATTACATTTTTATTTTGGATTCTAAATCGTTATTATGGAAAAAGATTTTACATCCGGCAGCCTGCTTCGGGGATTGGCCGCCTTTTCTTTCCCCTACATGCTGTCTTGTTTCTTGCAGACATTTTATGGCATGGCTGACCTGTATGTGATAGGACAGTTTAAAGGCGCCGCATCCATTTCTGCCGTTTCTATCGGAAGCCAGGTCATGCATATGCTCACTGTCATGATTGTAGGCCTCGCCATGGGTTCTACCGTCAACATCAGCCAGGCCATCGGAAAAAAGGATACAGGCAACGCAGCCAGGTCTATCGGAAATACAGTAATTTTATTTGCTTTTCTTTCTGTATTTTTCACGATCCTACTGCTGCTTGGCACTGATGCCATTCTCACATTGTTGTCTACTCCACAGGAAGCAGTGATTGAGACAAAAATCTATCTTAGGATATGCTTTGCCGGGATTCCACTCATCGTCGCCTACAATATTATCAGCTGCATTTTTCGAGGAGTGGGAGATTCCCAAAGTCCACTCCTCTTTATTGCTGTCGCCTGCGTATGTAACATTGCCTTTGACTTTCTTTTTATCGGAGGACTAAAGCTCGGTGCCGCAGGCGCAGCCTTCGCCACCGTATTATCTCAGGGCATCAGCGTCGCCACTGCCTTATATCGTATGGTTCGCAAAAAAACATTCAGTTTTTCTCTTAAAAAATCAGATTTTCGCCCATACGGCTCCGTAATCGGAAATATATTAAAAATTGGGATTCCCGTTTCCTGTCAGGACGGCTTCATACAAATATCCTTCCTGTTCATCACCGCCATTGCCAACAGCCGGGGCGTGACTGCCGCCGCCAGCGTCGGCATTGTCGAGAAAATCATCAGCTTTTTATTTCTGGTTCCATCTGCTATGCTCGCTTCCATCTCGGCCATCGCCGCCCAAAATGTAGGTGCAGGACGCAACGATCGAGCCAGACAAATTCTGTGGTACGGAACTTCCGTCGCAGTTATTTTTGGCGCTTTTATGGCATTTTCCTTCCAATTTTTCTCTCCGACCGCCCTCTCTCTTTTCACCAAAGATAATGCCGTCATCGCCATGGGAACCCAATATCTGAAAGCTTATGTCCTGGATTGTATGATAGCAGGCATCCACTTTTGTTTCAGCGGATTTTTCTGTGCCTACGGAAAATCCTCTCTATCCTTCATACAAAACTTCTTATCTATCATATTGATCCGAATCCCAGGTGCCTACCTGGCCTCGGTTCTCTTTCCCTCCACTTTATATCCCATGGGATTGGCAGCCCCGGCGGGTTCCCTATTCTCAGTTATCCTATGCATCCTTCTCTATTTTAAAGTGAACTGGGAACATTGAACTATCCATCTTCCCTGCAATACTCCTCTACCTTCTCCATCGGTATTTCCAGCAGCTCAGATATATTCTCCTTGGGAAATCCCTTGCGGTAAAGCTTTTGCACGTTCTCCTGTACTCCGCTGTTATATCCTTCTTGTCTTCCGCTGTTATACCCC
>JAUNJG010000019.1 GCA_030533385.1 Eubacteriales bacterium | reverse complement strand
CACCGGAAGGGCTGGAATACAGGAACATGGGGACGATGGAGAACCATGTGTGGAGCGTCATAACAAAAAGAATGAAACACGGGCACAGGAGCTGAAGCAGACGTGGTGGAAACCATTTGGCAAAGATTCTGGCAAAGAAATGCAGTGGAAAACTGTATGAAGTGACAGAGCGCCTGGGAAGGCCTGTATTTGAGGAAGAAAAGGTAGAAGAGCTGTACGGTGAGATTTTAATGTCAGCGAAAGTACCAAAGACAGAAGGAAAAGGATATGAATACCCAGTGATCGGGTATGTGGTCAGGCTGGATGGAAAGATACAGGGAGAACGCAAAAGGCTGCTGCATCTGGCTGGATATTAAAAGCCGGAAGAAAAAGAACTCTGCAAAAAGATAAATCGAAAAGAAAATTGCCAACGATTACTTGACGGTAACTTTGCGTAAATGCAAAAGTAGGTTGGCGAAAAGAAAAAAGAAGCAATAAAGGAAACACATGATGGAAAAATATAAAATTCTAATAGTTGAAGATGATGTTGATTTGAGAGAGGGACTTTCCTTCTCCTTTTCTGGTGATGGATATGATGTGACAGAGACAGGGACAAAAAAAGATGGTTTACAAGAAATCGCGAACGGTGGTTATGATATTGTACTTTTGGATTGTAACCTGCCGGACGGAACGGGCTTTGAACTCTGTAAAGAAGTTCGTAGCTACAGCAATGTTCCAATCATTATGCTGACTGCTCGTGATACAGAAATGGATGAGATAAAGGCTTTAGAATTAGGGGTAAATGATTACCTGTCAAAACCATTTTCTCTGGGTGTATTAAAAGCAAGAATGAAGCGGATTCTTCAAGAAAAATCTGAAAGTACAAAGATTGTTACAGGTTCATTAAGCATAGATCAGAGTACTTGTAAAGTATATAAAAGAGGTTCAGAAATCTCTCTTAGCAAATTGGAATACCGTCTGTTGATGTATTTGGTTGAGAATAAGAACCATATCCTTTCTAAAGAGCAGATTTTAGAGAAGATATGGGATAGTGATGGGAGATATGTAGATAACAATACGGTGTCTGTGAATATCAGCAGACTTCGTACAAAGATAGAGGATGATATATCACAGCCGAAATGGATTCAAACCATTCATGGAATCGGATATATCTGGAAGGAATAAAAAATGTGGCTCTCGATGATTTTAGCAGTTCTTTTGTGTTTGTCCATTGGATACAACATATATCAAAAAAGAAAAACCTATCGCCTGATTGATCGTTTGCTGGACAGTGTGTTAAATCGGGAAATGATTGCAGCCTCCGATGTGGAAGAAGGGGAATATTCTGCTCTTGTCAGTAAAATCAAGCAGATTCAGGACGTGCTTGATAATCATGTGAATAGAGCAGAGTATGAAAAAGAACAGGTAAAAAGCCTGGTATCCAATATGTCTCACCAATTAAAAACGCCCCTTGCTAACATTTCTCTTTATGCTGAAATTTTAAGTAAAGAGGAAATCACACCAGAGCGGAAAGCTATGTTTTCTGAAAAAATGCAGCGTCAGGTTGATAAACTGAACTGGATTGTGGAGTCTTTATCAAAGATGGTAAAACTGGAGCAAAATATTGATGGTTTTGAAGTAAAAGGTACAGGAATAAAACAGACAATCTTAGACGCAGTAGACACGATTTATGAAAAACTGGAGAAAAAGAACATTAACCTTACATTGGAACCCTTTGCAGACAGCGTATTGTATCATAATCGAAAATGGACGGAAGAAGTATTTGTAAATCTGTTGGAAAATGCCGTTAAGTATACGGATTTGGGAGGTGCAATTTCTATTCGTGTAATAAATTATGATTTATATACAGAGATTCAGATTGCAGATAATGGGCGTGGCATCCGACAAGAGGAGCTGACAGAGATATTCAAACGATTTTATAGAAGTCGGGAAGTCGAAAATATGGAAGGCTCAGGTATTGGTTTGTACCTCTCTAATTTGGTTTTGGAAAAAGAGAAAGGTTATATGACAGTAAATTCTGAGTATGGGAAAGGCAGTTGTTTTTCTGTGTTCTTACAAAACTGTAAGAACTAATCATCCGTTTGTAAAGAAATTGCAAGATGCGGCAGTTATACTGGATGTATCAAGAAAAAGGAGTGGTGACGGATGAGTATTTTAGAATTACAAAATGTTGAGAAGATATATGGAGAAAAAGACAATCAGGTAAAGGCGTTGCGGAATATCAATCTAAAGGTGGAAGAAGGCGAGTTTGTCGCCATTGTAGGAACATCTGGTTCAGGTAAATCTACCTGTCTTAACTTGATTGGTGGACTGGATAATCCCACAAGTGGAAAGATTTTCATAAAAAATAAAGAGATTGGTTCTCTGTCAAGAAAAGAGCTGACGATTTTCCGCAGAAGAAATATCGGATTTGTATTCCAAAATTATAGTCTGATGCCTGTATTGAATGTGTATGATAATGTGGCATTGCCGGTTACATTTGACCGTGGAAAACATATTAACCGCAAATATATCGAAGAATTGTTACGGGAACTGGGTATTTGGGAGAAACGCAAGAAATATCCAAATGAATTATCCGGTGGTCAGCAGCAAAGGGTTGCAATCGCCAGAGCTTTGGCAAATAAACCAAGCGTTCTGCTTTGCGATGAACCGACCGGTAATTTGGACTCAGCCACAACCATTGAGGTTATGGGGTTATTAAAAACGAGTTGCCGTAAATACAATCAGACGATTCTCATGGTAACGCATAATGAAGTCATTGCACAGACTTGCGACAGAGTGATTCATATCGAAGATGGTCAGATCGTCACGGGAAAGAAAAGATTCCCGGCAAAAGGCGGTGATGCCGTATGTTAAAGTTGGCATGGAAATATATGCGGTATTACAAAAGTCAGACGTGGGCAATCTTTGTAAGTATTTTATTAACAGCGTCATTGCTTTCAGGAATTTCTTCCTTGATTTACAGCAGTCAGAAAAATGATTTAGTAAACAGCAAAACCATTTACGGAGATTGGCATTATTATATAGAAACGGACAAGGAACTTTTCAATTCAGTAGAAAACGGTGAGAAAGGGAAAGGATATACACTGGAACAGTGTGGAAAAATGGAAATTCGTGACGTTGTGGCAGAGGAATTTTTGATCTGTTTTATCCATACCGATGAAACTTATCGCCAGATGGCACACAGAGATTTGTTAGAGGGAAGATCCCCAAAGAAAGAGAATGAAATTGCAGCGGATGGATTTGTGCTTAGCAATCTCGGATTTTCGGGAAATTTAGGAGATGCCCTTCGCATTGGAGAAAAAGAGTATATTGTTACCGGTGTTCTGAAAAGCGAATGGGCGGCAAGTTCCAGTGAAATGGAAGTTTTTGTAAGTGATTCTTTTAAAGGTCGAGGAAGTCAGACGTTTTTATATCTCAGATTCAACGAAGATGAGAAGTTATATAAACAGTTGGATGCTTTTTTACATGAACGTAAATTATCATCTGAAGCAGTAGTCGGAAATGATGAAGTTACACGGTATCTTGGTGGAGAAGCACCAAGCAGTATCTATGAAATTGTGAAGTTTGGTCTGACCAATGAAGAAGGAAACTTCACCTATATTGTTTTGAGATTGCAGAGTGACTATAATTTGGCTTATAACGGGATGATCTTCCTGTTATGTCTATTCAGTCTTTTTGTAGTATATAGTGTATTTAGCATTTCTGTATCGAAGAGAATTTCTGAGTACGGAATGTTGCAGACATTAGGTATCAGTGAAGCGCAGATTGGCGGTACATTACTTTTGGAACTGTGGATGTTATTTTTCATTGGCTATCCGTTAGGGTGTTTCTTAGGAAATGGGATAGTAAGCCTTGTCTATCAAAAGCTTAGTGGTGTATTTGGTGGAAAAGGAATTGGCGGTACAGAGGCTGGTTTATCTGTCGCTGATCATACGTTGGCAGAAGGAGTGAATGCTGCAAAGTTTTTTGTTTCCGTGGATGCAATGGTATTTGGATTTATATTTCTGCTGATTTCATTGGCGCTGGTTTCTTTTATCGTAGTTCGTTCACTTCGGAAGCATTCGCTAAAAGCAGTAATGAGCGAAGATACTTCTTTTATAAAAAGAAGGAAAATCTATGCCCTGCGTAATATAAATATGGCAAATGTAGTTGTACGGAAATTTATGTTTGCCAATAAACGGAAAGTGATTGGAATTTTGTTATCCTTGTCTATTGGTGGCTGTATTTTCCTGTGTACTACTTATATGGTAGAAAACTTGAAGATTCACGCAGAACTTTCATTGATGTCGGATGATGGACTTGGTTCAGAGTACCGCATTTCTTTAAAGTCCGATTCGCTGAAAGACACAATTCCAAAGGCTGTAGCAGATAAGATTAAAAACATGTCAGAAACAGAAAAGGTATATGCAACAAAGTATACGATGGGAGAATTACAGCTTTCCAAAAATGAATTTTTGTCAGAAGAAGAATGGAGTGACTATTTCAAATATCAAAATCAAGAGCCGTATTTTATTCAGAGATATGATGGTATCTGTAATCAGCAGGAAGATGGAAATTACCGGATCAAATACAATGTGTACGGTTATGATGAAGCGATGATAAAACAGCTTCAGGATTTTATTCTGGAGGGAGAGATTCAGCCGGAAACACTGAAAAATAATAATCAAGTGATTGTGACGGCGAATATGGACGGTCAGGGAAATTATTATTTTTACGGAAAGAAGCCGGGAGATAAGATTACACTTCGTGTACCAAAGACAGAAAACTATACGGATGAATTGTTAAAATTCCAAAGTGGCGAAGAAAATTATATTGAGAAAGAGTTTGAGATTGCGGCAATCGTAAACAGACCATTGGCACAGGAGAAAGATTTTCTGAATACGGAAGTCTGGGAAAATGCTCAGAGTGTGATTATGACTGGCAAACAGATGGAAGAAAACTTTGGAATTATGGACTACAGTTTTATCAATGCATCATCAGCTGATGATGCAGATGCAGAGAGTGTGAGCAATCAGTTATTGCAGGTAATCCGAGATGTTCCCAAGGCAGTATTGCAGGATTATACTTCTGCAATCGAAACGCAGAAAGATTATCTCAAGCAACAGCAGATTTTCTTCTCCAGTATTGCGGTGATCCTGCTGGTTATTAGCCTGTTCCATATTGTAAATAGTATGAACCATACAATTCTTGCCAGAAGAAGGGAATATGGTATCATTCGTGCAATGGGAATCACAGACGGAGGATTTTATAAGATGATTTTGCAGACAGGAATTTTATATGGGGTGCTGGCGGATGTATTTGTTTTCCTGCTTTATAATCTGGTTCTTAGGAGAGTGATGGATTATTATATGGCTCATGTACTTCAGTTTTTACATCTGACTTCCAAGGTCCCAAATTTGGTTTTAATGGGAATCATGGTGCTGAATGTGGTAATTGCGGTGGTGGCAGTGATGATTCCGGCATGGAAAATGGGAAGAGAGAATATTATAAGTGAGATTAGGAGATAGATTTGTACTCAGGATATTTAGAATTTCTTTAGTGGTTAGTACCATTGAATATGGCGAAAGAATTAGATCGAAGAACCAATCCTTATAAGTGGCAAGAGGGCGACAGCAAAAAAATACTGCCGCCCTCTCTTTTAACGTTTTGTCCGGTAAAGAGTGTTCAGATAATATCGGATTCCAAGATATATTTCCTGTATAAATAGTAAAAGGAACAAAAGATTTATGGGCATTATTTTTTTGATTGATTCTCCAAAATAAATGATGAAGGCAACGCTTGTCAGTATCATCAGTAGGGTAATAACATTCCAACAGTTTTCCTTATATATCTCCATAATCTTTATTTCTATCAGTATTACCAGAATCCCTGCCCCTGCCACGCATATTCCAAAAACCAATATCAGTAATAACCAATATATGATTCGGGCTATAAACTCATTTGGAATTCTTGTACTAATCTGTGCCGCAGAATATCCGACATCAATTGTCCAGCCAATAAAAGTCTGTAGGAATGACGCTGCATCAATGAAGAATGGTTTGGCGGTGCTTTCCATTTATTCCGATAACGATATTGAGACATACCGGGATGTGCTCTGCTATGTGGAGCAGCTGTATCGGTGGGGCCTCTCGTTGTCCGGCAAGGGGATGGCGAGGCGGCTGTGCATTTTACTTTTGAATTAAACGATGAGATCATAGGAATTCATCAGCCGGTTCACTTTGTACGGCTTAAATGGATGAAAGAATCTCATGGAAGATTAATGAACTTGTGCAGAGAAGTTACCGTGATGTGGTGGATTGAAGAACAGTAATCGGCGCATTTGCAATGTCGGTAGAGTAAGAGGTTTGCATGAGAATAAAAGGAAATTACAAACAGCCATTAGGAAGAACGGGGCGGCAATCTTTTACGTGAAGCACCCTACCGAGAAGGATTGGGAGATGGCTTTAACCAAGAGAGGGCACCTCCTAAAGTACAAACCACAGCAGACAAGAAAGCAGTGTCTTCTTGCCGTGAGAAACAATGGGTATGCACTGAAGGATGTCGTAAGACAGGATGAAGAAATCTGCCTGGCGGCAGTGAAACAAAACCCGGAAGTGTTGAAATACGTATTCACAAAGACGGAAAAGATACTGATGGCGGCAGTCAAGGCAGAACCTATGATGCTGTCAACCATAGAAGAGCAGACGGAAAAACTGTGCAAAGAAGCAGTCAAAAGGGATGGAAGGGCGCTCGCATACGTGAAGAAATCAACACCGGAGATTGTGAGATTAGCGATTGCCAACAATCCAATGGTTTCGGAGAGATTGGGTATTTCTCTTTAGCCAAGTATCTCTCTTTAGCCAAGCCCCCTACCCAGCGGGGCCAACCCTAGCTGTGCGGCTTCGCCGCAGTACTACCAAGATGTCTTTAGCCCAGCAGGTCAACCCCAGCCGAGCGGCGCAGCCGCAGTACTATTAAGATGTCTTTAGCCCAGCAGGTGACCCTAGCTGTGCGGCGCAGCCGCAGTACTATTAAGATGTCTTTAGCTCAGCGGGGTCGACCCCAGCCGTGCGGCGCAGCCGCAGCAATCCCATGGGTATCTCTTTAGCCCAGCCACTACCCCAGCTGTGCGGCTTCGCCGCAGTACTATTAAGATGTCTTTAGCCCAGCGGGGACCCCAGCTGTGCGGCGCAGCCGCAGTACTACCAAGATGTCTTTAGCCCAGCGGGGACCCCAGCTGTGCGGCGCAGCCGCAGCAATCCTCTGGGTGACCCCAGCCATGCGGCGCAGCCGCCACAACTCCAGTCCTGAGCGAAGCGAAGGCTGGAGCCATCTTACCCACACAACACTTTGGAGGAAAAGGATGCAAGAATTAGAAGAGCTTTACATTAAGTGTATCACAATGACAAATACAGAAAAATGGGAATCACCACAGTATTTCAAGAAACAAATCAACAAGGCAGGAAGAGCCATTGCAAAGGGAGAATACGGGGAGTCCCTTAAAATTCTACACAACTGGAGGGCTTCTCACGCATACCCTTTACAGAGGACGTATGAGCAGTTAAAGAGTTTGTTCCCTACAAAAAATGTCGTACAGAGATTAAAAAGAATGGAATCCATCGTAGATAAGCTGGAACGTTTCCCAACCATGAGACTTAGCTCCATGCAGGATTTAGGAGGATGCCGGATAATCGTAGACAGTGTGGAGGAGGTCTATCAGACGGTAGAGGTGTGCAAGGAGCATTTGTCAGGTCTTACACTTCTCAGGGAAACCGATTACATGAAGGAGCCACGCTCTTCCGGTTACCGTTCTTACCACATGATTTACGAGTACAAGGAGGGTGACTGTAACGGTATTTTCCTTGAGATACAGGTAAGGACAAAGGTACAGCACTCCTGGGCAACTTCGGTGGAGATTCTGGGGAATGGCATGGGTGAGAATTACAAGTCCGGGAGAGGTTCGGAGGAGATGAAACGTTTTCTTTTTATCACCTCTTCCATTTTAGCCAAGCAAGAGGGCACCAACGGGTGTGAGGAGAACCCTAGTGCCCTGATAGAGGAGTTGGCACGGATTGAGGATTCCTGTGGTATCCTGCGTCTTGCAAAGGGTATCACAATTCTGGAAAGTACAGACACGCTGGAGCGTGGTGACGATTTATTCTATGTCGTTATTACGGACGTGAAAAGCGGCACAGTAAAGATAAAAACATTTGAACAGACGCAAGTAATGGCAGCCATCACTTTCTACAATAGCCTAGAACAGAGAGTGAAGGGGGATGAAGTGGTGATGGTTTCAGCAAAGTCCATGCAAGCTTTAAGGGAAGCCTACCCGAACTATTTTTATGATATGAGGGATTTCACAGAATTTTTCCAGAAGCTCCTAAATAACTACCATCACAAAGAGAAAGGGTGACACATCACCTACAGAAATACCTACCGTCACAGGTGGGTATTTTTTATTTATGGGAACTTCCCGCAATGAGGCAAGAAGGAGGAGATGTCATGAATCAGATGAGTTTGTTTGACACAGGAACAAAAAGTTCCGACAAGTGTGATACAGAAACGGCAAAGGTGACTGAGTTAGGTAAGCTCTTGTCAGTAACGATGTATGGACCATACAGTTACTTTGATGATGAGTTTTATTATGACTTAGGAGACCGTGCGGTAAGGGATGCCGGCAGGAGTGTTTTAGCCAAGATCCCTTACATTAGGCAGGATTACTACCCAATCAGTCTGATAAAGTTTATGCAACGGAATTACAATTGGAAAAGCAGGCCAGCCTGTGGTATCAAGGTATTGGAAGGTCTTGAAAGCAATTCGTGTTTTATCAAACTGATACTTTACCTGGGAGAACCATCACGGAAAAAGGTGATTGGAATTGAAAATTGTTTTAAGCTGAACGAGCATTATCAAGTTATGCTGTCCAGTTTCCTAAACAGTTTTAAGGATAGCAAAATACTGGTATGGTCGGTGCCAAGGGCCGACATGTCCTGCGTGGTTACCAAAGAGGAGATGTTGGACTTTGGTTTTCACGTTGAGAAGGAAAGCGTTAAGGAGGACGGAAGGGTTGTGCTGGTGAAGGAACCGGAGATTTACGCACTGTAGCGAAGTCTTTTCAGTTCTTTAGCCAAGCCCCATGTCCCCACAGACGGAGCAGGTGTCACAGCCTGTGCCGCCTTTTCACCGAAAGGTGGAGAAATAAGTAAAACGGAGGTGAATGAAAAAAGGCAAAGTTTGTATTACCACCAAAATCATTTTCACATAAAAGAACACACACATCACAAAAACTAGCAATCGTTAAATTTTAAGAAAGGAATGTCACAGTATGAAAAAGAATGAATGTGTAAAAAGATTTTTGGTTAGTACACTTGCATTATCTTTGGCTTTAACCCCGCTGACGTATTACGTCCCGCCAGCTTATGCTGCGAACGTGAACAATACACAGGCAGGGACAAATGGAAACAATGCGACGGACGTCGATAACGACCTGGGGGATTTCGACATTATCGACAAGGATGCGGTAGGCTCCATTAAAATCCGAAAGTACGATTTCACCTCAGCGCAAAACGACGGCTATGTGTTTAACTGGTCACCAACCGACCACGATTCCAACGGGGTGGATTCTACCCTGAACACACCGGACGGAAAAACCATCAACATCACATCAAACGGAAAGGAGAATGCGGAGGCGACAAATGCCTTGAAGGAGTACGCCATCAAAGGCGTGGAATTTACCTATCTGCGGGTGGGTGATGTGAAGACTTTGACTGATATCAACGAGGATGGAGTCAATGGAGACAGTATGTTGATTTACGGTGTTGACCGGGATTTAATGAACATTCTCGGTCTTCAGCAGTACAGCAGGGCGAGCAAGGGAAAGGGAAAGGTGGCCTACAAGCTGATTGACAGCGTGAACTATTTTTCCAGCCAGCAGATTAATGACGCATTGAAAGAGAAGCTGGCGATAACCAGATACAGCGGAAGTTATTCCACCTCAGAGCAGGAAGGAAAAGGAACTGGAAATTCCCAGGGAGAACGTTTAGACAAGGAGGCTGGTGTTACAGTGAAAGACCAGCTGGAGAAATACATTACCGAAAAAGGAAATGACCATGCGCCTGGCGTCGCCTTTGCAGAAACCGATGCAGATGGTATTACGGAGATTAAGGCCATCGACCTGGGACTTTACTTAATCGTGGAGACGAAGGTACCGGAAAATGTCACGGATACCGTAAATCCATGGTTTGTGCAGGTTCCTATGACGACCATCAAAGGGGAGGAATGGTTTTACGACATCGTTTGCTACCCTAAGAACCAGACGGGGCACCCGGATTTAGACAAGTTGGTGCGTAATGCCTACGGTACACCTGGACTGAACCACGATTCCAAAGGTCCTGCTACCTACACACCTGGAAACAGGGTGGACAGAGGAGAAGAATACTCAAACAAAGCGGAAATAGTGACCAATGGGGATACCTTAAAAGGTACGGATTATGGTGCATGGCTTACCAATGCGGACAAAAACGGGGACTACATTTACAATACGACTGTCACAGCTTCCGAGGGTGATATTTTAGATTACATTCTGGTATCAAAACTTCCGAGGATTACGAGCAGCACGACATACCTTCAAGTCTATGATTTGTATGACACCTTGTGCAATGGACTTTCTTACAACAATGACTTAAAAATCGCAATTTACAACGCAGAAGAACCTGCAAGGGTGAACGATACCACCCATGCCATCGACGTTTGGACGATGCAAAATGGAACCAATTATAATTTCACTTGTCAGGAATCGAAAGGGAAACAGGATCAATCAACGACCATCCATGTTTCCATGACAAAGGCAGGACTGGGAGAGATTAATAAAAAATACTACGACGGGGAGCATTATCTGGTTGCATACTACACGGCAACTCTCGAATCTAATGCGACCACCGTACTTGGAGATGAGGGAAATCCAAACGACGTTACCCTTGTCTGGAAGAGAACAAGCGACAATTATTACAACACTTTGGAAGACCGCTCTATTGTATACACCTACGGTATTGATTTAACCAAGACCTTCTCTGATGGCAATAAAAAGGAGGAGGATTTCAAAGCGGTACAGTTCGTACTTTACAACGAGACGGAGGACTACTATGTGCAGGCGAAACAGTCTGCCACGGACGGTCTTTACTATGTAACAGGAAAGGCAGCCGCCAAGGAAAAGGCGACTGTGTTTAGCCCGAGCAAGGAAGGCAAGATGGTAATTCATGGACTGGAAGGCGACAACTATGCCATGACGGAGATTGCCACAGCAAAGGGCTACAGTATCTTACAAAATCAACTTTCCATCGTAATCAACACGGCAAGTCGTGATATCACGCCGTCAAGCGTGCATTACATGACCGCGGCAAAGGATTATGATGTGGAACATCCAAATAACGATCACACCTTTACTCTTTCTGACGGCACACCATTGGATACGCTGGAAGAGGGAACTACAGACAAACAAAATATGTTCATCAGTGACTTGAATCCTTCCTCTGCAACGGTGGACGACATTCAGGCGACTTTAAAAGAAGTCAGACAGCTGTCATTGGGACTCAATGAGATTAATGCGACGAAAAATGCACAGGCTTCCCTTTCTTCTGAGAGCGCTGCGGTGTTAATCACGATAGAAAACGGCATTATCTTCTTACTGCCAATGACAGGTGGCGTGGGCATGTCGCTGGTTACCATCTTAGGCGTCGTTGGTTTCATCGTCAGCCTGTATTTTCTGTTTGCCAAAAAGAAGAGAACATGCTAGGCGGTTAAGATAAAGGAAGAAAAATGAGAAAGACCGTTTTAAAAGTTTGTTTGATTGTGATAAGTGCGATGTTCATGGCCTATCCCTGGATTAGCAACTGGCTGTTTTCAAGACAAGCAGGCTCAAAAGTCGGACTGTATGAAGAAAGGCTCAGTTCCATGAAGCCAGACAGTTTAACCAAGATGCTTGAAAAAGCACAGTGGTATAACGACAGGTTAGACCAAAATCAGGTAAAGCTGACAGACCCCTTCATGGAGACGGAGGAGCCTGCCAAATGGGAGGAATCCTATGACAAGCTGCTGGATTTGGGGAATGGGCTGATGGGGTTCATAGAAATTCCAGTCATTGACGTAAAGCTTCCTATCTTTCACGGAACGGACACAGTGACACTGGAGAATGGCATTGGTCATTTAAAGGGTTCCTCTCTGCCTGTAGGTGGGGAAGGAACCCACACTGTTCTTACGGGTCACACAGGTCTAAACAAGGCAAAACTGTTCACAGACCTTGAAGTGATGAAGGAGGATGACCTTTTTTTCATAAAGTGTGCGGGGCAGGTTTTGTGCTACCGGGTTTTCAGGATACAGGTGGTGGAGCCGGAAGAGACGGAAAATCTTACGGTAGTGCCGGGCAGGGATTTAGCCACGTTGATTACCTGTACCCCATACGGGGTCAATTCACACCGGCTGTTTGTGACGGGAGAAAGGACAGAATACACTAAGGAAGTTAAAAAGGAAGCGAAAAAGCAGGAAACAAGGCACATAGATTCCCGATGGATGAACACTTACAGGAATGCGGCGCTGACGGGAACGTTTATCGCCATTGCAATCATCGGGATTCATAAATTCATCATGAAGAAAAAAGGAAGGCACAGGGATGGTTCGTCACTTTTTTAAAACATTGGAATTTTGTGCATTTTTGCAAAAATCAAAGTGATACAAAAACATGGAGTCGGACAGAAGGAAGGATTTCGGCAAAATGATGCGGTGGAAAGATGTTTTTTACCGTTCTGCGTTGAAACATCAATCATTGGAAAAAATGAACCAAATGTAGAAGGGAGAGATGAAATGTTTTGTAAGATACAGAAACTAATGAAAAACAAGTGGGTCGTCAACACTTTAACCACGTTTCTCGCCGTGGCGTTGATTGTGACAGGGGTGCTGTGTCTGAGATGGGATGCAGTGAATGCTGATCCACCTCCACAAACGGCATGGCCTGGAAAAAGCGATAATTATATCATGTTTAGAGGTTATGTTCAGGGACAAGAATATCGGTTTAAAGTAAGTGCAACTACTTCGTGGGATGATAAAAAAGATGGTAACAAGACTAAGAGTAATTTTTGCAGTACTCCTAGATCGATTTCTATGACGGGATCATGGGTTGAAGGTTATCATCCATCAAATGTTATTGATATGTCATTGGAAACTCCTACAATGACCACAGTTCATGAGAATCCAGATGATCCTAACAGCCGTTATTCACACATTATTATTAAAGTTCGATATCATATTAAGGTAGGTCATACAGATTGTGAAAATGTAGGTGCAACTAAGGGAGATGGAACTATAGGACAATTTCATCCTGATACTAATTATCTTCCTAAACATAATTCTGGTCAGACTGATGTATTTTACACTATAAACTTGTCTAACTTTGGAATGATACAGAATGAAAATGGTAAGCGTTCAAATGGGTCTTGGTATTCTTTAAATTTTAGTGTACCAAAAGTTACAGTCAAATACCATCCTGGTGATCATAGCGAGTCCACTGGTACATCTGAGGCCAGTATAGATTGTGGTTCAGAGTATACAATGGCAGGTTGTTCTTTTCAAAGGAAAAAGTTTTACAAGTTTTCTCACTGGACATACGACGATGGAGCATCTGGAATCAATCCAGGTGAGAAACTGAGTATTTGTGGTAACAAGGATTTTACCGCACACTGGACGGATTATTACTGGACGATGCGATATGAGCCAAATGGAGGTACAGGAAAAGCAATAGAGAATACGCTAGACCTTGATGAAACGCCACCAATATCGGGACTTCCAAAAGATTGGACATACACCGGTAATCCAAACGCTTCCCCGCCGACTTCTTCCAGAAAATTTGTTGGATGGAGCAGTAATCCTGCTTCAAAGGATGCGGAGTATGATGACAAAATAAAAGACGTGAAGACGCTTTTTAACAGTGCGGGTACTGTTGGACATAAACAGACATTATACGCCGTGTGGAAACCGGAAAATTATTTCATCCTTTTTGATTCTAACGGTGGAAGCGGAACCATGGACAAACAAAAGGTGGAGAGAGATAAAAATGTGAATTTGAATGAGAATAAGTTTACAAAAAAAGGATACCAATTTGCAGGATGGAGTACGAACCAGTTCACAACGTCAACGGAATACCAAAACCAACAGTCAATCCGCAATATTGTTGATGAATACACGGAGTCCATTACGTTCTACGCCGTATGGAAAAGGACGGGAGCCGGATTTATCTACAGACCGTTGCTGGACGGAGAAATGTTTTTCAATGCACGTTCTTTGGTAGGTGGAATGGGAACAAAATACAGCAGCTATCATGTGGATTCCTATTATGGTCGATATGACGCAGTCGGAAATCCCGGATATTTCACATTAAAGTAGGAGGTCAAGGATGAGAAAGTTATTTAATCAATCTTTTATTCGATTCTTATTGCTTCTTGTTATTTGCTGCACCTTTCTTCACTTTAGCCAAGACACCAGCATAACTGCGGAAGCAAAAGAGTATCACTTAATGAGCAACCCCGCCCAACATAACGGGCTGGCGGTGGAGGAGCTTGGACATTCCTCCAGCACACCATTTCGTTTTTTCACCATGGAGACGGATGATGGAGAAAAAAGAGTGTTTTGTGGGTATGCTCTCGGACGTGGACATCCAAAGGACGCTTACACAAAAACGGTATTTAAGGTAGGAACCTGGACGTCACGGACAGATAAGCCTTATGGAAAAAATGTAAAAGATATTGCAAAAGCATTGATTTATTTTGATGAATTCAAGGAGAAGGGAGAAGATGCGGACAATACACTGTTAAGAAAAATTATCCAGACGTTTGTGTGGGCAAGAAGTATGGGAAAGGATGCAGAGGTCGCTTTAAAACAGTTGGCTGACAGTTTGGGAATTGACTATGCCACGGTGGTAAAACCGATATATAAAGACATTGAGGCTATTAAATTGAGACATTATTCTGAGGGAACAATTGAAGTATACGACAAGAACAGCAAGGCTTGCGTGGAAAATGTCAACCTGGAGCATCAGCCATACTATCGGTATATTTCTCCTGACCCGCCACCACCACCACCTCCAGGAGGAGAAGAACAACCTGACTTTGGTTTTATAAATGAGGAAGCCGAAGAAAAGACTTACAAGAAAGTTTTTATTAACATAGCCAAGTATGACAGCTTCACGAAAAACATGGTGGGAGGGACTAAGTTTACCATTAGATTCACGGACGCCTCCGGAAACATCACGGAGCAAATCGTCGAGACTTCCAGTGATCCAACAAAGCCGGACCTTTACGGAAGATACATGATTGATTTGGACAGGCCAATCGTGGGATACGGAAAATCGGAACTGAAAGAGTATGTTAAATCATGGGGAAGTATGACACCAGAGCAGAAAGCGGAAAAGCTTGCGAGTGGCTGCTACAGTGATTATTCCGCAGCTTACCAGGCAGCACTGACAGAGGCACAGACGAGGGCAAAGGCTGACCTGGAAGCAAAAAAGGCGGCACAGGGGCCTGTGAAATGGGAAGTGGTGGAAATCTCCTCCCCGGGACATATCGTCCGGCTTGACCAGGCGACGCAGACGGATACAGAGTATGCCACCACGACAGGACTTGCCTTCAGCTTTTACAACCAGCCGCAAAAGCTGGAACTTACTGTCAAGAAAGTGGCAACAACGGACAAGTATGATGCCAAGTATTCCCCTGTTGGAGCGAAATACGAACTGCGGGCGGCGGAGACCTTGTACAATTCCAAAGGATTCGCCCTGCCAAAGGACACCCTGCTAAAGAGCATCACCATGCCGGAGAGCCTGTCTGTGACAATACCAAATCTTCCGGCAGGGAAAATGTACCTGATAGAGACGGAATCCCCTCCGGGATTTAAGAAGGACGACACGGTACACATGATAGAGATAACGGGAAATGCAGAAGAGTCAGAAAAGCTGGTCATCCAAAAGGAAGTCGTAGTGAAGGAAGAGCCAAAGAACGGAAGGTTCCAGTTTACAAAGTTAAAGGGGACGAAGACGAACAATGCGGCGGAATCCGGCATTACCTTTGAACTAAAAGGCGCCCACGTTTTAAAGGACGGCACCCATTATTCCGTGAAAAAAACGACGGATAGCAACGGTTACGTTGAGTGGACGAACATTCCTTTCGGTATTTACACTTTAACCCAGACAACCATCAAGAATGATTCCTACGCCATCGGACCTTACACGGTCATCATAGACGAGGAACATCAAAACGTCACACTTCCTGCCGGGGACTGTATTGATTACAATAAGGACCCTGGACGGGTACAGATTAAAAAGATGACGGTCAGCCCGGAAACAGGAAATGCAGACGACATTGCGGCGGACGGCACGTTCCCTGTCATAAGGAAGGACGAGAGTGGCGCTGTGTTTGAGATACAAAAGAATGGGACAAAGGTGGAGGAGTTGACAACGGATGGCAACGGTTACGCCATCAGTAAGAAGCTGGCGCCTGGCACTTACACTTTAACCCAGACAAAGGGAGCTAGTGGCTTTAACTTCGTGGAAGACAAAACCTTTGTAGTGAAAGAGGGAAGCACAGAATCTTTTTATTATTATCTGGAAAATCCGGACAACAGACATTACCTGTCCATTAAGAAAATCAAGACACCGAGGGAAATCGACAGGACTTACACAGGAAGGGGAAACAACCTGGTAGACGGAAGTCCCCTGCCGGAAGCAGGTGCAGTATTTTACATCCTTGACATGGCAAAGCTCAGTGCGTCAGCAAAAGACACTTTGAACGGGATGGACACCCTGAACGAGGCAAGGAGACAGAACTTTGTAAAAAGTCTTGAGGACGCCATCATCGGTGACGCTTACAAGACGGATGAGATGGGAGTTTGTGAAAAATACTTCCCGGCAGGATACGAGCTTTCCGAGGAGGGATTCTGCGTCCTTCAGGTGGATGGCGACGACGATTATCATCTGATGCCACCTATTTATTCCACGGGGACAGAAATCACCATGGTGAAAAAGGGAGAGACGACAGCATACTCCTTCAAAGGAAACAACCCGGGCAAGGTTTATTACACCTTTGCAAGAATCACGAAGAAGATGGATGCCAATGAGTCCGGAGATTCCAGGAGGGAGAAGGATGCGGAGTTTGAATTGTGCAGGAATGACGGCTCCGTGTTCGGAACATACAGGACAGACAACCGAGGGGAATTTTGGATTCCGTACCTGGTGCAGGGAGATTATTATCTGAAGCAGACCAAAGGTTCCCCATACCACGAGTTTGTCAATGTCGAGGAAAGTGACCTATACATCGTGTCGCAGGATTGCACGATGGAGGAATCGAGGATGGAGGGATTCGTCCATTCGGGATTTGACTTAAACTATCTTAGCAAGAAAGAAAAAGAAAGCATCAAGGAGAAATACTACACCATCAACAACAAGGCGAAACCTGCAAAGATTCTTCTTGAAAAATACTCAACGAGAACGCTGGCACCATTAAACGGCGCCGTCTACAGCGTCAGGAAAAAGAGAGTGCAGGAGGACGGAAGCGTAAAATGGGACGAGGTCACAAGGGTGACGACCGGTGCGGTTCCGGAAGGCTCCTCCAATGCAGAAAAGCAGAAGATGCTTGGAAAAATCGACTGTGTCCTTGATTACGGCGATTACATGATACGGGAGATTGATGCTCCTTATGGATACCTGCTCACAGAGGAGGACAACGGAATCGAATCCACCGACCCTAATTTTAAATACCAGGACGTTTACTTTACTATTGACGCAGACCATGTCACCCTGGATGAATCCGGGGAGGTGGTCTACACTGTGGAGCCGGAGACGAACAAGGCGACACCATTCGTGTTCAAAGACCATCCAATCATGGGAAAAGTCAAAGTGAACAAGTACGGTTCCGTCGCCACGGAGCTTTTGTCAGTGGCCGCAGGGTTCATGAAGAAGACGGACAATCTGGCGGGAGCCACTTTTGGACTTTACGCCAACGAGGATATTTATGATGATGCGGGGACATTGATACATGCAAAGGATTCTTTGATATCAACCGCAGTATCCTCTGATGAGGATTATGTTTACTTTACAAGACAGGACAACTATGACCCTTCCAAAACGACGGACGAGTTCTTCCTTGGAGACTACTACATCATGGAGATTGCTGCGCCGGAAGGCTATGTCCGGGATGAAAACAAACATTATTTTACCCTCTCCTGTGACGGCACCGGTGCAAAGGTCAGTGATATGATGGCGGGAACCTTGCTGGAAGAAGAGGAGGAAGACTTTGCCACAAGTCACGGAAACTATTTCCTGACGACCGGGAAGAAGTTAAACCCTATTATCAAGTCCGCAGAGCGGGTGATTTTTACGCACATTTCGGCACCTGGAGGAAAGGAGAAACAGGACGTGTCAGCCGACACTGACGGAACGGTCGTACTGTGGTGGGATGGGCAGACCGCCTTTATCTCCTCACAAAAGAACGACCAGGTCATCTATTTTAACCTTGACAGTTCTGACATGTTTTACGACTGCATTAATCTAAAGGAGATTGTGTTTAATAACATTGACACCCAGTACATGGTTTTTGCGGAGAACATGTTTAGGAACATGTCAAACGAGTCGATGAAGAGTCTTGACCTGTCCAACTTCTCCACGAACAGCCTAAACAACACCGTGTCCATGTTCCAGGGTTCCAACTACCTGCAAACGATTTATGTAGGAAGTGAAAAGCCGGAACCATTGCAGACGGTGGAGCCGACGGTCACCGGAATCGTTGCTTATCCGGTATACAGCAGATATTTCTACTTTAACCCGAACGGACAAAACGTAAGTGAGAAGGCGAAGAAGCACAATAAGTTGAAGGCAGAACACTTTGACTTTTATCAGGCATACTCTAACGGGCTGCTTATCCCGATTGATGTGGAAGACGCAGACTTAAAGTCCATCTCGCCGAATTATCCTTACATGAAGGACGCAAAGAAGGGTGACCTGCCAGTGGACATTGTCATCGACAAGAGTTCCAAATTTGCCTTGAACAACAGCGACACGAACGTGCGGGTGACCATCAATGTTGTGGACCCTGCCGATTATGACTTTGAGCCGTTTACCGTGGAGCATCCTGAAATTTCCATGGAAATCGGAAACGAGGAGAAAAAGATTGACATTGTCATAAGAAAAGTTTCCTCAAAGGATAAGAACATTACACTGGAGGCAAAATATGAGGTCACGGCAGTCACCGACCTTGTGGACAAAAATGGAAAACTTATGGTGAAAAACGGTGACGTAGTGGCAAGGCTCACAAGTATGACGAAAATCAAGGATGATGGAGGAGACGCCTCTGTCACCGGACTTCCGACAGGACTTTACGCAAAGGACAAAAATGCGAAGTATCTTTACAAGATACGTGAGGTGGAGGCGCCGGCAGGATATTTAATCACGCAGTCCACCCACGTTGCATACATTCCGAACATTGATTTAACCAAGCCCCCTGAAAAGGGAGAGCTGGAAGGACTGGTGTCAAATTTCGACGATATTGATGCATCCTTCAAAGTGGACGAGAGTGGAAAATACGGGACTTATGAGTTCACAGTCACTTTTGAAAACCCTCCGTGTCCTACCATCACGAAGAAATGGTTAAAGAAGGATAAATTAAATATGCCAAAGCAGCTGGAAATCCTTGCTTACGCAAAGAACAATCCGGGCGTCGTCGCAAAGAGATTTTATCTCACACCGGAAAATAACTGGACGGTTCCATGGCTTGACCTTCCGGCAGGAAAATCAGTGACGGACTACACCTATTCGGAAGTGATTCCGCAAGGCTCGAAGTGGCAGCAAGTGGGGAATGTGGAAATCACAGAATCCACTGACCCGTACCATCCAAGCACTGTGACCTTCGTCAACGAATTCACTAACGATCCGAAGACAAGCCGCACCGTTTGTAAGGTATGGGATGATAATAACAATTATGATAAAATACGACCTTCACAAGTCATCGTTACTCTGTTGCAAAACGGAAAGCCGTTCCCTCAATATGAAAAGGTGACGCTGGACCAGAGCAACAGCTGGAAATACACGACGGCAAAAGTGCTTCCGATTTATGACAGCAGAGGGGCAGAATACCATTATGAGTGGGTGGAGGACAGGTCAGCAGGTTCCCAGAATCTGAAATTTTTGACTGACAACCCAAGGACGGGATACGTGGAGAGCAGCTCACAGACGACGGATACTGTTACCACCATCACGAACAAACATGAGGTATACACCCACTGTCCGGTGCAAAAGACATGGAATGATCGCGATGATTATTTTGGAGTAAGACCAGACAGTATAAAGGTCAGCCTTTACGCCAACGGGGAGATTGTGAAGGAGTTTGACGTCACATTTACAAGAAAGATTGATGGGAAGATAACCACGAGCAGACAGCATGTCAAGAACGGGAAAGTGACCCTGAATGACAAATCCTCATGGAAGGCAGACGCCGTAGACTTAAAGAAGTTTGACGATAACGGGAACGAAATCAAGTACGAATGGAAAGAGGTTTCAGAAGTCCCTTATTATGAGACAAGAACAGTAACAAATATCGCAGGAAACAGTCCTGACGGAATATACTATTCGACGAAGATAATAAACGACACCACCGTGAGATTTGGAGGTATAGTCGTTGAGAAAAAGATGGACAAAAAGGTTTACGACTATCTGGTCGCACACAGCGCCGGAAAGCCGAACTCCTACTTCCCGAATTTCATGTTCGCCTTAGAAGGGAAGACGATGAAGGGAGATTATTACCAAATGAAATCTTTAAGTTTTGCGGACAAGAGCCGTGTGGAGTTTACCAATGACGGATTTGCCGTTGTGAAGGCAGCTTTTGGAAATCTTGATATGGGAATCTATCATCTCTCGGAGAAAAAATACAATAAAGTTTACCTGCTTGACAATGTGGATGGAATCAGGAATGGTGTCAAGGAGCGGGATGAAAATGGCAATGTTTCCGTAAGGTTCGATATTAATGTCGATAACTTCTCGGAAGAAATGTCCGCATCCTTTACCAACATACCAAACCAGGGTAAACTGAACATAGTGAAGCTTGACAAGGACGGAAAGACACCTTTGGAAGGCGTCACGTTCAAACTGGAGAGCCTGGATGATCAAGCATGGACTGCCATGGAACTGACGACGGGCAAGAACGGAGAGGTGGTCTTTGATGAAATCCCGTGCGGCAATTACACCATCACGGAGATAAAAACCGTCAAGGGACACAACCTCCTGACACAGCCAATCGACGTGACTTTACCGATGGCGGTGACGGAAGAAGAGGCGGCGGCGAAGAACATCGACTTGACCAATGCCATCTATTCCGTGGAAAACGATACTTACAATATTTACAACCTGACATACACCGTGACAAACCACGGTTCCATGAGGATGCCAATGACCGGAGAGAAGAAGGATGTCTTGTCCGCTTTGTTCTGGCTGACCGGCATCTTGTCAGTAAACGTGCTGGTGTTTACCGGATTTAAAAGAAAACGGAAACACTAATTTAGCCAAGCACGCAGGGGCACCGGCTCGAAAGGGCCGATGTCCTTTTTAACCGAGGAATACCACCTCCTTATGCAAGCAAGATGGCACGGGATGTTGCCAATGCATAGTCCCATGTTGAAATGGTTAGTTTTGAGAACAAAGCTTTATAAAAAGGTCTTTATATAAAACCAAAACTATGTTAAACTATGTAGTAAAATGAAGGAGGTAACATTATGAAAGAAACAAGAAGGTTATTTAGCGGATTGATGGCCGTCGGTGTGCTGGGTTTGTGTTTTGCCACAGGCACAGTGGAGGTGCAGGCAGCAAAGGCAAAAAAACAGAAGCCTAAAAAGACTATCACTATAATGCAAGACACGTGTGGTGGGAAAATTACTATCAAGAAGTCAAAGTACAAAGTAAAGTGGTCCGTGAAAAATAAAAAGATAGCAACAGTCAAAAGAAAGGGAAAGAAAAGCGCCATTCTTTATGGAAAAAATCCGGGAACAACCACGCTGACAGCGAAATACGGAAAGAAAACCGTGACATACAAAGTAAAGGTGAAAAAAGAAAATAAATATAAGGTAGAGTTACATTGCTTGTATCCAGACACTGACGGACGTGGTTCTGAGATTACAGGCAATTTTCGTTTTAATAACAGTAAGTCTCCTAAGATGATAGAGCTGATTACGCCGGTCGGGGTCTACAGAAAAACTTACAAAGGTAAAAAAGATTTTGGGGATTTTGAGTTTATTGTCAAAGGGATAAAAATTGGGGATAAAGTGACCGCCATCGGTTATGAGAAGGTGAATGGCTCCTGGAGAAAAAGGGCACAGGACAAAGGGATTATAGACTATAATGTTGCAGGTAGTGATGAGGATGTAAAACGGGTTAAAGAAAAAATAAGTGCTATTTTACCAACTATCTTTCCTAACGGGGTGGAAAACTATAGTGATGTGGACAAGTGTTTGCTTTTAGCAAACTGGTTGTGTGAGAATTGTGAATATGATTATACATATGAGGCAAAAGGGGCGTACAGAGCAGTAGGCCCTATTTTTTATGGAAAGGCAGTATGTCAAGGTTATGCACTTGCTTACAGTACTTTACTTGATGCAGTTAGTGTGCAAAATCTTTTTTTAAGTGGAAATAATCATGCCTGGAATCAGGTCTGTGTGGATGGAGAATGGTACAACGTGGATGTCACATGGATGGATCAGAAAAAGTTCATTAACTATAGATGTTTTATGAAATCTGATGCAGAATTTAATGAAAATCATATACCAGATCCAGTATGGAAACCGTATAGTTGTACCAGCACAAGGTTTGCTAATAGTTTCGTTGGAAGAGAGGAAATACCTTTACCAGAAGAAGGCCCAACTAGATTCACAGTAAGACATATTACCATCTGGGACACAGGAGAGTACAGGAATAGGTAGTGATCTTTGTGCAGCCCATTTGGGTTGAGATGGTTGTACAATGCTTTAGCCCAGCATCTTTTCACAAGGTAACAAAAGGGACTTCACCCAAAGGTGATTGGTTTAACCCAGCAGTATCAGGAATACCCACTGTCACAGGTGGGTATTTCTTTTTTAGAGGGATGCGAATGGTGTAGACAAATGATACAGATGTGGTATAATATAGTAGAAATGGGAAATGCTGACAATGCTTGACCGAGATGGAGTTTCGTTCCAGACGGCTGTAACCTGGGTTTTGATGGAAGCACCGGTGTGAAGTGAGCCTATTTAGGGCTGACTGTCTGCCTGGACAAACGTTATGGATGTGGTATAATGAGGGAAAGGTGGTGTGCCATGGGCATTATGAATGAAGAAGACGAGATAGGAGGTCTCCGGTGGAGAGAAGAGTCCGTCGGTGCCTTCCAAATCGACATCGACGGGCAGAAGTTTGAAGTGTCCGCCGAGATAAAGGAGACGATACAGTCTCTGTTGGAAAACGAAAGTGCGATGTCCTACCTCTGTTACATGGGGTACGACACCTCCCATGGAAGAGGGACACCAAACCCAAAGTCAAAGGACGAGCTGTTCGTAAAGGCATTCAAGAACACGGAGCTTGCCCTCGGCATCTTCAAGAGGGTGTGCGATATTCTGAATATCCCCTACGACCCAAACCTCAGAGAGGACGACGTGAGAGACGAGGCAATCAGCACATCTATCTTCAAGTCATTCTATAACGACGTGTCCTTTTCTGTGGGCGACAGGCACATAATCCTGCTGGAAGAGCAGTCAACCTGGTCACCGAACATCGTCTTCAGGATACTGGTATACTATGTGCAGACCATGACATACTATGTCTTTAGAAAGAACCAAAACATGTACGGAACCGGCATCTTGGATTTGCAGGAGCCGATATTCTGCGTGGTGTTCCCATTGGAAACAGAACAGACCCTAAAAAACAGAAGGCATGTAAGGTACGAAGAAGGCACTTACTGGCTGGACTTTTCCCAGATACACTTTAGCGGCAGCAACCATTTTTTAAACGCAAGGGTTTTGATACTGACGGAGGAAAGCCACATGGTAATAGGAGAGTACTCCCTCTTTGCCAGAGAACTCACGACCTTGTATAAAGAGTACAGAAGATGCGTGAAAGAGACAAACAACAAGAACCTGGCACTGGACGTATTTGAAGAAAAGGTAAGTATGTTGCTAAAAGAGGAAAGATTCAGGGAATTCGTGAAGTATCTAGGCTCAGAAGGAGACGTGATAAAAATGCTGAAAATCAAAACCAGAGACGAGTACATCATGGAAGCAAGGATGGAGGAAAGCAGGGAGCAGGGAAGAAAAGAGGGAAGAAAAGAGGGAAGAGAGGCAGGAAGAGAAGAAGAGCGTTTGAAACGGGTGAAAGTGTTTTTCAGTAAAGTGACAGACAACACGTTGTCACTGAATGACCTTGCCAGCATGTTTGAACTGCCGATCAATGAAGTGAAAAGTCTGTACCTCGAATGGAAGAAGACTGTTTAACCCGGTCATCAACACCGGAGACTGTCACAGGTTTCCGGTGTTTTTTATCTGATATAGTGATCCACTTAAAGAAATAATAAAAATAGAAACCGACAGCCAACAGTCAGAGCCACTGACGATTGGTTGTTGGTTTCTTTTGGTGCTTTGCGTGTTGCCATGGGGCGCCTGGGTAATTTTTGGTTATTGCATAAAATAATGGTATTTTTTGTTGTTGATAATCAGGAATAACACAGACAATAGGCAGGAGAATGCTTCCGCTGTCACATCGGACAACCAGATTCCATCGAGGCCGAGCAAAGGTGGGAGTAACAGCACGGCGACCAGTTTGAAGCCGAAGGTTCGCAAAAAGGAGATTGCTGCGGATACGCCTCCGTTATTTAAGGCCGTAAAAAAAGAGGAGACGAAAATATTCAAACCCGTGACCAGAAATGCCAGAGTGGCGATACGCAGAGCGCGAATAGTCATCATAAGCAGATTGGTATCGTAGCCGACGAACAGGGTGGACAGAGGAACGGCGAGGAGTTGGGCGGTGAGAACCATGCCTCCACCGATAGTTATCATGAGAATAACACTTTTTTTGAATAGGTTTTGCAGTTCTTCATGGTTTCCTGCCCCATAATGATAGCCCACGATGGGGGCGCTTCCGATAGAGTATCCCAGAAAGATAGATACAAAAACAAATTGCAGATACATGAGAACACCATAGACAGCAACGCCGTTTTGCCCCGCATGGCTCAGAAGCTGGAAGTTATAAAGGATTCCGATGATGGAGGAGGTAACGCTGCTAACCATTTCTGAGGAACCGTTGATGCAGGCTTTTAAAATCGGCTTGATTTCCAAGCGGGTTTTAACAAAATGGAGAAGACTTTTATTTGGTTTAAAAAAATAGAAAAAAGGAAGAATCCCTCCGACGCATTGGCTTAATCCTGTGGCGAGGGCAGCGTCCGCCACGCCCCAGTGAAAAATGGCAATAAATAATGCGTCCAGAATCATGTTGGTTAGTCCGGCAGCCACGGTGGTGGCCAGCCCCAGGTTAGGTTTTTCTGCGATGATGAGAAAACTTTGCATGGCATTTTGCAACATGAAGGCAACGCCGAATCCCATGGTAATACGTCCGTAAGTGACACATTCCGGCAGCATTTGGGCATCAGCGCCCAGAAGGATGGAAACTGGTTTCATAATAGCAATGCCGATGATGGAGAGAAGGATGCCTAACAAAAGGGTGACGACAATTAACATGGTAAAATACTGCTTGGCGCGCGCAGCCTTTTGTTCTCCCAGAGTTTTTGCAACCAGAGCGCTTCCGCCGGTTCCCAGCATAAAGCCGAAACCGCCGAAAATCATATCCACGGGCATAATCAGGTTGATGGCTGCAAAGGCGGCTTTCCCTACAAAGTTAGAAATGAATAATCCATCCACTACCCCGTAAACGGAAGTAAACATCATCATGATTATGGAAGGAAAGACAAATCGCAGCAATCGTTGATAAGTAAAATGGTCAGAAAGCTGTATAGTCATCGGCGTCTCCTTTCCTGCCTCGAATGATTTTTATGGCATGTTGCAATCGAATATTGACATATTGCTTTCTTCTGGTAAAAGTTTCAGGAAAAAGATGGTAAATGACAGCGAGAGATGCCAGTGTTACAAATAAGGGAATGAAATAAGAGTGCCGTTTCATCATGGCTCCTTTCTATTGTTGCTCCGCGGGACGCAGAGAAAAGAGTGTTAATGATTCTCTTCATATTGTTTGTTATATTCAGAGCGCATATGGCGGTTGGCAATGCGGAACAAGGAAATATAGGTTTCTCGTTCTTCTGAAGACATTTTGGAAAAAGCAGCCTGTTCCAATTGGTGGGTTTTCCCTATGACTTTCGCACACAAATTCTGTCCGGCTTCCGTCAGCAAAATATTTTTTCGATTTCTGGTGCCCGGCACGACCTCTAAAGTGACCCATCCTCGTTTTGTCATGGAAGAGATGGAAGAATTGACGGTTTGTTTAGAAAAAAACCAGTTCTCACACAAGCTGCTTTGAGAAATGGGGGTATCACTATTGTATAAAATATATAAGATCCAGAAAATGTTATCAGAGATACCATGGCTGTGGGCAATATCATGATATATACCGTCAATTTCGTTACAAAGTTGATTGAGTTCCATCAGTTGTCTTTTCAATGTGTCCATAAAATCTCCTTTCAAAAAAAGTATCCGAATTCAGATACATATATTACGGTCTGAATTCGGATACTTGTCAAGTGGATTATGATGAATGATTATATCTCGGGGAGATAGACTCTTTCATGTTTTTTATTCTTTCCGATAGGATTGGTTTTCGACTAGATGAAATCCCAGTTTTAGCTCTTTTCTCATGGAAGTTTCGGGATGCTTTATCATGTCTAAAAGCAGTCGAGTGGCCTCGATACCGCTGGTTTTATAGTGAAAATGTACTGTGGTGAGGGGAGGAGAGGCAACTTTGGATATGGAGCTGTCTCCAAATCCTGCCAGCTGCACATCTTCCGGGATGCGGTATCCCTGCTCTATGAGATACATTCTGGCTCCGGCGGCGATGGTGTCGGTGGCGCCAAAGTGTCGATGGAAGGACAGGAAGAGACTGTGACAGACGCAAGGCAGTCCTTTATAGAATGGGACAGAGGTTTTGACTTTTATGCGCCACAGACCTTTAGGGACGGAAAGGGTCGCAGCATTCTCCTTGGATGGGCAGGAATGATTGACACTTATTATGGAAACGAGAGAACGGTTCGCCGGGGGTGGCAGCATGCGCTCACCATACCGAGGGAGCTGAAGTTAAACCAAGAAAAAAATATCATACTGCAAAATCCGGTGAAGGAGATGGAAGCTCTGCGAAAAGAACCATGGATCAGGGAGGGCGGAGGCGGCAAAATCCGATACATATCTTTGGAAGAGGGAGCGCCTGCTGTCTGGGAGGCCATCATCGTATTTTCTGCTCCGAAGGAGGAAAAGGAAATCATTATGAACGGCGATCTTGCATTTACTTTTCAGGATTCTGTCGCTTCCCTCAGCTTTTTCAATGGCGGAGGAGAAGGGAGAGATTTTCGAAAAGCACATCTGGGGGAATGTAAAGAAGTACGAATTCTCATGGATTCCTCTCTGATTGAGATTTATCTCAACGGCGGGGAAATGGTTTTTACTACGAGATATTATCCTGGAGAAAGAAGAAAAGGACTGGAAATTGTGGGGGAGAGAGAAAGCCTGACAATATATCCATGGAGATCTTTTCAATACGAGTAGGAGGGAGAGTTATGAAACGGTTACTGGCCATAGGAGAAGCATTGATAGATTTTATTCCCCATCAGACGGGAGTTGCCATGAAGGATGTGGAGAGTTTCTCTCCTCTGGTGGGAGGCACTACCGGGGAAACGAATCCGGAGCGGGCTTTGCCGAAACTGTTTACCGGAAATGTGAAGCTGGTTGTTTATACAGAAGGAGCGGAAGGTGCGAGAGCATATACAAAAAATGCAAGAGCATCTGCTCAGGGGGTAAAAGTTACCGCCGTGGACACCACCGGCGCCGGTGACGGATTTGTGGGTGCCTTCCTCTATCAGATGTACCGGGATGGGGTCACGGCGGACAGCGTGGACAGCCTCACCGAAAAGCGGCTGGAAGCCTATCTGGACTTTTCCAACCGCTATTGTGCCAGAAGTGTCATGGCGAAAGGTGGGCTGCCGTCCTATCCTACTGTGCATGAAATGTAAAATAGAACTTTTCAATATTATTTTCCAAGGTTAGACTTTTGTGCCACCACGATGTCCTTGTCATAGCAGGAGAAGGTGTCCTCCACCAGGTTCTTATCTGGCTTTGGCGTAACCAGGCTCACAACAGGGACAAGAACAAGGCCTGCAAGCATGGCGACGGAACCGCAGTTAATCGGAGAGCGAAGCATCTCCGGCAGTACTGCGGGAGCCAGCATATCCACAATCATGAGGATGGTTCCAAACAGGAAGGATACCCAGCAGGCCGCAACGGTGGTCCCTTTCCAGTATAGGGAGTAGAGGAACGGGGCGAGGAAAGCTCCCGCCAGCGCACCCCAGGAAATTCCCATAAGCTGGGCGATGAAGGTGACGTTGCTCTTATACTGGATGAGGGCGAGGATGGCGGAGATGGCGATGAAAACCACAATCAGCACCCGGATGAACATTACCTGTTTTTTTTCGCTCATATTTTTGATGAAATTGTCCTTCAAAAAGTCAATGGTCAGCGTGGAACTGGAAGCAATGACCAGAGAGGACAGAGTGGACATGGAGGCGGATAACACCAGAATCACGACCAGTGCAATGAGTGTAGGCCCAAGGTTTTGGAGCATGGTCGGAATGATGGAATCGTAGCCGTTGGCTGCCACGTCAATCTGATCGGAGAAAAGACGTCCGAAGCCGCCGAGAAAATAGCATCCGCCTGCCACGATCAGGGCGAAGATGGTGGAGATGATGGTTCCCGTTTTGATGGCTCTCTCATCTCGGATGGCATAAAATTTCTGCACCATCTGAGGCAGTCCCCAGGTTCCCAGAGAGGTCAAAATGACCACGAACATCAGGTTCAGCGGATCAGGCCCGAAAAAGGAGGCAAAAATGCCCGGAGAAGTGGAGACTGTCTCATCGCTGACCTCTGCGAGGCCGTTTAGAGCTGCCAAAAATCCTCCCTGGCTTTTCAGCACAGCGCCGATGATGGTGGCAATGCCAAAAATCATGATGATTCCCTGAATGAAATCATTGATGGCGGTGGCCATGTACCCGCCGGCAATGACATAGATGGCAGTGAGGACAGCCATCAGCAGAATGCAGACGGAGTAATCAATGTCGAAGGCCATGCCAAACAGACGGGAAAGTCCGTTGTATAAAGAAGCAGTGTAAGGAATCAGAAAGATAAAAATAATAACAGAAGATGCTATTTTTAACGCCTGATTATGAAACCGCTGTCCAAAAAACTGAGGCATGGTGGCAGAATCCAGATGCTGAGTCATAATGCGGGTGCGGCGACCCAAAACTACCCATGCCAGCAAAGATCCGATGATAGCGTTTCCGATGCCGGCCCAGGTGGCGGCGATGCCGTACTTCCATCCGAACTGTCCCGCATAACCTACGAAAACGACAGCGGAAAAATAGGAGGTGCCATAGGCGAAGGCGGTGAGCCATGGACCGACGGAACGCCCGCCCAGAACAAATCCGTTGACATCTGTGGCGTGTTTGCGGCAGTACAGGCCGATTCCTATCATAATTGCGAAATAAATAAGTAGAATAAGCAGTTTCATAATTTTCTCCCTTTCTTTTTGCTTTATAACTTTAACAGTTAAAACTATAAAAACTTTAGCACATAAAATTGAAAAAGTCAAGAATGAAGAAGGGCAACCTTGCGGATGTTGTCGTCTGCTTGCTTTTATTCATGCGTCAATCTGTGAAGCAGGGCGGAACTGGTAAAAAAAGATTAGAAAAGTGGCATAAATGGGTGGAATCTATCATAATATATTAAATATCATAAACAATTGCGATAAATATGAATTGTGTTTACTTTTCAGGAAAATGTATAATAATGCTATAAAGTATTGCAATTTACAGGAGGATGTTGTATGTCAAACATTAATGTAGCAATTGCGGATGATAATGAAAGAATCCGTCATAATCTGAAGGCCATCGTGTCGGGAGAGCAAGATATGACTATGGTTGGGACGGCCGTTGACGGCATAGATGCCATTTCCATGATTCGTCGGACGACCCCTGACGTGGTGCTTCTTGACATTATTATGCCCCGGATGGACGGGTTGGGGGTGATGGAAGAAATACAAAAGGACAGAGGACTGCACAAAAAGCCGGCTTTTATTGTTTTGACTGCCATGGAGCGAGAGATGATAACGAAGGAAGCCTTGGGTTTGGGAGCACGCTATGTGATTATGAAGCCTTTTGATAAGAAATCTCTCGTAAACACCATCCGGCATGTCAAGGATGAAAAGGTGGGAAAAGTGGACAAGGGAAAAGTAATTTCGCTGGAAAGAGAAAAGCGGGAGGCCGATTTGGAATATCGTCTGGAAGTGATTGTGACCAACATTATACATGAAATTGGTGTTCCGGCTCACATCAAGGGATATCAGTATTTGAGAGACTCGATCACTATGGCTGTGACGGACATGGATATTTTAAATTCCATCACAAAGCAGCTTTATCCTTCCATTGCGGAACTGCACAACACGACACCGTCCAGGGTGGAAAGGGCGATTCGACATGCCATAGAGGTAGCCTGGACCCGGGGGAAAATGGATACCATTTACGAACTATTTGGATATACCATCCAGTCGGGGAAGGGGAAACCGACGAATTCAGAGTTTATCGCATTGATTGCCGACAAGATTCGTCTGGAATATAAGAAGGATATGAATTTTAAAAGTCTGTCTGGAAAATAGAGGGGAAATAATAATCGCGGAGGGCCTTTATCATGAAAACAATTACTATTTTGGTGGCAGAACACTCGGAGACAGCAAGAAATGAGATGACAGTATTCTTTAAAAATAGAAGCGACATGAAGTTGATTGGGTGTGTGGACAATGGAATGGACGCTTGCAGTGCCATTGTGAGAGAAAAGCCGGACATCGTCATCCTGGACGTGATTCTTCCGGTGATGGATGGGTTTTCAGTCGTGGAAAAGATTTCCGGCGATAAAAACCTGGCCCAGCCGCCATCTTTTATCGTTCTTTCTTCCATAGGCAATCAGTCCATGATTGAATGTGCATGCAAACTGGGTGTGTCTTATTACATATTAAAGCCGTACGATACGGGAAATCTGGCCAGAAGGATTGTACAGATCGCCTCGGTTCGGGAGGAGATGATAGAGCGTCAAAGGGAAAAGGAAACGCTGAGGGGAAAGAAGGAAGCAAGACCGGCTGCTGCAGGAAGAATCAGCACCAGTCTGGAGGCGGACATCACCAATATTATCCGAGAGATAGGGATTCCTGCACACATCAAAGGATATCAATATATCCGGGAGGCCATCATGATGACGGTCAACGACATGAATCTGCTAAACTACATCACAAAGTTGTTGTATCCTACGATTGCAAAAAAATATAAAACGACTTCCAGCAGTGTGGAGAGGGCGATTCGGCATGCCATTGAGGTGGCATGGAACCGGGGAAGAATCGATGTGCTGGAGGAACTGTTTGGATATACGGTCAGCGCAGGCAAGGGAAAGCCGACCAACTCGGAATTTATTGCCCTGATTGCTGATAAACTGCGATTGGAATACCGGATGAACGCCTGATATGTTTGACGTCCTGTGTGTCCTGCTGCCCGGCGGCTGTTCGCCTTTTTAGAATGAAACAGCCAGGTGGCTGTCTCTTTTATGCAGAGCGGTCTTGTTCGTCCGGACAGAGGCACCACAGAGGGCATTTAGCCGGCAGACGGAGGATATCCGAATCTATGAATGTGCAGGATGTCTGTCATTATATTAGAGCTACATCCGGTATGCCTGCTTATGGATTTCTGATTCTGAAACACCCCGCACATTCCGGTATCTTCAACGTGACCAAGATGGAGTTTCGTATCATGTAAAATTGATGATATAGCGAGAGACAATATCACCTGGGAATCCGAGATGTCATGAATGAATCGACATGGATTGAGAGAAAGTTGGAGAACTTAGAGTATAATTATCATTGGCAAAAAAGAAAAAAATAAAGGGAAGA